>DASYUM010000310.1:0-12412 GCA_036001225.1 Candidatus Methylomirabilota bacterium | reverse complement strand
CCCCCCCCCCCCCCCCCGAGGCGTAGCCATGGCGTTTCTCTTCGGCAAGAAGGACAAGAAGGTCGTCGTCACCGAGGGTCTGTGGATCAAGTGCAACGCCTGCCGGGAGATCGTCTACCGCGCCGACGTCGAGAAGAACCTCCGCACCTGCCCCCGCTGCGGCGCGCCGTTCCGGCTCTCGGCCCGCGACCGGCTGGCGCTCCTTCTCGACCCCGGCTCCTTCGAGGAGCGCGACGCCGGGCTCCGCTCCCAGGACCCGCTCGGCTTCAAGGACAGCCGCGGCCGCTACCGCGACCGGTTGACCGCGGCGCGCGAGAAGACGAAGAGCGAAGAGGCGGTGATCTCCGGGGTCGGCCGCATCGCCGGCTACCCGGTGGTCGTCTGCGTCTTCGAGTTCGCCTTCATGGGCGGGAGCATGGCCTCGGTGGTGGGGGAGAAGGTGGCGCGAGCCATCGAGCTGGCCGCCCGCAAGCGGACGCCCCTGCTCGTCGTCACCTGCTCGGGTGGGGCCCGGATGCAGGAGGGCGTGCTCTCCTTGATGCAGATGGCGAAAACCTGTGCCGCGCTCAAGCGGCTCGAGGACGAGCGAGTCCCCTACATCGTCCTGCTCGCCGATCCCACCACGGGGGGCGTCACCGCGTCGTTCGCGATGCTCGGCGACGTCATCCTCGCCGAGCCGAAGGCGCTGATCGGCTTCGCCGGCCCTCGGGTGATTCAGGAAACCATCCGGCAACCGCTCCCCGAGGGGTTCCAGCGTGCCGAGTTCCTGCTCGAGCACGGCATGGTGGACCTGGTCGTCGAGCGCAAGGAGCTGCGCGACCTGCTCCGGCGCCTGCTCGCGTTTTTCGCCGACTCGGCCGATACCCCCCTTCCGTGAGCGGCCCGGGCCGATGACCGTCGCCTCCCGGCGTCCTCGGCCCTCGGCGCGCCTCGGACGGCTCGGTCCTCGGCCCGGTACTACCATTCCCGGCACCTGAGTGTCTCATCGCGTCAAGGCCGGGCCGTGAGAGCGAGCGCGGGCTCGCCCCGCGCCGTCGCCCGCCTGCTCGCCCTCGAGCGGTTCGAGCGCTCGAGCATGCGCCCGGGGCTCGAGCGGATCCACGAACTGCTGGACCTCCTCGGCCATCCCGAGGCGGGCCTCCGCCTCCTTCACGTCGGCGGCACCAACGGCAAGGGGTCGGTCTCCGCGCTGGCCGAGGCCATCTTCCGCCACGCCGGCTGCCGCACCGGCCTCTACACCTCGCCCCACCTGCTCGACATGCGGGAGCGGATCCGGATCGACGGCGTGCCGATCGCGCCCGCCGATCTCGCCCGGGCCGCCGACGCGCTCGGCCCGCGGCTCGACGCGGGGGGGATCACGTTCTTCGAGGCGATGACGGCGGTCGGCCTGGCCGCGTTCCGGGCGGCCGGCGTGGACGTCGCCGTCCTGGAGGTCGGGCTCGGCGGGCGCTGGGACGCGACCAACGTGGGCGCTCCCCTGGCCGCCGTCGTCACCCGGGTGGACTACGACCACCAGGACTACCTCGGCCACCGCTTGGGCGAGATCGCCGCCGAGAAGGCCGCCATCATCCGGACCGGCGTGGCGCTCTCGGCGGCCCAGGCGCCGGAGGCGATGGCCGTGATCGAGGCGCGCTGTCGCGAGGTCGGGGTTCCGCTCCTGGTCGAAGGCCGCGACGTGCGGGCGGAGGTCGTCCGCTCGGACCTGAGCGGGCACCGACTCCATCTGGCCGGCCCCGGCTGGACGGTGCGCGACGTGGACCTGGCACTGGCCGGTCTCTTTCAGCCGGCGAACGCGGCGCTGGCCGTCGGGGCCGTGCGTGCCTTCGCCGCCGCCGCCGGCCGGCCGATCTCGGACGAGGCCATCCGCGCCGGCTGCGCGGCGGTGGACTGGCCGGGGCGGTTTCAGGTCGTGCCGGCGCGCGCGGGTCGGCCGGCCCTGGTCCTCGACGGCGCCCACAACCCTGGCGGCGCGGCGGCGCTGGCGGCCTCGCTCGTGCACTTCTTCCCCGGCGCCCGGCTCACCCTCGTCGTGGGGATCTCGGCCGACAAGGACCGGGCCGGGATCCTCAAGGCCCTGGCGCCCCTGGCCAGCCACGTGGTGGCGACCGCCGCGGCCCATCCCCGCGCCACGCCCCCGGCCGACCTGGTTGCCGCGCTGCCGCCGGTGGACGCCCGCGTCAGCGTGATCCCCGACCCGGGCGACGCGCTACGCCGGGCGCTGACCGACGCCAGCGCCGACGTGGTCTGCGTCGCCGGTTCGCTCTTCCTGATCGCCGATGCCCTCCGCTGGCTCGGGGCCGAGAAGATCCTCGATCCCCGATAGCCCCGACCCGGACACGCCGGTCATCCTGGCCGAGGCCCCGCCGGGACCCGCCGAGTACCGGGTCGGCTGCGCGTCCTGGCTCGACCGCGCTCTGATCGCCTCCGGACGCTTCTACCCGCGCGGCCGCATGTCGGCCGAGGACCGGCTCCGCTGGTACGCGCGGTTCTTCGACTGTGTGGAGGTCAACGCCACCTACTACGCGCTGCCGTCGCCGCGGAATGCCCTTCTCTGGGTCAGCCGGACGCCGCCGCGCTTCCTCTTCCACGTCAAGGCCTATAGCCTGATGACCGGCCACCATCCGCGGGTGGAGACGCTGCCGCCCGACGTCCGGCTGATGCTCCCGGACGATGTCCCCCTCCGCCCGCGGGGCGAGGTCGATCGCGACCGTTTCCCGGCCGAAGCCCTCGCCCGCTGCTTCGAGCTGTTCCGGGAGGGGGTCGCGCCCCTCGCCGCGGCCGGCAAGCTCGGCTACGTGCTCTTCCAGCTGGCGCCGTGGGTCCGCTACGACGAGCGCGTCCTCGAGTACCTCGCCTCGCTCCCCCGCCGGCTGCCCGGCTGGACGGCGGCCGTGGAGTTCCGGAATGCCAGCTGGATTCCCGAGCGAACCGACGAGGTGTTGCGGTTTTTGGCCGACCACGGCCTCCTCTTCGTCGGCGTGGATGCGCCCTGGCAACCCTTCATCCCGGCCGCCACCGTGCCGGGCTGGGTCACCTTCCGTCTCCACGGTCAGAACGTGACGGGCTGGCTCGCCCAGCTGGCCGGCAAGGAGCCGAGCGTCGCCGAGAAGTACGACTACCTCTACGGGCCCGACGAGATCCGCACCATCGCCCGTCGCACGCAGGCCTTTGGCGGCCACGCCCGGCGGGTGGCGGTCACCTTCAACAACAACAACCAGGACTACCCGATCCAGAACGCCCTCGATCTCAAGGAGCTGCTCGGGCTCGCCACCCCCGGCCTCGACACCCTGCCCGTGCGCCGCCCCGCCCGCCGCCGCCCGGGGGCGACGGCTGCCCCCGATCTCTTCCCTGCCGAGCCGGACCCGCCGGACTGACGCGCAGCGTCACCGTTGCGCGGCCGCCGGGCGATCTGCTACGATGCCCCGAGCCTGTCGCGCCCGAGCGCGCGCGCTCGCGTAGACGCGCGAAAAGACAACGACTTGGAGGGAGGTTGGTGCCCGGGACGCGGCTGGTCGGGCTGGTCCTCGCGTGGCTGTCGCTGATGCCTGTTGTGGCCGCTGCTCAAGAGCGGCGGGAGCTCTCCCTCGGAACCGAGGAAGCTCCCGTCACCGTCTTCGCCGATCGCCTCGAGAGCCTCGAGCGGGAGAACCTCCTCATCGCCGAGGGGCACGTCGAGCTCGAGCAGGGCGAGGTCCGCCTCGAGGCCGACCGGGTCGAGGTCAACACCGAGACCGGCGAAGCGGTGGCGGTGGGCCGGGTGGTCTTCTTCGACGGGCGCGACCGTCTCCTCGGCGAGCGCCTCGAGTACAACTTCCGCACCGGCACCGGCATCGTCTATCGGGCCGAGGGCTTCGCCGAACCGCACTTCTTCTTCAGCGGCGACCGGATGGAGCGCTTCGGCGAGAAGGCGTACCGGCTGACCGGCGGCACCTTCACGACCTGCGAGGGTGACCCCCCGGCCTGGCACGTCGGGTGGGGCCAGGCCACCGCCTACCTCGACGACTGGATCTGGGGAACCAACGCCTCCTTCTGGGTGGGCCGGATCCCGCTCATCCCGTTCATCCCCGTCTTCGCCACCAGCCTCCGCAAGGACCGCCACAGCGGGCTCCTGGCGCCGAACCTCGGTTACAGCAACACCAAGGGCTTCCAGTACCGACAGCCGATCTTCCTCGCGATCTCCGACAGCCAGGACCTCACGCTCGTCCCCGCCTACTATTCCAAGCGCGGCGGCGGGCTCGGCGGCTCTTATCGGTACGTGCGGCAGGAGGGATCCCGCGGCGAGCTGGAGGGGTTCATCCTCGACGACACCGAAAAGGACGACCTGCGGTGGGTGGTCGGCCTTCGCCACGAGGAGCAGATCACGCCCCGGCTCACGCTCAAGGCCGATCTGGCCCGGGTGAGCGACGACCAGTACTTCAGCGAGTTCGGCAACACGCTCGACGAGCGCAGCCGCCAGCGGCTGGAGTCGAACCTTTCCCTCACCCAGCGCTGGGACAAGTGGAACCTCTTCGGGCGCCTGTTCACCTACCAGGACTTCACCACCGACCAACCGATCGAGCTCCACCGGCTGCCCGAGCTCCGTCTCAGCGCCTTTTCGCAGCAGGTGCCCGGCGCGGGGGGCCTCCTCTTCGAGCTCGAGAGCTCGTACAACAACTTCGTGCGCGACCTCGGCTCCGAGGGCCAGCGGCTGGATCTGCATCCCCGCTTCTCCTACCCGTTTTCCCCCGGCGGGCTCGTCACGCTGACCCCCCACCTCGGCGGCCGGGAGACCGTCTACGACACCAAGGTCGTGGGGACGAAGGTGGACCGCGGCTTCCTGGTCGAGGACACCACCGACGAGGCGACCCACCGCTTGCTCTTCGAGGCCGGGCTCGACGTCGAGGCGCGGGCCTACCGGGTCTTCGACCTCGGCGGCCTGCTGGGGATCCAGCGGGTGCAGCACAGCATCGAGCCCCGACTGTCCTACAACTTCATCTCCGACACCAACCAGGACGACTTGCCGCAGTTCGACGGGGTCGATCGAATCCGGGGGGCGAACGGGGTGACCTACTCCCTCACCAATCGCGTCAAGGCCCGGTCGGTGCCCACGGCCGACAATCCCCGGGGACGCGTGTGGGAGCTGGCCCGGCTGACGTTCAGCCAGACCTATGACCTCGAGTCGCCGCCCCTCACGGAACCGACCTCCCCGATCAACCAGCCGGCGCCCACGACGCCGGGCTCCCCATCCACCGCCCCGGCGGGACGGCGGCTGTCCCCGCTCACCGCCGATCTGATCCTGGAGCCGCTCTTCGGGCTCCGGTTCCGGGGCACGGCGACCTTCGACCCCTACGCCTCGGAGGTCTCCACGGCCACCACCGACATCTCGTACGAGACCCGGGACTTCCGGGCCACCTTCGGGACCCGACACGGAGTGGGCGGCGAACTACAGTTCATCCAGGCCGAGCTCCGGGCCCGGCTGGGGCCCCGGTGGGCGGCGCGCTTCGTCTCCAACTACGACGTCCTGAGCGGGACCGTGGTGGAGAATCGCCTGGAGGTGGACTACCGCCAGCAGTGCTGGGCAGTGACGGCCGCCTTCATCGACCGCACGAACGAGGACGAGATCCACATCACCATCAGCCTGCTCGAGCTGGGCCAGTACGGGTTCGGCCGGGCCTTCTCGTCCCAGTGACGATCCCCCAGTTCGATCTGACCCGCCAGTACGCCACCCTCGAGCCAGAGGTGGAGGCGGCGCTCCGGCGCGTCCTGCGGCGGGGACGCTTCATCCTCGGCTCCGAGGGCGAGGCCCTGGAGGCCGAGTGCGCCACCGCGCTGGGGGTCGAGCACGCGGTGGCAGTGGGCTCGGGCTCCGACGCCCTTCGGCTCGTCCTGCTCGCCCTCGGCATCGGTCCCGGCGACGAGGTCGTGACTCCCGCCTTCTCGTTCGTCGCCTCGGCGACAGCGGTTCTCCAGGTCGGGGCCCGTCCGGTCTTCGCCGATGTGGATCCCCTGACCTTGACGCTCGGGCCCGACCAGGCGGCGGCGGCCCTCGGGCCCCGGACGCGGGCGATCATCGCGGTCCACCTCTACGGGCTGCCGGCCGCCATGGGAGCCCTGGGCGCCCTCGCCGAGGCTCGCGGCCTGGCGCTCGTCGAGGACGCGGCCCAGGCCTTCGGCGCCACCTGGCAGGGCCGAGTGGTCGGCGGGCTGGGGACGGCGGGCGCCTTCAGCTTCTATCCGACCAAGCCGCTCGGCGCCTACGGCGACGCCGGCCTCGTCGTCACCCGGGACGGCGACCTGGCGGCGCGGCTCCGTCGGGGGCGAAACCACGGACAGATCCAGAAGTACGACCATGTGGAACTCGGCTGGAACAGCCGGCTCGACGAGCTGCAGGCCGCCATCTTGCGGGTCAAGCTGCGCTACGCGGCCGAGTGGACCGAGACGCGGCGGCGGATCGCCGCCCGCTACACGGCGGCGCTGGCCGGCTGTCCGGTCGTCTTGCCCGCTGAGACGCCGGATGTCCGCCACGTCTTCCACCAGTACACGCTGCGGACGCCGCGGCGCGACGCCCTGGCCAAGCACCTGGCCGCCGCCGGCATCGGCACCGCCTGCCACTACCCCCAGCCGATCCCGAGCCAGCCGCTCTTCCGCCAGCTGGACAGCCAGCCGGCGGCGTTCCCGGTCGCCGAGCGGGCCGCCCAGGAGGTCCTGTCGCTCCCGTGCTTCCCGGAGCTGACCGACGCCGAGGTGGAAACCGTCAGCCAGGCCATCCACGCGTTCTTCGATCGAAACCCGGAGTGAGCCTGCTGCTCAGCGAAGGAGAGCATTGATGCGAGTCCTGATCACCGGCGTCACCGGCTTCGTCGGGAGCCACCTCGCCGACTACCTGGTGGCCCGCGGCGACGTCGAGGTCTACGGCACCTACCGGTGGCGGAGCCGCATGGAGAACGTCGAGCACCTCCGCGGACGGCTCCGCCTGGTGGAGTGCGACCTCCGGGACGCCGGTGCCGTGCGCCGCATGCTGGCCACGGTTCGCCCCGACCGCGTCTTTCATCTCGCCGCGCAGAGCTATGTCCCCACCTCCTGGCTGGCCCCGGTCGAGACGGTGGCGGGCAACGTGACCTGCCAGCTCAACCTCTTCGAGGCCGCCCGCGACCTGGAGCTGCCGGCCCAGTTCCACATCGCGGGCTCCAGCGAAGAGTACGGGCTGGTGCGGAAGGACGAGGTGCCGATCCGGGAAGAGAACCCGCTCCGGCCGCTCTCCCCCTACGCCATCTCCAAGGTGACCCAGGACCTCCTCGCCTACCAGTACTGGATGAGCCACCGGCTCCACGCGGTCCGGACGCGGGGGTTCAACCACACCGGGCCACGGCGGGGCGAAGTGTTCGTGACGTCCAACCTGGCCCGGCAGATCGCCGAGATCGAGAGGGGACGGCGGGATCGGGTCGTGTGGGTCGGCAACATGGAGGCGATCCGCGACTTCACCGACGTGCGCGACATGGTGCGCGCCTACTGGCTCGCCCTCGAACACGGGGAACCGGGCGAGGTCTACAATGTCTGCTCCGGGCGCGGTCACTCGGTTCGCGGTGTCCTCGAGATCCTGCTCGGCCTCACCACCGCCACCGTGGAGGTTCGCGAGGACGCCGCCCGGTTCCGGCCCTCCGACGTGGAAATCCTGATCGGCGACTGCACGCGGTTCCGGCAGGCGACCGGCTGGCGTCCGACCATCCCGTTCGAGGTGACGCTGAAGGATTTGCTCGACTACTGGCGCGACCGGGTCTAGCCGTGCCGATAACCGTCGCATCCCGGCGGCTTGGGTTTCTGCCCGGCGCGTAGAGCTGTCGGGTGAGGGTGTTCATCACCGGAATCGCCGGCTTCGCCGGCAGCCACCTCGCCGAGCTGGCCCTCCAGGATGGCGCCGAGGTCACCGGCACGGTTCTGCCGGGGGCGACGACGGAAAACCTGGCCGGCCTCGGCGACGCGATCCGGACCCTGCCCTGCAACCTGACCGAGCCGGGCGCGGTGGGTCGGGTGCTGGCCGAGATCCGACCCGATCGGGTCTTCCACCTGGCCGGGATCAGCGTGGTCAGTACCTCGTGGGCGCAGCGGGACGACGTCCTCCGCGAAAACCTCGCCGGCACTTTCCAGCTCTTCGAGGGCCTGCGGGCGACGCCGGCGCCCTGCCTCCTGGTGTCTTCGGCGGAGCTGTACGGGGCCGTCCCCGAAGCCCAGCAGCCGATCACCGAGAGCCAACCGGTCGCCCCGCTCTCGCCCTACGCGCTCTCCAAGGCCTGCCAGGAGCTCTACGCCGGCTACTACGGGCGGGCCGAGCGGCTCCTCATCGTGATCGTGCGCGCCTTCAACCACGTCGGCCCCCGCCAGGGCCCCGGCTTCGTGTGGAGCGACATTGCCCGGCAGGTCGCCGCCATCGAACGCGGGAAGAAGTCCGCGGTCCTCGAGGTGGGCACGGTGGAGACCCGGCGCGACTTCACCGACGTCCGGGACATGGTGCGCGCCTATTGGTTGGCGCTCGAGCGGGGGGGGCCCGGTGAGGTCTACAACGCGGGCTCCGGTCGCGCGGTCTCCATCCGCGAGGTGATCGACGGCTTCCTGGCCCTGGCCCGACAGCCCATCGAGGTGCGGGTGGTGCCCGAGCGGGTGCGACCGATCGACCTGCCACTCCTTCTCGGCGACGCCGGTCGGCTTCGCGCCCTCACCGGCTGGAAGCCCCAAATCCCGCTGGAGCAGAGTCTGGCCGACGTTCTCCAGTACTGGCGGGGTCGCGTTTGACGAGGACCAGGGGCAGTTCGCCACCCGGGCCGGATCGCTACCGGCGTAGCCGGGTCTGACTCCACACGCCGGTTCGCCCGACCCTCCGAGTTAGAATAGAAGGTCATGCTGGGACATTTCCGAGACCTCTACCGCTTCCGCGCGCTCATCGCGACGCTGGTGCTCCGCGAGTTGCACGCCCGTTATCGGGGCTCCTTTCTAGGCTTTCTGTGGTCGTTCCTGAATCCGCTTCTCCTCATGGTGGTATACGTGCTGGTCTTCGCCGTCTACCTCCGGGTGCCGATGGAGAACTACGCGGTCTTCCTCTTCACCGGCCTGCTCCCTTGGCTCTGGTTCGCCTCGTCGCTCGGCCACGCGACCGGCGTCATCGTCGGCTCTGGCGGCCTCGTCAAGCGCATCCTGTTCCCGGCCGAGATCCTGCCGCTGGTCTCGGTCCTCTCCAACCTGGCGAACTTCCTGCTCTCGCTGCCGCTCCTCTTCCTCTTCCTCCTGCTGTTCGGCATCCGGCCGGGGCCGATGCTGGCGTACCTGCCGCTGTTGCTGGCGATGCAGCTCCTCCTGACGGTGGGCCTGGCGCTCCCCCTGGCCGCCCTCAACGTCCACCTCCGCGACGTCGAGCAGATCCTGGCCAATCTCCTCGTCCTTCTCTTCTTCCTCTCGCCCATCCTCTATCCCGTCTCCACGGTTCCGCTGACCCTCCGGCTCGGCGAGGCGCTGACGGTTCCCCTCCGACCGCTCTACTTCCTGAACCCGGTGGCAGGGTTGGTCCAGGGGTACCAGAACATCATCTTCTTCGGCCGCCAGCCCCACTGGATCCACCTCGGCATGGTGGCGGTGGTCGCGCTGGCCGCCTTGGGCGGCGGCTACTGGGTGTTCGACCGCCTCCGGGACAGCCTGGCCGAGGAGGTCTGAGGCCCGGTGGCCGATTCCGCCGTCGACGTCGCGGTCGCGCTCCGCCAGGTGTCCAAGCGTTTCCGCCTCTACCGGGGGCGCCAGGTCTTCACCGTGAAGGACCTCTTCGTGCGGGGTGGTCACCGCGGGCTGTTCGCCGGGGAAGAGCTGTGGGCGCTTCGCGACGTCACCCTGGAGGTGCCACGGGGCCGGATGGTCGGCATCATCGGCGGCAACGGCTCGGGCAAGTCCACCCTGCTGAAGCTGGTCGGTGGCATCCTGAAGCCGACGGCTGGCTCGATCCGGGCGGCCGGGCGCGTCTCCGCCCTCATCGAGCTGGGCGCCGGGTTCCATCCCGAGTTCACCGGCCGCGAAAACGTCTACGTCAACGGGATTCTCCTCGGCCTCTCCCGGGCCGAGATCCGCGACCGGTTTGACGAGATCGTCGCCTTCGCCGGCCTCGATGCCTTCATCGACAGTCCGGTCAAGACGTACTCCTCCGGCATGTACATGCGGCTCGGCTTCGCCATCGCGGTGACCGTGGACCCCGACATTCTGCTCATCGACGAGGTGTTGGCGGTCGGCGACGAAGCCTTCCAGCACAAGTGCGTGGGCAAGATCCAGGAGTTCAAGGCGCGGGGCAAGACCATCCTGCTCGTCTCCCACGATCTCGGCGCCGTCGAACGGCTCTGCGACCAGGCGGCCTGGCTCCACGGCGGCCGGGTGCAGGCCGAGGGCGGCACCCGCCAGGTCATCGACCGCTACCTCCAGCACGTGGCCAGCGAGGAAGCCCAGGCTCTCGGCGCCGAGCACCGGCAGGCCGAGGCCGCGGCCGCCGCCGGCAGCGCCGACCGGTGGGGGAGCCGCGAAATCGAGGTCGTCGCCGTTCGGCTCACCGATCGGACCGGACAGGAACGCTACCTCTACGACGCCGGTGAGCCGTGCACGATCCACCTCGCCTTTCGGGCCGCCCGGCCGATCGAGGATCCGGTCTTCGGGATCGGGGTCTTCCGCAAGGACGGCGTCTGCTGCTACGGCACCAACACCGCGATCGAGGGACTCGGCCTCGGCAAGGTGGCCGGCGAGGGCGCGGTCAGCGTGGCCATCGAGCGCCTCGACCTGATCGAGGGCGAATACTTCCTCGACGTGGCCGTCCACGCGCGGGATGGCCATCCCTACGACTATCACAGCCGGCTCTACGCGTTCGCCGTGCGGGCGCGCGTGAAGGAAGTCGGCATAGCCCGCCTCGCGCATACGTGGCAGCTACCCGAGGGTACCCGGTGACCGACGAGTCGGTGTCGGCGGCGGTCGACGTGGCCAAGCTGATGGAGGAGATCAAGGAGCGCGTCCGCGAGCGTCGCGCGTCCGGCTTCTACTCCGAAGACGAGGTCCGGCGGATCGCCCAGATGGAGCTCGAGGTCACCCAGTCCGTGCCCGGGTTCCAGACCGAGATCGAGGACCATCTGGCCGCCCTCAACGACGCCTGGGACACCGCGGCCGAACCGGTCCTCAGTTCCCACCGGAAGCGGCTCGGTCTGCTCATCGTCGGGCTCAAGCGCTTTCTCCGCCGGGCGACCAAGCCCTACATCCAGGTCATCCTGGCCCGCCAGGTGGAGTTCAACTCGAAGCTCCTGCACTTGCTCAACGCCTTCGTGCTGCCGGTCCGGGACGGGATCGGCGGTGTCCAGCGCACCGCCGAGGAGCTGGCCCTCGGGCTGAACGAGGGCGCGCGCCGCCACCGCGAGGTGAGCCAGCGGCTCGACGCGCTCGGCCGCGAGCTGGTGGCACTGCGGGCCGCGCTGGACCAGGCCCGAACGCCGGCCGGCCCCGTTGCGCTGCCGGTCCAGCCGGCGCCGCCGCCGGGTGGCGGCACGCTGCCGGAGGGCGCGTACCTCGCCTTCGAGGACCGTCACCGCGGCCTCCCCGAGGACATCCGCCAGCGCCAGCGGGGTTACCTGGACCTGTTCCGGGGCGGCCCCATCCTCGACGTCGGCTGTGGTCGCGGCGAGTTCCTCGAGCTCTGCCGGGAGGCCGGACTGCCGGCGCGCGGCATCGACCTCGACCCCGGCATGGTGAGGCGGTGCCGGGAGGCCGGACTGGCGGTCGAGCAGTCCGACGCCCTCGGCTACCTGGCCGGGCTTCCCGAGGGCGAGTTGGGCGGTATCTTCTGTTCGCACCTCATCGAGCACCTGCCGCCGGACGTCTTCATCGGGCTGGTGCGGCTGGCCCACGCCAAGCTGCGCCCGGGCGGTGTGCTGGTCTGCGAGACGCCCAACCCGGCCTGCCTGGCCGTCTTCTCCGGCGCGTTCTACGTGGACCTGACGCACCTCAAGCCGATCCACCCGGAAGCTGCGGTGTTCGTGCTGGAGGCGGCCGGCTTTCGCGACGTCGCGCTGCGCCTCCTGAACCCGTGCCCGCCGGAGACGCGGCTCCGCCTCCTGGAGCCGCTCTGGTACATGCGGCGCTACGAAGAGGCGTTCATCCAGGCGATCAACGACAACTTCACGCGGCTCAACGACCTCCTGTGGGCGGCGCAGGATTATGCCGTCATCGGCTACAAGCCATGACCAGACGGGGGCTCGAGTCCTGGCGCGGCCCGGCTGGCTATCCCGGGGGGAGGCAGGCCCGATGCCTTCGCCGAAGGGCGAGGGCCGCGGCTTCGCCGCGAGGGCCGTCGGAAGGGGGGCGGAGCCCCCCTCCGAGGTTGACGTGATTCACCGCGAGTGCGGGGTGTTCAAGACCACCTATGAGGCCG
>DASYUM010000309.1:0-5516 GCA_036001225.1 Candidatus Methylomirabilota bacterium | reverse complement strand
GAGGCCAGGAACACCACGACCCGCGCCACCTCCTCGGCCCGGCCGAAGCGGCCGAGCGGCATGTCGGCCTCGAGGAAGGCCGCGATGCCATCCGGGTCCTCACGCTGCCGGCGCTCCCAGCCGCCGCCGGGGAACAGGATGGAGCCGGGGGCCACGCTGTTGACGCGAATCCCGTGAGGCGCCAGCTCGAGGGCGAGGGCCTTGGACATCGCGATCTCGGCCGCCTTGGCCGCCATGTAGGTCGGACGCCGGACGTAGGCGCCGCCCCACTCCCGCCCGTAGATGGAGGTGATGTTGACGATGCTGCCGCCGCCCCGCGCGCGCATCCCCGGGACCACCAGGCGACTCGCCCGCACGGCCGGGGTCAGATTGAGGTCGATGGCGCGCTGCCACTCCTCGACGGCGGTGTCCTGGAACGCGGCGCCGGTGGAGCCGCCGACGTTGTTGACCAGGACGTCCAGGCCGCCGAAGGTGGTGGCCGCCGCCTCGACCGCCGCCTGGACCCCGTGCTCGGTCGTCAGGTCGGCGACGACGGCGACCGTCTCGACCCCGAGCGCCCGCACCTCCGCCGCCGTCTGCTCGAGGGCGTCCTTGCCCCGCGCGCAGAGGCCGACCCGGCAGCCCTCGCGCGCCAGCTCGAGCGCGATCGCCCGGCCGAGCCCCCGGCTCGACCCGGTGACGAGGGCCGCCTTGCCGCGTAATCCGAGGTCCATGCCGGTGGGCGCGTCCTGGCCGGGCGGGTGACCGCCCGCGCCGGCCAGGACCGATGAGGCCGGCTTACTCCCCGACGACCTGGAGGCTCACCTTGCGGTCCCGGGGGCCGTCCAGCTCGGCCAGGATGATGCTCTGGTACTGGCCCAGCCCCATCTCGCCATCGACGACGGGCAGGCTGACGCTACGGCCAAGCAGCATGGAGCGGAGGTGGGCGTGGCCGTTCCCCCGGTCGCAGTCGGAGTAGCGGGGGTCATCGTGCCGGTAGCCATCCCGGCGCGCGACCAGCTTCTGCAGGAGCGCGCCGAGGTCGTGGAGCAGCGCGGACTGGAACTCGTTGACGAACAGGGCCACGGTGGTGTGGAGCGTGTTGACGACGAGCACTCCGTTCTGGATGGCGACCCGGGCGACCGCGTCACGCACCCGCTTGGTGATGTCGAGGAACTGCTGGTTCTCCTCAGTGTGAACGGTGAGCGTCTCCCCAACGACCCTCATGGAACCGCCTCCTCTTCGTCGAGGGCCGAACGAGGCGGCCATGCGGTTCCGGCGAGGGAACAAGAAGTATGAGTTCGATACCGCCCGGA
The DNA here is from genome assembly GCA_036001225.1 of Candidatus Methylomirabilota bacterium. Taxonomy (GTDB): domain Bacteria; phylum Methylomirabilota; class Methylomirabilia; order Rokubacteriales; family DASRDR01; genus DASYUM01. The sequence goes on along the minus strand of DASYUM010000309.1, from coordinate 4,221 downwards.
GCCCGCCACTGGCCCACCGCCGATCTCGGCGCCTCGGTGCCGGTGACACCGCGCGAGGCGGGGGCCGGCCCGAGGCCGACCTCCCCTCCGCATCCCCGGTATTGTAACGCCGGGGGTCGGACTTCGGCTCCCAACCTGCGAGCGCCCTCGAACCCGGGAAAAAGCAGAACCCGGGAAAAAGCTTGACCGTCGGTAAGGAATCTCACTATCCTCGCCGCTACCCCCATGATCCGTCGCGCGTTGCTCGTCGCCTGGCTCCTCCTGCTGCCGGCCGCCGGCGCCGCCCAGTGTGGCGGGGTCTGCGAGCAGGGACCGCCCCAGCGTCCGGCCCCGGTCGGCGACAAGACGGGCCTGACCCCGGCCCAGCAGAAGGTCGCGCCCGCCATCCGGGAGCTGGCCGGCGCCGTGCAGCTCCGAGTCCAGGCGGGCGCGGGCGGCCTGGCCACCCTCTCGACGCCGGCCGTCCGCGTGGACGATGCCGGCGCGATCCAGGTCTACGTCGTCCTGGTGGAGTTCAGGCCGGAGTACGTCGCCCAGCTGACGGCCAGCGGCCTCCAGGTCGAGCTAACCCTTCCCGAGTTCCAGCTCGTCCAGGGCTGGCTGCCGGCCGCGCAGGTGGACGCGGTGGCCGCGCTTCCCTTCGTGACCGAGGTCCGGCCACCCGGCTACCCGGTCCGGAAGGTCGGCGCCCAGCTCACCGCCGGGGACAGCATCCTCCGCGCCGACCAGGCGCGGGCCACCTTCGGCCTGACCGGCGCCGGGGTCACGGTCGGCGTGATGTCGGACGGGGTGGACCACCTCGCCAGCGTGGTCGCGACCGGCGACCTCCCGGCCGGCGTCCAGGTGCTGAAGAATCCCGGCGGCGACGAAGGGACGGCGATCCTGGAGATCCTCCACGACCTGGCGCCGGGGTCCGGCCTCGCCTTCTACGGCCCCACCACCAGCGCCGACATGGTGAACGGCATCAACGCGCTGGCCGCCGCCGGCGCCCGCGTCGTCGTGGACGACATCACGTTTCTCGACGAGCCGAAGTTCCAGGACGGGATGATCGCCCAGACCGCCCGGACCTTCGCGACGAACGGCCGCCTCTACGTGACGGCGGCGGGCAACGAGCGGCAGCGCCACTATCGGGCGTTCTACAACCGGCTCACCGGCCAGAGCTTTCCCACGCCGTCCTACCCGGCCGTCCACGACTACGGCGGCGGCGACATGGGGAACACCTTGACGCTGCCGGCCGGCTGCGAGGTCCTGGTCGTGTTGCAGTGGAACAACCCAAACGGCGCCGCGAACGACGACTTCGACCTCTTCCTGGCCCGCTCGAGCGACAAGGCGGTCCTCGCCGCCAGCACCGGCTTCCAGACCGGGACGCAGAACGCGATCGAAGGGATCGACTACATCAACACCACGGGTTCGTCACAGGATGTCTTCATCGCGGTGGCCGAGTTCGACCTCACCACCGGCAACCCCAGCTCGCTCATCCTCGACTACTTCGTCTACCGGACCTGCGAGAGCGGAAACCCCCTGCAGTACGTGACCGCCGCCGACAGCCTCATCGGCCACGCCGCGGTCACCGAGGTGCTGTCGGTCGCGGCGGTCGGGGCCAGCAGTCCGACCACGGTCGAGTTCTACAGCTCCCGCGGGCCGGGCTCCATCAGCTTCCCGGCGTCCGAGTCGCGGATGGTCCCCCAGCTCGCGGGCGTCGACTGCGTCACGACCGAGGTCGCCGTGCTCGGGTTCTTCTTCCCCCCGCCGTTCTGCGGGACCTCGGCGGCCGCGCCCCACGTCGCCGGCGTGGCGGCGCTCCTCATCCAGCGCAACCCGGCGCTGTCGTCCCAGCAGCTCCGCGACCTCCTCACCGGCACCGCGGTCGATCTGGGGCCGCCGGGCTTCGACTTCGACGCCGGGTTCGGGCGGGTGGACGCGTTGAACGCCACCACGGCGGTCGATCCGCCGACGTTGACCGTCCAGCTCAACACGAGCGCCTTTCACACCGGGGATCTCCTCATCCTGGCGGCGACGATGACGCCCGGCTTCCCGCCGACCCCGGTGGACGGCTACGTCGTCGTGCGGCTGCCCGGCGGGAGCTTCCTCTCGTTTCAGGTCGGCGGGTTCGTCGTCCCGGGAATCGTGCCGGCGGGGAGTAACTTCATCCCCTTCCCTTTCAGCGGCGAGATCCTCCGCTACCGGTTCGGGGGCGGGGAGCCGATCGGGGGCTACGAGTGGTTGTCCGGCCTGGCCCAGCCGGCCACGCTCAACGCCGTCAGCGGCGTCGACCTGGACCCCTTCACCTTCGCGCCCTGACGCCGACCCCGGCGCTCTCGGGTCAGCGCAGCACGGCGTCGGCTCGCTTCAGTACCGCCTCGGGCACGCTGAGGCCGATGGTCTCCGCGGTCTTTAGGTTGACCACCAGCGTGAGCCGGGTCGGCGGCTCGACCGCGAGGTCGGCCGGCTTGGCTCCCTTGAGGATCCGGTCGGTGAGCCGCGCCGCCCGGCGGTCCAGGTCGTCGTACCGCGGGCCGTACGCCAGCAATCCGCCCGCGTCGGCATAGGCGCGCTCGCCGAAGATCGTCGGCACCCGGGCCTCCCGCGCGAGGCCGGCGAGGGTGCGACGCTGATCGAAGAGCATCGCGTCGGACGCGACGAACAGCGCGCGGGCCCGGTCGCGCGCCATCCCCGTGAACACGCTGGCCAGCTCGGCCGGGCCCTTCACCGCGAACTGAATCACCCTGACCCCGCGCGCCTCGCCCGCGCTGCCCAGGCCTTTCACGAAGGGGGCCAGGGCGGGTTGGGACGGATTGTGGGCGACGTTGGTCCGGTTGAGCAGGACGCCGACCCGGTCCACCGCGGGCAGGATCTCGCGGAGCAGGGCCAGCTGCTGCGCGGCGAGGTCGGCCGTGAAGACGCCGGCCGGGACGACGTTGCCGCCCGGACGCGGCCGGCCGCCGAGGGTCGCGGTGACGATCGGATTGCCGACGCCGTCCAGGACGATGGGGACGCGGGTGGTCGCGGTCTCCGCCGCGTGGGCGGCGCGGATCCCGCCCGCGACGATGACCGCCGGGGCGAGGCCGACCAGCTCCAGGGCGAGCGCGCGGAGGCGCTCCGGGTGCCCCTCGGCCGATCGCGACGCGAGCCGGATCGACTGCCCGTCCACGTAGCCGAGCTCCCGCAGCCCCTGGGCGAACGCCTCCGGCACCCCGCCGTCTTCCGCCAGGTAGCCGACGCGCGGCATGCTCTTGTCCGGCTGTGCTCGCAGGGCAGCGCCGAGCGCCACTGAAACCGAGACCGCGAGCAGGAGACTGATGACGGTCTTCAATCCCCGGCCATCAGCCCCCACAGTCGGCGCGGAATTTCCAGAATGCATCAGCGGCACCGGGACCTCTCTTTTGTCGGGGCGTAGCAGACACCACAATACCCCGTCAAAATAGCCTGAGACCGGCCCGACAGCAACTCGCGTGAGGTCAGTCAGAAGGGACCGGGCGGATGGCTCCCGTTAGTCGCGCTGCGTCTGTGCTATAAGTGTCGAACGATCGATTCCCGGAGGGAGACGGCCCGCCCAGCCAAGATCGGCGGGCGATCATCCACAGCTTCTTGGAAAAGTTGCCGCAACCAGCATCCCGGGGCCAGCGGCGGTGAATTTCCCCTTCGTGCGCGCCGCCATCGCCCGCCGCCTTGCGCCGCTGACCGTGTACAGCGACGGTCTGATCCAGTATCAGCCCGATCCGAGGGACGACGGCGGGTTGCTTCAGACCACGCCCGCCGCCAGGAAGTCCCGCGTGGCCGACCTCGCGGCCCTGAAGCAGGCTCTGCGTTCGATGGGAGGCGAGAGCGCCCGGCGCATCGTCCTCCTGAACGCCAATCTCAACGAGAGCCACGATATCCAGTCCCTGCTGGAATCGTTGTCGCCCCTGCTGGGCCGACGGGACCGCGTGGCGGCCGTGGTCTACAACCCCTACTGGGCCTGGGCCCAGCGGCTGGCCTGGCGCCTGGGCTTGCGCGCCACGCCGCCGCCCGCCACGTTTCTCACCCGGGCCGATCTGCGCAACCTGGCCGAGCTCTCGGACTGGCAGGTGCTGCGCCTGGTGCCGGCCTGCGGTTTTCCTTTCCGGTGGCTGGGTCTGGGCGCCCTGCTCAACGCGCTGGTCGAAGGTCTGCCCCTCCTTCGGGAACTCTGCTTCGCCATGGTGCTGGTCTTGAGGCCGGTGAAACCCGAACGCGGCCGTC
>DASYUM010000308.1:0-65518 GCA_036001225.1 Candidatus Methylomirabilota bacterium | reverse complement strand
TCGCGTTCTACACCGGACGACCGGTGGCGGTCGTGGACTCCGAGGCGGAGCTCATGCGCGCGCTCGCCGGCCCGCCACGGGGCGTGGCGGTCGTCCGCGACGACGCGCTGGAGCGGGTGCGGGAGCGGGCACGGCTGGTGGTTCTGATGCGCGATCGGCTGGGCGGCCGAGCGGTCACGGTGGTGACGCTCGGCGCCGTGAGATAAAAGGAGGAAGCGACATGCCGGCAGGCCAGATCTTCGTCAACGGTCAATGGCGTCCGCCGCTCGGCGGCGAGACGTACGCGCCCATCAATCCCGCGACCGAGGAACCCCTCACGCAGGTCGGCAAGGGCGACGAGCGCGACATCGACGCCGCCGTCACCGCCGCGCGCAAGGCCTTCGACTCCGGCCCCTGGCCGAAGATGAGCCCCCACGACCGCGGCCGCATCGTGTGGAAGCTCGCCGACCTCATCACCGCGAATCTCGACGAGATGGCACGGCTGGAGAGCCTGTGCACGGGCAAGACGCTCTTCGACTCCGGCAAGGTGGAGCTGCCCTTCGCGGCCGAAGTCTTCCGCTACTACGCCGGCTGGACGACCAAGATCCACGGCGAGACGCTGAACCTGCGGGACAGCGCCTTCACGTTCACGCTCCGCCAGCCGGTCGGCGTCATCGGCGCCATCGTCCCCTGGAACTTTCCGTTCCTGCTCTCGTCGTGGAAGATCGCGCCGGCCCTGGCCGCCGGCAACACGGTCGTCCTCAAGCCGGCCTCCCTCACGCCGCTCACCGCCCTCAAGTTCGCCCACCTCACCGCCGAGGCCGGCCTGCCCGAGGGCGTCTTCAACGTGGTGCCGGGGCCCGGCGGCAAGGTCGGCATGGCGCTGGTCCGGCACCCGGGCGTGGACAAGATCGCCTTCACCGGCTCGACCGAGGTGGGGAAAGCGATCATGCGGGAGGCGGCGGGGACGCTCAAGCGCGTCTCGCTCGAGCTGGGCGGCAAGTCGCCCAACATCGTCTTCGCCGACGCCGATCTGGAAGCGGCGGTGCGGGGCGCTCTGACCGGGATCTTCTACAACAAGGGCGAGGTCTGCGCGGCGGGCTCCCGCCTGCTCCTGGAGGAGCGCGTCCACGACGAGTTCGTGGGCAAGCTCACCGAGCGCGTCAAGGGGCTGAAGGTCGGCGATCCTCTCGACAAGGCGACCCGGATGGGCCCGGTCGTCTCCCGGCAGCAACTCGACACGGTCATGAGCTACATCGAGGCCGGCCGCAAGGAGGGCGCGCGGGTGGTGGCCGGCGGGGAGCGGGCCAGCGTCGGGAACGGCAAGGGCTTCTTCCTCCAGCCCACGATCTTCACCGGCGTGACCAACGCCATGAAGATCGCTCGCGAGGAGATCTTCGGGCCCGTGCTCTCGGTGATCCCGTTCAAGGACGTGGACGAGGGGATCGCCCATGGCAACGATACTTTCTACGGGCTGGCCGCCGCCGTCTGGACCCGGGACGTGGGCAAGGCGCTGCGCGCCGCCCGGGCCATCCGGGCCGGCACCGTGTGGGTCAACGCCTACAACCTCTACGATGCCGCTCTCCCCTTCGGCGGCTTCAAGGAGTCGGGGTTCGGACGGGAGCTGGGCCAGGCCGGCATGGACCTGTACACGGAAGTCAAGAGCGTCTGGGTCGACCTGTCTTGACAAGCCACCCTCGCCCGGACTACTGTTCCGCCATCATGGTGCTGGTTCCCGAGCAGGCGCAGTTGAGACAGCCGGCCCGCCTGTGGTCACGGCAGGCCTGGCTGTGGCGCTGGTGGTGCGCCCACTGGAGCGAGGGGACCGGGCCCGCGTAGCGCAGACGTAACCGACGAGAGTCAGAGAGCCGAGGCGAGCGGGACGGTCCCGCCGACCTCGGCTCTTTCGTTTTTGGAACAGGAGGGGCTCATGCCCGCTCTCGTGCTGGAGCCGACCGCGAGCGAGTTCCTGCGTCATCGCGGGCCGGCCAACGTCGTGCCCGTCTCGTGCGAGCTGCTGGCCGACCTGGAGACGCCGATTTCCGCCTACATGAAGCTGGCGGGCCTCCCCTCGCGGTTTCTCCTCGAGAGCGTCGAGGGTTCCGCCCAGGTGGCGCGCTTCTCCGTTCTCGGCGGGGACCCGCGGCTGGTCCTCGAATGCGACGGCGCGCGCGTGCAGGTCACGGGTCCGTCGGGCACGGTCACCGAGCCGGGCGAGCCGCTCGCCGTCGTCCGCGATTACATCGGCCGCTACCGCGGCGAGACTCGCCCCGACCTCCCCCCGTTCGTCGGCGGCTTCCTCGGCTACCTCGGCTACGACGCGGTCCGTCTCTGGGAACGGCTCCCGGCCCGGCCGCCGGATGACGTCGGCATGCCGGTCTTTCGGCTGGCGCTCGTGGACACTGTCGTCGTCTTCGACCATCGTCGCCACACGCTCCGGGTGGTCGCCAACGCCTTCCTCGACGACGGCGCCGAGACCGCCTACCGGCGGGCGCGGGAGCGGATCGAGGCGTTGCTCGCGCGCCTGGAGGGACCGAGGCCACTCCAGCCCGCCGCCCCCCCGCTGCCGGTCGAGCCCCGGTCGAACGTGACGCCGGAGGCGTACTGCGCCGGCGTCGAGCGGGCTCAGGAGTACATCCGGGCCGGCGACATCTACCAGGTCATCCTCGCCCAGCGCTTCGCCACGCCGGTGCCCGGCATGGACCCGCTCGCCATCTACCGCGCCCTGCGCGTCCTGAACCCGTCTCCCTACATGTTCCTCCTGGACACGGGGGCGGGCACGCTCGTCGGCTCCTCGCCCGAGCGCCTGGTCCGCCTGGAGGAGGGGCGGGTGGACATGCGTCCGCTGGCCGGCACCCGCCCCCGCGGTCGCACTGGCGCCGAGGACCAGGCGCTGGCCGACGCGCTCCTCGCCGATCCGAAGGAGCGCGCCGAGCACGTGATGCTCGTCGATCTCACGCGGAACGACATCGGGCGGGTCGCGCGCTATGGAAGCGTCCGGGTGACGGAGCTGATGGCGATCGAGCGCTACTCGCACGTGATGCACCTCGTCTCCCACGTCGAAGGCGACCTGGCGCCGGGGCGCGGGGCCTGGGACGTCCTGCAGGCCGTGTTCCCGCACGGGACCGTGTCCGGCGCGCCGAAGGTGCGCGCCATGGAGATCATCGACGAGCTCGAGCCGGTGGCCCGGGGCCCCTACGCCGGGGCCGTGGGCTACGTCGGATTCGATGGCGCGCTGAACACCGGCATCACCATCCGCACCGTCCTCGTCCAGGGGGGCGTCGCGTACGTGCAGGCGGGCGCCGGAATCGTCTACGACTCGGTCCCTTCGCTGGAGCATCAGGAGTGCCTGGCCAAGGCTCGGGGCGTCCTCAAGGCGATCGAGCGGGCGGGAGGGCACGATGCTGCTGGTCATCGATAACTACGACTCGTTCACCTACAACCTGGTCCAGTACCTGGGAGAGCTGGGCGCCGAGCTCGCCGTCCGCCGGAACGACCACATCACGGTCGCCGAGGTCGCGCGCCTCGAGCCGTCCGGCATCGTGATCTCGCCGGGGCCGGGCGATCCCGGTGACGCCGGCGTGTCGAACGCGCTGATCCGCGGGTTCACGGGCCGGGTGCCAATTCTCGGGGTCTGTCTCGGCCACCAGTGCATCGGCGAGGTGTTCGGTGGGATCGTGGCCCGGGCGCCGCTGCCGGTCCACGGGAAGACCTCGGCCATCCACCACGACGGGCACGGCCTCTTCGCCGGCCTCCCGAACCCGTTCGCGGCGACCCGCTATCACTCCCTGGTGGTGCGGCGGGAGGGGCTCCCCGACTGCCTGGAGGTCTCGGCTTGGACCGAGGATGGCCTCATCATGGGGCTCCGCCACCGGGAGGCGCCGGTCGAAGGGGTGCAGTTCCACCCCGAGTCGATCCTGACCACCGCCGGCAAGGCCCTGCTCGGCCGCTTCCTGCAGGCGGCGGGCGGTCCCCCGGCGGCCCAAATGCTTTCTTGACAATCCCGATAGACAAAGGTAGGTTCGGGGCCATGGCGCCCCAGCCCGCGGCCCAGGGCCAGGACGGGACTCCCGCCGCGCTCCGGCGCTGCCCCGTCTGCCGGACGAAGATCGTGGTCGCCGACGACGAGGGGGTCGTGGTGCGGAACGCCATCCTGCGCGTGAGCCGCACCGGCCACGCCACCGCCAAGTGTCCGCGCTGCAAAGCGTGGGTGGAGGTGCCACTCCGGTACACGGCCTGAGAACGGAACCGCGCGCGCCAAGGCAGACGTCAGCAAGACAGAAAGCCGAGCGATGCGGGCCGAGGAGCCCGCCGCTCGGCTTTTGATGTTCGAGGAGGAGCGGGATGACCGGGCAGCCGAAGGAGACGAAGGCCCAGCGGGTCGAGCGGCTCAAGCGCGAGCTGAATCCGTGGGAGGCCGAGGCGGAGATCCTGCGCTTCGCCCGCGACGGCTACGACGCGATCCCGCCGGAGTGGAGCACGTACTTCCGCTGGTGGGGGATCTACTCGCAGGGCGACGGTCAGGGGGCCGTCGGCGGGGTGGGCGGTGAAGGCCGGGCCGTCCCCTACTTCATGATCCGCATCCGGATCCCCAACGGATTCCTCCTGGCTCATCAGCTCCGCACCCTCGCCGACCTTGCCGAGCGTCACGCCCGCGGGATCGCCGACCTCACCGTGCGCCAGAATATCCAGCTCCACTGGGTCCCGATCGAGGACGTGCCGGAGATCTTCCGGCACCTGGGGCGGGTCGGACTCACCACCATGGGGGCGTGTGGCGACGACACTCGCAACATCACCGGCTGCCCGCTGGCCGGGGTGGACGCCGACGAGATCGCGGATGCCTCCCCGCTCGTGCACACCGCGACCCGCATGCTCAACGGCAACCCCGATTTCTACAACCTCCCCCGGAAGTACAAGATCTCCATCACCGGCTGCCGGGTCTGGTGCACCTACCCCGAGATCAACGACGTCGGCGTGACCGCCCTCCCCCACCCCGAGACCGGGGAGGTCGGCTTCTCCGTCCGGGTGGGGGGCGGGCTCTCGACCGACCCGCACCTCGCCCGACGCCTCGACGCCTTCGTCCGATGGAACCAGGTGCTGCCGGTCGTCCGGGGCATCTCGGAGATCTTCCGTGACAGCGACCTGCTGCGGCAGAACCGCGAGAAGGCGCGCCTGAAGTTCCTCTTCCTGACCCACGGCTGGACGGTGGAGCGCTTCCAGGCCGAGCTGGAGCGCCGGGTCGGCTTCCGGCTCGACCGAGCGGTCCCCGAGGACCCTCCCGACGACGTCTACCGGGATCACGTCGGCATCCACCGGCAGAAGCAGGCCGGCTACTGCTACGCGGGGCTCGCGGTGCTCCGGGGGCGGCTCACGCCGGCCGCGATGCGGGCCGCCGCCACCCTCGCCGAGGCCTACGGAACGGGCGAGCTGCGGACGACGAACATGCAGAACCTCCTGATCCCCAACGTGGCCCGTGGGCGCGTCGACACGCTAGCCCGGGAGGCCGCGGCGGCCGGCCTTCCTCTCGAGGCCTCGTCGTTCTGGCGCGGAACCATCGCCTGCACCGGAACGGAATTCTGCAAGTTGGCCCTGACCGAAACCAAGGGCTTCGCCCGCCGGCTCGTGGAGGAGCTCGAAGGCCGGCTGCCCGGCTTCGGGCAGCACCTGAAGATCCACGTCACGGGATGCCCGAACAGCTGCGGGCAGCACTGGATCGCCGACATCGGGATCGAGGGAAAGAAGCTGAAAGTCGACGGGCGCCTGGTGGACGCGTACTACTTCTGCATCGGGGGCGCGGTCGGCCGGCACCAGGCCACCGCGCGCCCGATCGGCTATCGGGTCGCCGCCAGCGACGTGCCGGGGGCGGTCGAACGGCTGCTGCGCGGCTACCTGGCCGTGCGGCGCGACGGGGAAAACTTCCGCCAATTCGCCGCCCGGCACACCGACGACGAGCTGCGCGGGTGGCTGGCGGGAGCCGAGGTCGCGGCCGTAGCCCGCGACGCCTCGCCGGGCCGGCCGCCGCACGGCGTGGAGGGCTGACGATGGCGTACTACCCGATCTTCCTCGCGCTCGATGGCCAGCCGTGCCTCGTGGTCGGCGGTGGACCGGTGGCCGAGCGGAAGGTGGAGGGGCTGCTGGCGACCGGCGCCGCCGTCACGGTCGTGAGCCCGACGCTGAACCCCGGACTCGACGCGCGGGCTCGGGAAGGCCGGATCCGTCACCTCGGGCGTGCCTACCGGTCCGGGGACCTGACGGGCTACCGGCTCGCCTTCGTCGCGACCGACGAGGCGGCCGTGAACGCGGCCGTCGCCCAGGACGGAGCCGCGGCCGGGGTCTGGGTCAACGCCGCCGACGACCCGGCCCACTGCGACTTCATCCTGCCCTCGGTGCTCCGGCGCGGCGAACTGCAAATCGCGGTCGCCACCGGCGGGGCCAGCCCCGCGCTCTCGCGCGCCATCCGGGAAGAGCTCGAAGCCTACTTCACCGCCGACTACGCGGCACTGACGGACGTCGCGGCGGATGTCCGGCGGGAGCTGCGGGCGCGCGGACAGGCCGCGAGCCCCGCCGCCTGGCAGGCCGCCCTCGGGGCGGAGCTTCGCCGGCTGGGCGCCGAGGCACCGCGACCGACGGCGCCGAGCCGGATGACGGCGTGGGGGGAGTGGGGTGCGGGAGCCCCCGCGACGTGAGCCCGGCGGCGGGGGCGGTCTACCTGGTCGGGGCCGGTCCCGGAGACCCGGGGCTGCTCACCGTGCGCGGCCTCGCGCTGCTTCGGCGGGCCGAGGTCGTCGTCTACGACCGCCTCGTCAACCCCGAGCTCCTGGCCGAGGCGCCCCCGAGCGCGCGCCGGATCGCCGTGGGGAAGCGCCCGGGTCACCATGGCCCGCCCCAGGCCGAGATCAACGCCCTGCTGATCGCGCACGCCCGCCAGGGCCGGCGGGTGGTGCGGCTCAAGGGCGGCGACCCCTTCGTCTTCGGCCGCGGCGGTGAGGAGGCCGAGGCGCTGGCCACGGCCGGCGTTCCGTTCGAGGTGATCCCCGGCGTCAGCTCGGCCGTGGCCGTCCCCGCGTACGCTGGAATCCCCCTCACGCACCGGGGGCTGTCTTCCTCCTTTGCCGTGGTCACCGGTCACGAGGACGCGGGCAAGGACGTCTCGGCGATCGAGTGGGGACCGCTGGCGACCGGCGTCGACACGCTGGTCATCCTCATGGGCGTGCGCACCCTGCCCGACATCGTCACCGCGCTGCTCGCCCACGGGCGTGCCCCTGACACGCCGGTGGCGCTGATCCGCTGGGGCACCACCGCGGCCCAGGCGACGGTGACGGGCGTCCTCGCCGACATCGTGAGTCGAGCCCAGGCGGCCGGCCTAGAGCCCCCCGTGGTGGCGGTGATCGGAAACGTCGTCGCCCTGCGCGACCGGCTCCGCTGGTTCGGCGAAGCCGCGGAGTCGCCGGCGCTCGAGCTCGTGGCAAGCCTCCGCTAGCTCAGATCGGCCCGGCGCGGACCCGCGCCCGCATCGTGTGGCGCGCGCCCGGGGCGAGGGTGACGGCGTCGGCAGCGGCATTGGCCGTCTCGATGCAGAGCATCCGCGGCCATTCGTCGTCCCCGAGGTCCGCGAGCGCCCGCGCCCTGGCGTCCCAGGGATTCCACACGACCGTGGTGGCCGACCCCGCCTTCTCGACCACGAGCCGCCGGCCGGCCCCGGGGTCGTCCACCCGGCAGGTCGCTGCCGTGTGGAGGTACACGCGGTCGGTCTCTTCCGTGAAACGGATCGGCTCCGGCCCCTGCGTCTGGCGCCGCATCGCGTCGGTCTTGTCGAGATAGCTCGCGCCTTCGAGGCCGTGCACGGCGACCTGCCGCACATCGCTCACCGCCAGGTAGGTGTGGAAGGCCGCCTCGAAGGTGAGGGCCACGTCGGTCGGATTCGTGACCTCGAGGGCCAGCTCGAGCGCGGTCCCGAGCCCGACCCGGTAGCGGAGGACGAAGTCGTGGGGCCAGAGCCGCCGCGTCTCCGGGTCAGGCTCGAGCCGGAGGGCCAGCGTGACCCCGCTGTCGCCGCGGCGCTCGGCCGCCTCCAGCCGCCATTCGCGGGACCGGGCGAAGCCGTGGGTGGGAGCGGTCCGATCCCCGGCGCGGGCGGCGAACCACGGAAAGACCAGCGGGACGCCGCCGCGGATCGGCTGGCCCGGCGTGAAGCGGCTGCGGGCGCTCAGGAACAGGAGCGGCGCCGCGCCGGCGGACTGGTAGTGAGCCAGGTGGGCGCCCTGGTCGTAGACGTGGGCCTCGGCCACCGGCGTCGTGACGACCGCACGGACCAGGCCACCGGCCACCGCCTCGAACCGGATGACGTCGGGAATGCCGAATCGCGCGGCCAGCTCGTCCGCGGTGGCCATGCCTCGACCCTAGCAGAAAGATCGGGCGCCGACCGTCTGCAGTACGCCGACGGCCAGGTGTTCCGCTCCGAGCGCGGGCTTTGCCACGCGCCCACCCACCCAACCCTAAAGGGTAGGCCTCGGAGGGGTGTTCCGACACCCCTCCGAGCGACTAGGCCCCGCGCCGGGACCGGTCAACTCCTGCTAGAATCGGCCCATGATCCACCAGTTCTCGGCCCTCTACGTCGGCCAGATCGAGCTGGAGAAGATCGGCAAGCACGGGACGCCCGCCGACGCCCGGCGATACTCGAACGAGCGGCTGGTCGAGGGCCACCGCACCGCGGTCGAGGTCGCCCGGCTCATGGACGACCTCGGCTACTACTGCCTGTGGACGGCCGAGCACCACTTCCAGCGCGAGGGCTACGAGGTCCTCCCCAACCTGATCCTGCTCGGGACCTACCTGGCGGCGGTGACGCGACGGCTCCGGTTCGGCTGCGCGTTCAACGTCCTCCCGATGTGGCACCCGATCCGGCTGGCCGAGGACTACGCGGTGGCCGACATCCTCACCGATGGCCGGGTGATCATGGGCATCGGGCGCGGCTATCACTCGCGTGAGGTCGAGTCGTTCGGCGCGCCCGTCCTCGACCAGGCCGCGAACATGGAGCTGTTCGAGGAGCAGTTCGAGCTGATGCTGAAGGCCTGGAACGAGGAAGCCTTCAGCCATCGGGGCAAGCACTACACGGTGCCCCCGGGGGTCAAGTACCGCGGCTACGAGCTGACCGAGGTGACGCTCGTCCCCCGCCCGGTCCACCGGCCGGTCGAGATCTGGCAGCCGATCGCCAGCGGCAAGTCGATCGAGTTCATGGCCCGCCACCGGATCAAGGGCATGGTGACGCTCAACGGCGAGCGGGTCACCGACCAGGTCTTCCGTGCCTACCGGGACGCCCGGGCCCGCCACGGCGACCGGCTCGAGCTGGGCCAGGATCTGTGTCTCGGCCTCGGCTTCTACATGGCCCGGACGCGGGAGGACGCGATCCGGGAGGTGGAAGCCGCCCACGACGAGCGCTACAAGTGGTTCGCGCCCTTCGGTTTCGTCCGCTACGCCGACCCCGAGGGGCGGCCGTGGGGCACCCCCGGCGCCCCGGCCCGAGTCCCGACGATTCAGGAGGGGGTCGAGCAGAAGGCCTGGATGGTCGGCTCGCCCGCCGACTGCATCGGGCTGATCCGCGAGTACGAAGCGAAGTACCCCGGGCTCGAGCAGCTCATGCTCCACTGGCCGGAGGGGGTGCCGCCGGCCGAGTTCATGGAGCAGCTGCGGTGGTTTGCCCGCGACGTCATGCCGCACTTCGTGCGGCGCTGATGCTCAAGCCGGGCGCAAAGGCGGATGTCACCCTGCTCCAGCTCGCCGACGGGCACTTCGAGCTGGAGGATGCCGCCGGCGAGAAGGTCACCGCCAGCCGGCGGCTGGTCCCGATCGGCGTCGTCCGGAACGGCGTTCAAGTCCCCGTCCGGCGGCCTCACCCCCGATAGGAGGTCCGGTATGCGGCGATGGATGGTCCTCTCCGCCTGGCTCACCCTCTGCGGCGTCGCCCTCGGGCTGGTCGCCGGCGCAGCCGCCGGCACCCTCGACGACGTCAAGAAGCGCGGCAAGCTGGTGGCGGGCGTCAAGACCGATTTCCCGCCCTTCGGCTACGTGGACGCCCAGGGCAAGAATCTCGGCTTCGACGTCGAACTGGGGCACCTCTTCGCCCAGGCCCTGTTCGGCGACCCCGGGAAGGTGGAGTTCGTGGCGGTCACCTCCGGCAACCGCATCCCCTTCCTCCAGAGCGGGAAGATCGACATCATCATCGCGACCGTGACCATCACCGACGAGCGGCGGCAGGTTGTCGAGTTCTCCGACCCCTATTTCCTCTCCGGCTCGCTCGTCCTCGTCCCCAAGGCCAGCCCCATCCAGGACGTGAAGGACCTCAACGGCAAAACGGTGGCGGTGATCCAAGGCGCGATCCAGGACCAGGACGTGGCCCAGCTCGCGCCCCAGGCCAACCGGGTGAAGTTCGGCAAGGTCTCGGAGGCCCTCCTGGCCGTGAAGGGGGGCCGGGCCGAGGCCTACGTCCACGACGACGTGCTGCTGCTCTCGCTCGTCAAGGAGAGGGAGAATCAGGACCTGAAGGTGGTCGGGAAGCCCTTCATTCCCCGTCCCTACGGGATCGCGGTCCGGAAGGGCGACAGCGAGTTCATCAACTGGGTGAACGGCCAGCTCCAGAAGATGCGGGCCGACGGCACCTACGACCGGCTCTGGAAGAAGTACTTCGGCGAAGTCGAAGCGAACCTCGTCAAGCCGTGAATCGTCCGCCGAAAAAGGCAGGCGGACCGGGCACGGGAGTCGCCCGCTCGCCCGATCCGCCTGCCATCCCCGCGGTAGGGGAAGCGGACGTCGTCCGCTAGCCGCTCACCCGCAGGTCGTTCTTCACGTCGCGGACACCCTTGACCTGACGCGCCAACGCGCTGGCGCGCGCCTTCATCGACTCGCTGTCCACGGTGCCCGTGAGGTACACCACGCCTTCCTTGGTGTCCACGTCCACCTTGGTCAGCGTGCCGAGCTTCTCACGAGCCAGCTTGGTCTTCACCTCGGCGGTGATCATGCCGTCCATCCGGGCCTCGCGAGGACGCGCGGCCGGTTCCTCGCCGTAGCGAGGTCCCTTCTCGGTGTAGCGAGGCGCCTTTTCCAGGTCCTCCTTCTTGACGTTGTCCAGCATCACCGTCACGTTGTCTTTATCGGTGCGCTCGACTCGCATGGTCGACCAGGGCACCACGTAGAGGCGATCGCCGACGCCGAGCAGCCCGCCGAACGAGAGCACGGCGTGGGTGATGCGGCCATCGCGCTCGACGAGCAGATCCTCGATCTTGCCGATGTCCCGACCGGCCTTGTCCTTCACGTGGCTTCCGATCAGCTTGCTGCCCCGCCAATCCCGGAGCTTGTCCATGTCTTCCACTTGCCGGAACGGCGCGGGGTGCTCGCTGACCGCCTTTTTCTGGCCGGCCGCCAGGGCGGCATTCCCGCCGAACACCAGCGGGACGAGAACGGCGACGCTGAGGGCTATGCTTCTCATCCTGTGACCTCCTCGCAGCAGGCTCTCTCGCCTCTCCGCGGCTGGTCCGCGCCGAGGCAGGCCTGGAGAGGCGACCGGGTAGGCCTGCGGCTGATCGATTCTGATACAAAGCACGTGCCACACGTAAAAACGCGGGGTTGGACGCCGGGGCGAATCGGCGGGGCTGTCAGGAAACCGGTCACGGCGACGGTGCGTCCACGGCGGCTGGAGGGTACAATCTCGGGCGTGCGGATCTTCTCGGGCATCCAGCCGACCGGGGCCAAGCACCTCGGCAACTACTCGGGCGGCTTCCGCCAGTACGCCGCCCTCCAGAGCCAGGGGGAGACGTTTCTCTGCATCGTCGACCTCCACTCGATCACCGTCCCGTACGAGCCCGAAGACCTCAGGATGCGCACCCTCGACCTGGCGGCGATGCTCTTCGCGACCGGGATGGATCCCGAGCGCTCGACGGTCTTCGTCCAGAGCCACGTCACCGCCCATCCAGAAGCGGCCTGGCTCCTGGGCGCGGTGACCAGCGTCGGCGAGCTGCGCCGGATGACCCAGTTCAAGGACAAGTCGGAACGCCAGGAATTCGTGTCGGCCGACCTCTTCACCTACCCCGTCCTGATGGCGGCTGACATCCTCCTCTACCGAACCGACCGGGTGCCGATCGGCGACGACCAGCGCCAGCACCTCGAGCTGGCCCGCGACATCGCCGCCCGGTTCAACGCCCGCTTCGGCGAGACATTCGTCCTCCCGGAGGGGATCTTCCCCGAGGTCGGCGCGCGCATCATGGACCTTCAGGACCCGACTCGGAAGATGTCCACCACCGGCGGCACGCCGCAGGGGACGGTCCACGTCCTCGATCCGCCCGAGGTGATCCGCGCCAAGTTCAAGAGCGCAGTGACCGACTCCGGCCGCGAGGTGCGCCGGGCAGCCGACAAGCCCGGCATCAGCAACCTGATCGAGATCCTGTCGGTCGCCACCGGTGAGCCGCCGCCGGCCATCGAGGCCCGCTACGCCGGGCAGGGCTACGGGCGGTTCAAGGATGACGTCGGGGAGGCGGTCATCGCCCTCTTCGAACCGATCCGCAAGCGCTACGAGGCGCTCCGGGCGGACCCTGAAGAGCTGGGGCGACTGCTGGCCCGGGGCGCCGAGCGAGCCCGGGCCGCCTCCGCCCCGACCCTCGGCCAGATGTACGAGCGCATGGGCTTCGTCGCCCCCCGACTGCCGTGAGTCGGCCCGGTTCCATCGGTCGGTCCACGGGAGCGATGTTGCCGAGGGTAGACTCGTGACCAGCCACGCGGTGCCCGCCTCCGAGGGCGAGCCGGAGCCGGCGCCGGTTCCCGAGCCGAGCTACGCCGAGCGGGCCCGCACGCTCGGCTATCTCGGGCGGATCGGGACGCTGGCCACGCTCTCGCGCAAGCATCCCGGCCACCCCTTCGGCTCGCTGATGCCGTACGCGCCCGACGAAGCCGGCCAGCCGCTCTTCCTCATCAGCGCGCTCGCCATGCATACCCAGAATCTCGAGGCCGACCCCCGAGCCAGCCTCTTCGTCAGCCAGCCCGGCTGGGGTGGGGACCCCCTGGCCGCGGGCCGAGTCACGCTGATGGGCCGTGCCGCCCGGCTGGCCGCGGCCGACGTCGCAGCGGCGCGGCCGACCTATCTGGCCCGACATCCGGCCGCGAGCTACTGGGTGGACTTCGGGGACTTCGCCTTCTGGCGGCTCACGGTCGAGGACGTCTACTTCGTCGGCGGCTTTGCCGCGATGGACTGGGTGGCCGGCGACACCTACGGCGCCGCCCGTCCCGACCCCCTGGCCGACGCGGCGGCCGGGATCGTGGACCACATGAACCGGGACCACGCCGATGCCCTCGTCACCTTCGCCCGTGCCCTGGCCGGGGTGGAGGCCGACGCGGCGGCGATGGTCTCGGTGGATCGTCTCGGCTTTAAGCTGCGGATCACGCGCGGGGACCGCGTCTCCAGCCGGCGGCTGGCTTTCCCGCGCGAGGTGGCGACGCCCGCCGACGCCCGCGCCGTCCTCATCGAGATGCTGCGCGACGCCCGGGCCCGGCTCGCGTCCTGAGCCGCCGGGCGGCGCGTGTACGCCTTCGATCCCGGCGCCGTCTGGCGCGGCTTCCCCTATCTCCTGGAGGGCGCCGGCCTCACGGTCCTCATCTCATCCACCGCAATGCTGCTGGCCATCGGCCTGGGATTGCTGGTGGCCCTGCTCTCCCAGGCCGGGGGCCGGCTCGGGCGAGGGGTGGTCCGCGCCTACATCGAGGTCTTCCGCAACACGCCGCTCCTCATCCAGATCTTCATCGTCTACTTCGGCCTCCCCCAGGTCGGGCTCCGCCTGTCGCCCTTCCTGTCCGGGCTCTCGGCGCTGACGCTCTACGCCGCCGCCTACAACGCCGAGATCTTCCGGGCCGGCCTGGAGGCAGTGCCCCGGGGCCAGCACGAGGCGGCCCGCTCGACGGGGCTCTCGCCGCTCCAGACGGCCCGCTACGTCGTCGTCCCCCAGGCGGTCCGGATCTGCCTGCCCGCCCTCGGCAACAACCTGATCTCGCTGGTGAAGAACTCCGCGCTGGTCTCGACGATCGGTATGGTGGAGCTGATGTTCGTGGCCAACGACATCTCGTTCAACAACTTTCGCTCGTTCGAGATCTACGGGGCGACCGCCCTCCTCTACGTCCTGCTCGTCCTGGGGCTCAGCCGCGGGCTCGCGCTGGCCGAGCGCCGACTGCGGGTCGCCACGTGACCCGCTCGCGCATCGGCCCGAGAGCATGAGCCTCGCGGTCGTCCAGGAGAACCTGGCCTATCTGCTCCGGGGCACCGTCTCGACCGCCGCCCTCGCTGGCGGCGTCATCCTCCTCGGCACCGTGGCCGGCCTGCTGGTGGGACTCCTCCGCTTCGTGCCCTCGGCGCCGGCCCGGGCGGCGGTCACTGCGATCGTGGAGGTCGTCCGGGCCACCCCCCTCCTGCTCCTCCTCTTCTTCATCTTCTTCGGCCTGCCGGCGGTCGGCCTCCGCATCCCGACCTGGCCAGCCGCCGTCCTCGCGCTCAGCCTGTGGATGACGGCGAACACGTCCGAGGTCGTGCGGGGCGCCGTGCAGTCGATCCCCCGTGGCCAGACCGAGGCCGCTCGCTCGACGGGGCTGACCACCGTGCAGGCGTTGCGCTTCGTGATCCTGCCCCAGGCGCTTCGGCGCATGCTGCCGCCGTTCGTCGGTCTCTGCACCATCCTGGTCAAGGACACGTCCCTGGCCGCCATCATCGGCGTCTTCGAACTGACCCGCGCCGCCCAAGAATCCATCGAGCGGACACTGCACCCCTTCGAGCTGTACCTCACGGCGGCCGCCCTCTACTTCGCGCTCTGCTTCCCCCTCTCGCTGCTCGCCGAGCGCGCCGAGCGCCGGCTCCAGCGCCCTTGAGATCCGCGCTCGCCTAGGGGAAACACCCGATGGCAGCCGCGGCCGCCGGCCGCCATACTCGCTCGGCCCGCGCGGCGCGGCCGCCAGCCGCCACCGGCCCGCGGGTGATCGCGCCCCATTTCAGGGAGGGACAACGTGCTCGGCATCCTCGACGGCAAGCGTCGGCTCGCTCTCACTCGCCAGGTCCTCCTCGGCCTGCTCATCGGTATCGTCCTGGCGTGCGCGAGCGGCGTCTGGCTCTACGGGCAGCACCGTTATGGCCAGCTCCTCAACGAATGGCGCTGGCGGCGGCAGGTGGGCGGAATCAGGACCGCGGCGCTAGATCCTCAGCGGGGGGCTTCGCCCCCCGGCTTCGATCCAGAGCGCGTCGCTCACCCGAGGCGTGCCGGCATACTTCAGTAACCCGCTGGAGGTGTGGGCGCCGAGCCCGGCATCCGCATTGCTATCCTCCTGAAGCAGTTTCCGCTCCGTCGCGGTCGGCGGGGCTGATGGCTAAAGGAGAACGACAATGGTGCCGCTTCTGCTCTGGCTGCTCGGGGTCCCGCTCAGCGTGATCATCATCCTCTGGCTACTGGGCGTCTTCCACTAAACCGACGGGCTCAGCGCAGCTGGAACGCGCGCCAGCGGCTTTCGAGCGCAGCGCGCGCGGGGACCCCGCGGATTCCTTCCGCCTCCACGGTGAGCGCACCCGCCACCGCGGCGAAGGACGCCGCCTCGTAGGGGTCCCCGCCCGCGTTGTAGCGGATCAGGAACGCGGCCGCAAAGACGTCGCCGGCGCCCGTCGGCTCGACCTCGGTGGCCGGTGCCGGCGCCACCGGGTGCCGCTCTCCGTTCACGAAGAGGATGGCGCCGCGGGCCGCGAGGGTCAGGGCGCCGAGCGGGACGTGTTGGTACAGCTCGAACGCCTGCGGCTCCCAGCCGGCCACATCGTCGCTCGACAGGAAAAGCGCCTGGGCCCGGGCGAGGACGGGCCGCGGGTCGGGCCACGGCCGCATGCTGACGCGCCCGTCCCGGTCCCAACGCCGGCACCAGCCCTGGGCTCCCACGCCGACGGCGGCGTTCGGGAACGCCGCCGCGAACTCGGGAGCGACCTCGTCAGCGACCGGCGCCAGATAGGCGAGCCCGGCCTCCGCCAGGTGCGGCGGCAGGTGGTGCGGCGCCAGCGCGGTTGCCCGCGCCCGTAACGTGAGGGTCCGGCCGGCCGGCCCGTAGTCGAGCGCGAAGCGCGTGGTGGCCGGGGCCGGTACCACCACCACCTCGATCTCGGGCGGCAGCACGTCGAGCGGGAAGTCCGGCCCGTAGCTCGTCACCAGGGCGACTCGGAGGCCCAGGTGATGGGCGAGCAGTCCGGCGTAGAGCACGGAGCCGCCCGGGCGGAGCCCGGCCGGGAGCTCGTCTACGGTGACATGGCCGACGGCGACGAAGTCCGGCGGCTCCCCCGACCCCCGCGCAGGCACGCGTCCACTCTCGGGCACGCCTCACCGCGTGTCAACACGCCCGCCCGACTCGCGGCGGGCGGCGTCGGTGCGGGCCGCCCAGATCCGGTGAAGCCAGACGTTTCGGAGGGGGGCTGCGCCCCCCTCCGATTCCTCCCCCGGGGATTGCGCGGGCACAGCCCGCGCTCGAAGCGCTTCGGCCCTACCCGCGCGGACAAGCTCAGGCGCCGTGTCGGTTCAACCACGAGCCAGCTCCGAGCGCGCGGCCTCGGTCCGCGCCGCCCAGATCCGGTGAAGCCAGAGGATGTCGGCCCGGCCGTCCTCGACCGAGGTGATCGGCCGGCGACCCGCCTGGACGCACTCGGCGAAGTGGCGCAGCTCCTCCTTGAAGGCCTCGCGGTGGGAGGCGACCACGCGCTTCTCCCAGGCCGCGTCCCCCTCCATGCCGGAGACCACGACCGGCGTCGGCTCGTTCCGGAAGAACGGCGAGGGGAAGCAGAAGCGGAGGCGAGCGCCGGGCGCGTAGAGGGCGATCTCCTCCCGGTAGTCCGCGAGGTCCCATAGGTATTGCAGGGTCAGCAGCACTCGGAAGCCCTGGCCATACCGCAGCAGCGTCACCAGGGACTCGGCGTCCGCCCAGAACTCGGTCGTCACCACCTCGGCCGGATCGCCGACGAGGCCGCGCACGGCGTTGACGTCGTGGACCAGGGTCGAGAGCAGGGCTTCGGCGAACGCCGTCCGCTCCCGGGGCGTGTACTCGCCGATCGCCTCCCGGACGAGGGCGTCCTCCTCCGTGCGGAGGCGGCTCAGGACGTCGGCGGGGACGTCGCGGAAGCGCCGGATGTCGTGGTGGGCGATCTGCGCGCGCTCGGAGGGGTGGAAGACCGTCACCTGGACGTAGCGCAACGTGTCGAGCAGCGCCGGCAGCGCGGCCTGCGCGTAGCGGTAGCCGGGATCGTAGCGCTTCATGTAGGCCACCATGAAGGTCAGCCCGCTCCGCCCCACCACCTCCACGAGCTGGTCGGCCTCGCGCAGGGTGTAGCACATCGGCTTTTCGGTGAGGACGTGTTTGCCGGCCCGCAGGGCGGCCAGCGCGATGGGGGCATGGGAGCCGGCGGTCGCGATCAGCACCGCATCCAGCGGCTCCTCGAGCAGGTCCCGCCAGTCGGCGTGGCGCCGGCTGACCCCGTACCGGTCACCGACGAACGCCACCGCCGCCGGTGAGACGTCGCAGACGGCCACCAGCTCGTACAGGTCGTCCAGCTCCTGGAGATGCGGCAGGTGCATCATCTGGGCGATCAGCCCGCAGCCGACGACGCCGATCCGGATCCGCGCCATGCCGCGGTCCTCAGCCGGTGGTGACGAGCGGGCGCAAGTAGCCGAGGGCCCGCGGGATCCCGGTCGACTCGTCCTCGGCCGCTTCGTATTCGAAGGTGATCCAGCCGTCGTAGCGGCGGCCGCGCAACGCCGCCAGAAGCGCAGGATAGTTCATGGTCGGCTCGGCCCCGCTGGGATCGACCTGCCAGAACTTGGCGTGGACGTGGACGGCGTGGGGGGCCGCCTCTTCCACCGAGCGCCAGCCGTCGGGGTAGTTGCCGGTGTCCAGGAGCGGCCGCAGCGCGGGGTGCCCGACCTCCTCGACGATGCGGAGATGCTCCTTGGCGTTGCGGGTGAAGCCGGCCTCGTTCTCCAGCACCAGCCGGACGCCGGCCGCGGCGGCGAAGGTGGCCGCCTCGCGGAGGGCGGCGATCATGGCCGGCCAGCGCTCGGTGACTGTGCCCTCCGGATGACCCGCGAAGACGCGGACCTGGGGGGCGCCGATGTCGGTCGCCACCTCGACCCACTGCTTGACCTTCACGATCTCGCTCTGCCGCCAGGTCGTGTCGGCCCGGCCGAAGTCGTTGTGGACGCCGATCCCGATCAGGGCCAGCCCGAGGTCGCCGGCCGCCCGGCGGAGTCGCTGGCGGTAGGGCGGTCGCGTCTCCGGGAAGTGGATGTCCTGGAGCTCCGCCCCCGCCACCCTGAGGTCCCGGGCGCAGTGGTCGAGGAAGCGGAGCTGGTCCATGCTGCCGGCGTCGAAGGCGCGGTTGAAGCAGCCGCAGATACAGCCGAGCTTCATGGTCAGGGTCCTTTCGGCGGCGTGATGCCCCGGAGCGTGCGGAGCACCTCGCCGTGCAGGCGCCGGTTGGCGCTGCAGACCAGGCTGTGCAGTGCGTGCAGGTCGGGCTCGAAGGTCACCGGGGCGCCGTCCCACTGGCTGACCACGCAGCCGGCGCGCTCGGCGATGTAGGCAGCCGAGAAGACCTCGGTCAGGGCTTCCCGCCAGGCGAAGTACACGTCGATCCGCCCGGCGGCGACGTCGGCGAAGCCGCCCGGCCCGCCATTGGCAAAGATGAATCGGGCGCGCTCGAAGAGCGGGCGCAGCGCGGTCGCCGTCGGGTAGAGAAACGCGGGCTTCATCAGATAGGCCTCGAGGAACGCCCCGTCCACGCTCGCCGTCCGCGCGGGGCGGAGGGGCGTGCCCCGGCCGCCCCGGCCCCGGAGGCGCACCACTCCCGCCGGGTCGGCCACGATCACCTCGCCGGTGATGTGGTCGATGACGCCCGCCGCTCGCGCCGTCCGATCGGCGCCGTAGATCCCGAGCGCGGTGAACCAGTGGGCCCGGATTCCGCGCCGGTACATCATGCTGCCATCGAACGGGTCGAGGATCGCGTAGACCGCCTCGCCCCGCCCGTCGATCGGCCCCAGCCGCCGCTGGCCGGCCTCTTCCGAGAGGAGCGTGCCCCGGACGCCGCGCCGGCGAAGGGCCGCGATCACCGCCCGCTCGGCCGCGGTGTCCACGCCGATGACCTCGGGGTCGAACGACCGGTAGCCCGCGGGTCGGCCGGCGACCACCCGCTGGCCGGCGCGGGGAGCCAGCCGGCGCACGACCGCATGGGCCGCGGCCAGGGCGGCCAGCACGATCCCCCGCCAGCGCCTCATACGGATTCTCCGCGCTCGACCCGCTCGAGGAGCCGCACGAGCTCGGTGACCACGTGCTCGATCGCGCGCTCGCCCAGCGCCCGCGAGACCTTGGAGGTGTCCCCGCGGACGCCGGTCGGGAACTCGCCCTCCGGATGGGCCAGAACCCGGAACTCGGAGAGCCGAGGCCGGTCGGCCACCGGAGGCAGGCGGTCGAGACGGACGGTGGACTCGGCCACCGCCAGCATGGTCGAGGTCTCGATGGAGCCGGCGTGGCCGTCGCGGCCGGTGAGGCCGAACTCGCGGCGGATGGGCTCCAGAAAGGCGTAGGGGCCGACCACCAGCGCGACCAGCGCCGGGTCGGCGTCCACCAGCGGCACCACCGCCTCGCGGAGCGCCTCCAGCTGAGCCGGCTCGGCGTGCCCGGAGTAGAGCAGCAGCTTGCGGGCGCCGTGCCGCACGTACTCGGCGACGATCTCGCGGACCAGGGCCTGGAAGGTCGGCGTGCTCAGCGACACCGTGCCGGGGAAGTTCCGCATCGTCCGGCAGATGCCGTAGGGCACCCCCGGCGCGACCAGCCCCTCCACCCGCTGGGCGACCGCCGCGCAGACGTGCTCGGCTTCGATCAGGTCGGTGGCCAGCGGCAGATGGGGCCCGTGCTGCTCGATCGCGCCGAACGGCAAGAGCAGCCACCGTCCGCGCGCCAGCGCGGCCGCGAAGTCGTCCTTGGTCAGGTGCGCCACCCGAACCCCATCCGCTCCTGTCATGTCACGTGCCTCACTCGGGGCTGAGCCAGCACCGCGCGCGGGAGAGGCGAACCCGCACCGCCGCCCCCGGGCCGAAGCGCTGGTGGGCATCGCTCTGGACGCGGAGCGTGAGCCCGTCGGCCAGCGCCAGCCGGTAGTCCATCTTCTCGCCCAGGTAGGTCGCCTTGTCCACCCGGGCGGCCACGACGTCGGGCCCGCCCGCCTCGCCGGGCCCGAGCAGCTCGACCTCGTTCGGCCGGACGAAGACGACGGCGCCCTGGCCGGGCCGGGCGCCGGGCGTGACCGGCACCGTGAGCGCCAGGCGGCCGAGGTTCACCACCATCGAGGCCGCGTCCACGGCCTCGATCCGACCCTCCAGGAAGTTCGAGAGGCCCACGAACTCGGCCACGAACCGGGAGCGCGGATCGGCGTAGATCTCCTCCGGGGTCCCGACCTGCTCGATCCGGCCGCGGCTCATGATGGCCACCCGATCGGAGAGCGCGAGGGCCTCCTCCTGGTCGTGGGTCACGTAGACGGCGGTGATGCCGAGCCGCGTCACCACGTCCTTGATCTCGAACCGCATCTCCTCCCGCAGCTTGGCGTCCAGGTTCGAGAGCGGCTCGTCGAGGAGGAGCACCTTCGGCCGATAGACCAGAGCCCGGGCCAGCCCGACCCGCTGCTGCTGCCCGCCCGAGAGCTGGCGCGGGAAGTGGGCTTCGTATCCCTCCAGCCGCACGAGCTTGAGGGCCTGGCCGATCCGCTCGCCGCGCTCGGCCTTCCCGAGGTTCCGGATCATCAGCGGGAAGCCCACGTTGTCGTGGACGGTCATGTGCGGGAAGAGCGCGAAGTTCTGGAAGACCATGCCCAGCTCGCGCTGGTGCGTCGGCACGCCGGTCACGTCCCGGCCGTCGATGAGGACCCGCCCGGCATCGGGGCGGACGTGGCCGGTCAGCGTGCGGAGGGCGGTCGTCTTGCCGCAGCCCGAGGGGCCGAGGAGCGTCATCAGCTCGCCGCGGACGACGGTGAGGTTGAGTCGGTCGTTGGCGACCAGGCTCCCGTAGTGCTTGGTCACCTCCTGGAGCTCGATCATCGCGTCGGCCACTACTGGATCACCTCGTCGGCGCGGCGGAGCACCCATCGAAGCCGGCAAACCAGCTTCTCGGGCTGGACCCGTCGGGCTAGAATGGACAGGCGATGCTCCAGCGGACGATCAAGGCGGTAATCAGGCAGGGCGACCAGTCGGGCTACGTGGCCGAGTGTCTGGAAATTCCAGTCGTCACGCAAGGGACCACCCTCGACGAAGTCACCAGCAACTTGCGCGAAGCAGTGGAGTTGTATCTCAGCGACGAGGATCTCGCCACGTTGGGACTCGCCCCCGACCCGACTATCCTGGTCACGCTGGAGTTGATCCCGGCGCGTGCCTAGGCTCCGCCGCCTCTCAGGCGCGGAGGTCATCCGAATCCTCGGCCGCCTCGGCCTTTAAGGTCCACTCGCAGCGCGGCAGCCACGTGAAACTTCGTCGGCTGCTACCGAGCGGCACCGCCCAGAGCCTCACCATTCCGGATCATCCGGAACTGGATACCGGCACCTGCCGTGCAATTCTTCGCCAGGCGGCGCGTTTCGTCAGCGAAGAGGAACTTCGTCGGCACTTCTACACAGACCGAGATATGTCTCATCACACGCCCTTGAAGCCGCCGACCAGTCGCTCGGGCTGGGCTCGGCGCTGGATCACCGCGAGGATGGTGAGCGACGGGATGACCATCAGCACCGCCATGGCGCTGGTGATCTCCCAGTAGCCGTCGCCCACCGCCAGGTAGGTCCGGATCGGCAGGGTCACCGTGTGGGGCCCGTAGGTCAGCAGCGTGAGCGTGAACTCGTTGTAGGAGTGGGTGAAGGTGAAGATCATCGAGGCTAGGATGCCGGGCATGATGAGGGGCAGGACGACGTGGACGAAGCTCCGGAGGGGGCTGGCGCCGCAGACGCTGGCCGCCTCCAGCACCCGCTCGTCGAGCCGCTCGAAGGTGGCCGACAGCACCATGATCGCGTAGGGCGCGCAGACCGCGACGTGGGCGAGGCCCACTCCGAGATGCGTGTCCACCAGCCGGAGCGCGTAGAACGTCTGGGCCACCCCCAGGGCGTAGGTGATCGACGGGATCATCTGGGGCAGCAGGAGGACGGCCAGCCACAGCTCGCGGCCCGGGATCCGGCGGCGCCCGAAGGCCCAGCCGGCGAACACCCCGATCGTCGTGCTGAGGGCGACTGCGATGACGCCGATGATCAGCGTGTTCTTCATGACCTCGGGGATGTTGCCGACCTCGATCGCCCACCGGTACCACTCGAGGGTGAGCTGGGGCGGCAGCCAGAGCTTGCCGAACCAGCCCTTGCCCACCGAACGGAGGGCGATCATGAGGAACGGGGCCACGATGAACACGGCCAGGCTCACCAGGAGCGTGTAGGCGAGGAGGTGGCGCTCCTCCCAGAGGCCGCGCCTGTACGCGCGGGCCAGCGTCACCGCGGGCCTCCGATCCGCCGCGCGAGTCGCATGTAGAGGACGAGGGCGGCTACCTGCATCGTCCCCATGACGACCGCGATGGCGCTGGCCGCCGACCACCGGGCGGGAATGGGGACCGAGATCTGCTTGTAGATCTCGACCGCCAGCGGCCGGTAGTTGCCGCCGGCGATGAGCGGGACGCTGAAGGCCCCGAAGGCGGCCATGAACGTCAGGACCGAGCCGGCCAGGATCCCCGGCTTGATCAGCGGCAGGACGATGTGCCGGAGGACCTGCCAGCGGGTGGCGCCGACCACCTCGCCGGCCTCCTCGATGCCGCGATCGAGCGACTCCAGCGCGGCCAGCGTGGTGACGCCCGTGTACGGGAAGTAGAGCCACACGTAGAAGAGGATGAGCCCCTGGATCGTGTAATTCACCCCGAGCGGGCGCTCGACGCCCGGCACGAACTGGGTCAGGAAGAGGTTGAACCAGCCCCGCGGCCCCCAGAAGATGAGCAGCCCGAGGGCGCCGATGAGTCCCGGCACGACCAGGGGCACCAGCATGATCAGCCGGAAGAACCGATGGCCGCGGAGCTTGGCCCGGAGGACGAGGGCGAGGGGGACGGTGAGGCCCACCGAGGCCACGGTGGCGCCGATGGCGAGGCCGAAGGTCAGGAGCATCGTCGCCTGGCCGGCGGTGTCGCCGAGGAACGCGGCGTAGTTGTCGAGAGTCCAGCCGCTCTCGAGGCCCTCGGGGCGGAAGCTGAGGATCACGGTGAGCAGCGCGGGGTAGAAGAAGAGGCCGAAGAAGCCGACCAGCGCGGGAAGCAAGAGCAGAAACGTCGTCATGGAGCAGGCAGCTCTATCTCGCCAAATCCAGCAGAGGCCCGCCGCGGGTGGCGCCGAGCGCCGCCCCGCGCCCCGGGCGAAGTGGGACCCTCGATAAGGGTGACGGAGCCCGGGGCGCGGGGCAAGCCGGCGACAGGACCCGCGGCGGCCCTACGGGATCAGCTCCTTCGCGTGGTTCTTGATGTAGTCGATGATGTCCTTCCGGATCCGCTCCCGCGGGATCGCGGTCTTGGTCAGCACGTCCAGCTTGGGCACGATCTCCCACACGATGGGCGGGGCCTGGTCGGTGATCTCGGTGCCGGGGTATTGCCACATCGTGGTCAGCAGGCGGATCTGCTGGTCGTCGGACAGGAGGTAGTTGACGACCCGGAAGGCCGCCGCCTTGTGCTCGGGCGGGATGTTGGCCGGGACCGCCAGGTAGGCCGTCCCGATCTCGTCGGCGCCTTCCTCCGGATATACCGCCTTGACGGTGGGGGGCATCGTCCCCTGCCGCGCCGACCACAGCGAGTAGTCCTGGGCGTAGAGCGCGATCCAGGTCTCGCCGGCGTTGAAGTCCTCGAAGAGGTTGGGCGGCTCGGCCGGGAGCGGGAGCTTGGCGTAGCGCGTGAAGTCCTTCAGCTTGTTCCAGGCGTCGATCCAGGCCGGGTCCTTCTCCAGCTCGGCCATCGGCCGGGTCATCTTGTCCTTGAGGAACGCGTGGAGGAACACGTAGCGCTGGCGCCAGGCCGAGCTGGACTTGGCGTCGGGGCGGACCATCCCGATGTGCCCTTTGAACTCGGCCCGCCGATCGTAGAACTCCTTCCACGACTTGGGCGGGGCCTTGACGAACTGCGCATTGTAGATGAGCGCGTACGACGTCCGCCAGTAGAGCGCCCCTTTGCCCTGGAGATCGACCCCCTCGTCCGACTTCAGGAACTTGGGGTCGATGTGGGCCAGGTTCGGCACGTTGGCCGTGGTCAGCGTCTCGAGCGGGACGCCGGAAGTGACCCAGGTGGCGATGGACTTGGGGAACAGGATGTGGACGTCGCCCTGACCGGGCCGCCAGGCCTTGGCCTTCTGGACCTGCTCGGCGTCGCTGCTGACCAGGTACTTCAGGTTGATGCCGAGGGTCTGCTTGACCGCCGGGATGACATATTTCTGCCAGTAGGCCTGGAAGTTGGCGCCCGACTGGCTGTCGGCCAGGACCAGCTCCGTCGGCTCGGCCGCTGGCGCCGGCGCCGGCCCGCCGACCGCGACCACGGCGGCGACGAGGCAGAGCGCGATGAGCGGAATGCGGCTCCTCATGGTCGGCCTCCCTCCTTCGCGAGACACGTTGCCCATCGAATCGGTCGGTGACGCGGGGGCGACCTAGCGGTCACCCCCCGGGGGACGGAGATAGCCTAGCACCCTTCGGTGGAGCCGGCCGTTGCTGGCCACGATGGTCTTCTGCGTGAGACGGAGCGGCTGGCCGCCGCCGTCGGTGACCCGACCACCGGCCTCGGCCACCAGCAGCGCGCCGGCCGCCATGTCCCAGGGCGCCGCGCTCTGCTCCCAGTAGGCATCGATGCGGCCGGCGGCGACATAGGCGAGGCTGAACCCGGCGCCCTCGCTCCGGACCCCGCGGGCCGCCGCGGCCAGCCTGGCCAGCCGCTCGCGTAGCCCTCGGTCGCGCCAGACGGAACGGTCGTGCCAGAGGATCAGGACCGCTTCGCGCAGTCGAGCCGTGCGCGAGACGTGAATGCGCCGCCCGTTGAGAAAGGCTCCCCGGCCCCGCTCGGCCACGAACAGCTCGCCGAGGCGCGGAAGCAGGATGACGCCCGTCTCGACCTGCCCCTGACGTCGAAGCGCGACGCAGACGGCGAAGGTCGGCAGCCCCTGGACGAAGCTCGTGGTCCCGTCCAGCGGATCCACGATCCAGTAGTCCCCCGCCGCCGAGCCACGCCAGCCGCCTTCCTCGCCGAGGAACCCGATGGTGGAGCCGCCCGCGGCCAGCATCCGGCTGATGCAGCGCTCGGCGGCGACGTCGGCCGAGGTCACCAGATCGCGCGGGCCCTTCTGCCAGACGCGCCGGACGTGCCCGAACTCGGCCAGCAGGATCCGTCCCGCGGCGCGGGCGGCCCGCACGGCCAGGACCGTCTCCGGGCGCAGGCGCCTCATGAGGC
The DNA here is from genome assembly GCA_036001225.1 of Candidatus Methylomirabilota bacterium. Taxonomy (GTDB): domain Bacteria; phylum Methylomirabilota; class Methylomirabilia; order Rokubacteriales; family DASRDR01; genus DASYUM01. Next base: position 40,027 of record DASYUM010000308.1, on the reverse strand, counting down.
CGTCGACGGCGCCGGCCGGACCCCCATCCCGTGCGCCTGCAGGTGCCGTCGCGATTCGCGGAGGTACCCGTCGAGGATCCCGGCCGACCGCGCGTCCTTGATCGGCCGGAACGGGTCGGGCCCGGGCGGCAGCACCTCCAGCACGAGGGCGCCGGCGTAGCCGATCTCGCGCAGCGCCGCCAGGCAGACCGACAGGTCCAGGTGCCCGCGCCCGAGTCCCTGGCGGTTCGAGTCGGCGACCTGGACATGCCAGAGCCGGTCGGCGGCCGCCCGGATGGCGGCCGGGATGTCGGGCTCCTCGAAGTTCGCGTGGAAGAGGTCGAGGGTGAGGCCGAGGGCCGGCGAGCCCACCGCCTCGACGTAAGCCAGCGCCTCGGCGACGCTCGTCACGAGGTACGCCTCGTAGCGGTTCAGAGGCTCGATCGCGATGCGCACCCGGAGCCGCTCGGCCACCCGCGCGGCGGCGCGCATCGCTTCGACCGACCACGCCCACTCCGCTTCCTGGCTGACCAGCGGGGCCAGGCGTGTCTCACCCGACGGCAGCATCTGGGCCAGCGGGGCGCCGATGGCTGCCGCGAACGAAAGACACCGCGCCAGGTAAACGACCGCCTCTTCCCGGACGGCCGGATCGGGGTGCGCCAGGTCCCGGCGGGTCGCCGGCACCGGGCACGAGGCGGTGAGGGCGAGGGGCGCCAGCCGGTGCCGGGCGAGCAGGCGGCGAACCTCCGGTGCCTCCCACCGCTCTGGCTCGCCGAGCAGCTCGACGCCGTCGTAGCCGGCGGCCGCGATGCGGCCCAGGTCTCGTCGAGCGGCGCGTCGCCGTAGATCCACGTGCTGACGCCGAGGGTCGGCACGGCGGCCATCATATCAACCGAAACCACCCCCACCCCCGACCCCTCCCCACCCACCGGGGGGAGGGGGGACCGATCCTCGCACGTGCCCAGCCCTTCACGCGCCCTCACTGCCGCCCTCGCGGAGGAGGGCCAGGCCGCGGGGCGAGAACGTCAGCCAGACGGCGGTCCCCGCCGCGAGCAGTCCGTCGGCCATCAGGGCATCGCTGACCGCCACCGGCCCCACGTCCGTCGCCACCAGGTACTCCCCGGCCCCGCCGAGGTAGGCCGCGCGCTCGATGCGGCCGGGCAGGCCGGCCGCCGGCGGCGGACCGGGACGCGCGGGCTGGATCGCGACCGCCTCGGGTCGCACGACGAGCGTCACCGGTCCCGGGGCGGCCGGATCGCCGAGGCTGAGCGTGATCGGGCCAACCGCCACGCGCGCTGCAGTGCCGTCGCGCGCGACGACGCGAGCGGGGAGGAAGCTCGCCTCCCCGATGAAGTCGGCGACGAACCGGGTGGCCGGCCGCGTGTAGACGTCGGTGGCGGTCCCCAGCTGATGGATGCGGCCGCGGTCCATCACCGCGATGCGGTCGGAGATCGCGAGGGCCTCGGCCTGATCGTGGGTGACGTAGAGGGCGGTGATCCCGAGCCGCTGCTGGAGGAGCCGGATGTCCCCCCGCATGCGCTTGCGCAGCTTCGCGTCCAGGTTGGAGAGCGGCTCGTCGAACAGCAGCACCTTGGGACGGAGGGCCAGCGCCCGGGCCAGGGCCACCCGCTGCTGCTGCCCGCCCGAGAGGGCGGCGGGGGCGCGGTCCTCCAGCCCCTCGAGCCCGGTCAGCGCGAGCGCCTCCGCCACCGCGCGCCGGATCTCGGCCGCCGGCCGCCGCAGGATGCGGGGCCCATAGGCCACGTTCTCGAACACCGTCAGGTGCGGGAACAGCGCGTAGCTCTGGAAGACCATGCTGACGTCGCGCGCGTGCGGCGGCAGGTCGGTCACATCGGCCCCGCCGATCCACACCCGGCCCGCCGACGGCACCTCGAGGCCGGCCACGATCCGCAGCGTGGTCGTCTTCCCGCAGCCCGAGGGCCCGAGCAGGGTGAGCAGCTCGCCCGGCTCGACGGCGAGGCTGATGTCGTCGGCGGCGATGGTCGCGCCGAAACGCTTGGCGATGCCCTCCAGGACGACGCGGACCGCCTCGTCCGCCATCGGGCTAGCCGCCCCCGGCAGCCACCGACGGAAGCCGCCGGCGCCGGCCGAGCCGCTCCGCCGGGAGGAGGACCGCGGCCAGGAAGAGTACGAGCAGCGAGGCCAGCGCCGCGCCGCGGCCGAGGTGACCGTACTCGGCCCACGAGAGGATGAGCACGGTGGCCAGGTCGTGGCCCGGGGAGACGAGGAAGATGACCTGGCTCACCCCGGTCATGGCCCGGATGAAGCAGTAGAGGAGACCGGTCACCAGCGCCGGCAATACCAGGGGCACCAGCACGCGACGGAGGGTCGCCGGCACATCCGCCCGGAGCAGCGACGAGGCCTCTTCCAGCGTGCGATCGATCTGGGCCAGGGCCGCCATGCCGCTCCGGATGCCGACCGGCATCCCCCGGAACATGAACGCCAGCACCAGGATGGCCGCCGTCCCGGTCAGTCGAAGGCCGCCCTGGTTGAAGGCCAGGATGTAGCCGATCCCCATCACGGTGCCGGGCGCCGCGTACGAGAGCAACGCGGAGAACTCGAGCGCCGTGCGGCCGGCGAACCGATGGCGCGTCGTCAGGTAGGCGATGAGGAAGCCGAGGAGCGCCGCCGGGATGGCGGCCACGGCCGCGAGCCGCGCGGTCTCCAGGAGCACCGGGAGCCCCGCCGTCGCCAGCCCGCGGTAATGGTCGAGCGTGAAGCGGTGGTCGATCCCCCAGACGCGCACGAAGCCGCCGAGGAAGAGCGAGCCGTAGAGGAGCATAGCCAGCGCGGCATAGACGACGAAGAGGCCGGTGAGCCCGGCGTCGAGCGCGCGGGGCAGCGGAACCGGCCGGCCTCCGCTCGGCCGCCCGGTAATGGTGACGAAGGAGACGTCGCCGAGCCAGCGCCGCTGGAGGAGAAAGAGCGCGAGCACCAGCGTGAGGAGCACCAGGCCGTAGACAGCCGCCTCGTGGGGATCGAAGCGACCCTCGATGGCCAGGAAGACCTCGGTCGAGAGGAACGGCACCCCCCCGCCGAGCAAGAGTGGGTTCCCGAAGTCGGCCAGGCTCTCGATCATGACGAGCAGGAGGGCGTTGGCGAGGCCTGGGCGGAGCAGCGGCCACGTCACCGTCCGCAGCAGCGCTCCCGGCGTGGCGCGCAAGGTCTGGGCGGCCTCCTCGAGCGCGGCGTCCAGGGAGCGCACGACGCCCGCCAGCACGAGGAACGCGATCGGGGTGAAGGCCATGACCTGGGCCACGGCGACGCCGAGCGGCCCGAAGAAGGCGCCGGTGTCGAGGCCCAGGAGCCCGTGGGTGACGGACCCGCGCCGGCCGAACAGGTAGATGAAGGCGAGTCCCAGGACGAAGGCGGGCGTGATGATCGGCAGCGCCGAGAGCGGCGCGAGCCAGCGGCGGGTCGGCAGCCGGCTACGGGCGTCGAGCAGGGCGAACGCGAGGCCGAGGGCGGTGCTGGCGACCCCGACGGCGCCGGCCAGGAGCAGGCTGTTGCGAAGCGCCCCGCGCGCGCCGAGCAGAAGCCCGACCAGCGCGCCGCCCCCGACGAGGAGGACGAGTCGCCGGATCGCGGCCCCGGTCGGCCGGCGGCCGGCCAGGACCGGCGCGCTCCCGAGCGCCAGACCGAGCACAGCCCCCGCCAGCGCCACCACGCCCGGCGCGACCGGCAGGGCCTCGTGGGCGAGCAGGAGGAAGACCGGCGAGGTGACGGTCTTGACCAGCGGGCCGGTCGTGAGCCGGCCTCCGACGGCGACGCTCGCGTGCAGCACGGCGGCCAGCGGGTAGACGACGAACAGCCCGACGAGCAGGCTCGCTCCCAGGATCGCGGCGCCGACGAACCCGCCTCCGCGCACGAGCCCCGCCTGGCCCAGCCCGAGGCCGGCCAGAGTGAGGAGGCTCAGCGTGCTCAGGAGCGCGCCAGCACCGAACGGCTCGCCACGCGCGAAGACGAGGCCGAGCGCGAGCGCGGAGCCGACGCCCCCGGCCGCGACCAGGATGCGGCCGGCCTGCACCCGGCCCCATGGCCCGAGGCCCAGCCCCAGACCCGCTAGCAACGCCAGGCCGATGCCGACCGCCGCCCACGTCCGGCCGGCGAGCGCGAGGCCCGTCGACCCCGGCCAGCCGCTCACGCCGCGAGCCCACGGCGCGAGCGCGAAAGCGGCCAGGCCGAGCCCGGCCCACCAGGCCGGCGCCGCGTGCCTCATGCGCCGACGGGTGTCAGCGCGGGATCGGGAAGATCTGCTCCGTCCAGCGCTTGATCAGCGCGTCGCGGACAGCCGGCGTCCCGTACTTGCCGAAGTCGTAGTCGACGAGCTTGGCGTCCTCGAAGCGCGGGACGTCCGGGGCGACGGGGGTCCGGGCGTTCGATTGCACGCTGACCTCGCCGTTCTGGGGGCCGAGCTTCTGGCTCTCGGGCTCGAGCGCCCAGTCGATGAGGCGGAGCGCGTTCGCGCGGTTGGGCGCGCCCTTCACGAGACTGAGCGCGCCGATCTCGTAGCCGGTCCCATCCTTGGGCGCCACGAAGCGGATGGGAAAGGCCTTGCGCGCCCGCTCCACGACGTCGTTGGCGAAGGAGACGCCGACCGCGACCTCGCCCCGGCCGGCCAGCAGGCTCGGGTCGCCGCCGCTCCGCGTGTACTGGGCGACGTTCTTGTGGATCGCCTTGAGCAGCTCGAACCCCGGCTCCTCCCCGTAAATCTGGACGATCGTCGTCATCATCACGTAACCGGTGCCCGACGTGTTCGGGTTCGGCATGGCGATCAGGCCCTTGTACTTCGGGTCACCCAGCTCCTTCCAGGTCGCCGGGACCGGCAGCTGCTTCTCCTGGAGGAGCTTGTCGTTGACGCCGAAGCCGTGGAGTCCCGTGTAGAGCGGGATGTAGTGACCGTCCACGGCCCGGGTGAGATTCGGGCGCAGCTCGCCCCACGCCTTGGGGCGGAGGAACTCGAGCAGGCCTTCCGCCTGGGCGACCCAGTGGGAGTCCCCGCTCCCGCCGAACCAGACGTCGAAGGTCGGATTGGCCTTCTCGGCCCGGATGCGGGCGAGGGCCGCGCCCGAGCTGAGCCGGACGAACTCGGTCTGGATGCCGGTGGCCTTGTTGAAGTCGCGCTTCACCGCCTCGCACCAGGCGGGGTCGGGGCTGCAGAGCAGGTTTACCCGGCCCTGGGCCGCGGCCGGCGACGTCGGCCACCCTGCCCACAGCCCGACGATCAGGAGCGCACTCGCGCCGAGTCTCGTCACCATCGCTGCCTCCCGTTGGACGACTGGCGGCCGGAGGTTGAGGTTCGCCGAACGACGCACTATAGTATCCGAAATCGTCGGCCGCGCACACCTCGAGGAGCGGAGGATTCCCATGAGCACGGTTCGTCTCACCATGGCCCAGGCCCTCCTCCGCTACCTCGCCGTCCAGCGTAGCGAGGTGGATGGCGCCGAGGTGCCGCTGGTGGCCGGCGTGTGGGCGATCTTCGGCCACGGCAACGTGGCCGGGCTCGGCGAGGCGCTCTACGCCGCGCGTGACACGCTCCCCACGCTCCGAGCCCACAACGAGCAGGCGATGGCCCACGCGGCGATCGCCTTCGCCAAGGCCCATCACCGGCGGCGGCTCATGGCCTGCACGACCTCGATCGGGCCCGGGGCCACCAACATGGTCACGGCGGCGGCCGTCGCTCACATCGATCGCCTGCCCGTGCTCTTCCTGCCGGGCGACGTCTTCGCCGGTCGGGGGCCCGACCCCGTTCTCCAGCAGGTGGAGGACTTCGGCGATCCCACCGTCACCGCCAACGACTGCTTCCGGCCGGTCTCCCGGTACTGGGACCGGGTCACGCGCCCCGAGCAGCTCCTGGCCTCGCTGCCGGCCGCCCTCGACGTCCTCACCGACCCCGCCGCCTGCGGCCCGGTGACCCTCGCCCTCCCCCAGGACGTCCAGACCGAGGCCTGGGACTACCCCGAATCGTTCTTCCGCCCGCGCGTCCACCGACTGCGCCGGCCCGGCGCCGATCCCGCCGAGGTGAGGCGGGTGGCCGAGCGGCTGCAGCGATCCAGCAAACCGCTCATCATCGCGGGCGGCGGGGTTCATTACTCGCTGGCCTGGGACGCCCTCCGCCAGTTCGCCGAGCGTCACGGCATCCCGGTCGCCGAGACCCAGGCCGGCAAGGGCGCCCTCCCCTGGAATCACGCCTGCGCGGTCGGCGCCATCGGCGTCACCGGGTCCAGCGCGGCGAACGCGCTGGCGGCGGAGGCCGACGTCGTGCTCGCGATCGGCACCCGGCTCGGCGACTTCGCCACCGGCTCTCGCGCATTGTTCCAGAACCCCGAGCTGACGTGCATCGGCCTCAACGTGGCGGCCTTCGACGCCGGCAAGCACGGCGCCCTTCCCCTCGTGGCCGACGCCCGGCGCGGCCTCGAAGAGCTGGCGGCGGCCCTCGGAAGCTGGCGGACTCCGGAGGCGTGGACGGCATCGGGTCGCCGGCTGGCGGCCGACTGGAACCGGGCGGTGGACGCGGCGACGGCGCCCGGCCTCGCGGTGCCGCCGACCGAGGCCCAGGTGATCGGCGCCGTCAATCGCGCGGCCGGGCCGCGCGACGTGGTCGTCTGCGCGGCCGGGGGGCTGCCCGGCGAGCTGCACAAGCTCTGGCGGACGCCCGGGCCCGGCGGCTATCACCTCGAGTACGGCTACTCCTGCATGGGCTACGAGATCGCCGGCGGCCTCGGGGTCAAGCTCGCCGGCCCCGACCGCGAGGTCTTCGTCATGGTCGGCGACGGCAGCTATCTCATGCTGAACTCCGAGATCGCGACCTCGGTCGCGATGGACAAGAAGCTGGTCATCGTGGTCCTCGACAACCACGGCTACGCTTGCATCAATCGCCTCCAGCAAGCCTGCGGGGGGACACCGTTCAGGAACCTGCTCGACGAGGACGGGCCGCCGCCGGCCATCGACTTCGCCGCCCACGCCCGGAGCCTGGGCGCGGTCGCCGAGCAGGTGAAGTCGATCGCCGACCTCGAGGCCGCGCTGGTGCGCGCCAAGGCCGCCGACCGGACGGCGGTCGTCGTCATCGAGACCGATCCGGCGGCGCCGACGGCCGCCGGCGGCGCCTGGTGGGACGTGGCCGTGCCCGAGGTCTCGGAGCGGGCCGAGGTGCGCGCGGCACGAAAGCGCTACGAGGCGGGGCAAGCCCGCCAGCGGTTCCGGAGCTGAAACGCAGTGCGAGACGCGGCCACGATGGGTAGGCAACGACAGACCCGGAGGGGGGGTCCGGGGGAGGAGCGCGCAGCTCCCCCCCGGCCCGACTGACCGCGGTGGCGGTGCGCCTCGGCGTCAACCCGATCGGCTGGACCAACGACGACCTCGAGGAGCTCGGCGGCGACACGCCGCTCGAGGTGTGCCTCCGGGAGGCGCGCGAAGCCGGCTACGAGGGGATCGAGCTGGGGCGCAAGTTCCCCCGCCGGGCGGCCGAGTTGCGCCCGATCCTCGCGCGCCATGGCCTCGCCCTCGTCTCCGGCTGGTACGGGGCCCAGCTCCTCGTCCGCTCGGTGAAGGAAGAGATCGCCGCGGTCGAGGAGCACCTCACGCTGCTCGCCGAGATGGGCTGCCAGGTCATGGTCTTCGCCGAAGAGGCCGGGAGCGTCCAGGCCCGGCGAGACGTCCCGCTCTCACAACGGCCGCGCCTCCCGGGCAACGAGGCGTGGCGTCGATTCGGCGAGGCGCTGACCGAGGTCGCCGAGCACCTGCGCGGCCGCGGGGTCCGCCTGGCCTACCACCACCACATGGGCACCGTGGTGGAGACCGAGGCCGAGATCGACCGGCTCATGGCCGTGACCGGCGAGGCGGTGGGGCTCCTGCTCGACACCGGCCACCTGACCTACGCCGGCGGCGACGTGGCGGGCGTGGCCCGGCGCCACGGGCGGCGGATCATCCACGTCCACTGCAAGGACGTGCGCTTGGCGGTGCTGGCCGACGCGCGCCGGCGGGATCAGAGCTTCCTCGACGCCGTGGTCGCCGGGGTCTTCACCGTCCCCGGCGACGGCTGCGTGGACTACGGCGCCCTGCTCGCCGCGCTCGAGGCCGCCGGCTACGCGGGCTGGCTGGTCGTCGAGGCCGAGCAGGACCCGGCCGTCGCCCACCCGCTGACCTACGCGAAGCTCGGCGCCACCAACCTTCGCCGCGCTGTCACGAGCGCGGGCCTATAGCCGCCGCGCCGTCTACGGGCTGAAGGTCACGCGCGCGGTCGCCAGCGCTTGGACGTCGCCGGGATCGAGGCGGCCGTCGTCCAGCGCGCCGGGCGCCGCCAGCGCGAGGAAGAACGTGGAGATCGCGCGGTCAGCGGGCGGCCCAGATCGGGATCTGCTCGATCGACACCTGGAGCCCCCGCACCTGGACCCAGGCCAGCCGGTGGCGCCGCGGCCCGGTGGGCGAATCCATGCCCTCCCCGCTCACCACGTAGGGGATGCCGTCCTGGACCCAGTAGTGGGTCGCGTGGACGTGGCCGGTGAGCACGGCCGCCACGCCGGCCCGGGCGAAGTCCTGCATGAGCTGGCGGGCGAACGGCTCGTCGTCGAGGTAGGCGCGGTGGTCGGGGCGCCGGTCGAACGGCGGCTTGTGGGCCACCACGAAGAGCGGCCCCTCCCGCGGCAGGCCGAGGGCGCCGGTGAACCAGCGGTACTGCGTGCTCCGTCGCCAGAACGTCGGCAGGTAGTTACCGGCGTCGTCCAGGACGATGAACGTGGCGCCGCCCATCCGGAACAGGTAGTAGGGCGGACCCAGCGCGCGCATGAAGTCGATCCGCGCCTGATTCCGGTAGTCGTGGTTGCCGCGGACCATGTAGACCGGCACCGGCGCGGCGGCCAGGATCCGGGCGATGCCCGGCATCTGCTGGTCCTCGTAGATCAGGTCGCCCAGGTGGAGGAAGAAGTCGGCGCCCATGCGAGCCGCCAGCTGCAGCGCCTCGGTCCACGTCGGGTCGTCGCCGGTGTCGCCGAGCGCCACGAAGGTTACCTCCCGCCTGCGGTCCACGAACCCGAGCCGCCGCGTCGCCCCGGGCGTGAAGGTGAGCGTGCGCGTCGTGCCGCTTCGCGCCTCCTCGACCGGGCCAGTGGCCTCGAGGCGCACCCGCTGCGGGAGGTTCTCGACCACGACCGTCAGCGGGCCGGGGCCGCCTTCGATCACCTCGAGCGTGGGCGTCGGCGCCCACGCCCGGAGGACGAGCCGCCCGGCGTCACGCTCCCGCACCAGCGCTCCGGTCACCGAGAGGGCGTGGCTGCCGTGGCGGACGACCGTGGGCGCCGGCGGCGGATCCAGGGTGACGAGCGTGTGCAGCCGGATCCGAACGTCCTGCCCGAGGTAGAGGCCGAGGGGGACGAGGAGGGCCAGGCTCGCCGCGATGAGGAGGACGGCGAGCCATCGATTGATGCGCACGGATGTCCGCGAGGCTCAGACCATGGTGAGGCCGCCCGACACCGACAGCGTCTGCCCGGTGATGAACTCGGCCTCGTCGGAGGCGAGGAACACGACGGCCCCGGCCACGTCGTCGGGCGTCCCCAGACGCCCCCACGGGATCGCCTTCCTCAGTGCGTCGGCCAGCCCCGGGCGGCCGGCGGTGAATTCGCTCTGGAAGAGCGGCGTCTCCGACGGGCCCGGGCAGACGCAGTTGACGTTGATCCGGTGCCGCGCCATCTCGCGGGCGAGGGTCTTGGTGAACGCGATCACGCCACCCTTGGCCGCCGAGTAGACCGCCTCGCCGGTCGAGCCGACTCGTCCCGCATCGGAGGCGATCGCCACGACCTTGCCCGACCCCTGGCGGATCATGTGCGGCAGCACCACCTGGGCCATGTGGAAGTGGGCCTTCAGGTTCAGCGCGAGGATTCGGTCCCAGAACGCCTCGTCGGTCTCGAGGAACGGCAGGGGGCGGTCCCAGCCGGCGTTGTTCACCAGGACGTGGACGGTGGACCAGCGGCCGACGACCTCGGCCACCGCGGCTTCGATCTCCCGCCGCGCGGTCACGTCGACCCGGAGGGCGAGCGCCTCCCCGCCCGCCGTTCGGATCGTCTCGGCCGTCTCGCCGGCGCCGGCCTCGTTCAGGTCGAGGATCGCCACCCGCGCGCCCTCCCGCGCGAGGGCCTGCGCGATCGCCCGGCCGAGACCGCTGGCGGCGCCGGTCACGATGGCGACCCGGTCCTTCAGCCGCACGGCATTGCCCTAGCCGTGGCCGAGAACCGAGCAGCCCTAGGACGCAGGGAGGAGGCGGGCCGAGGCGTATGCCGCATACGTTGAGGCCCGCCGACGACCGAGGACGACGGGATGCGACGGGTATCGGCCACGGCACTCCCCGCTCACGCCGGGATCAGCGTAACACCATGGTCGGCCAGCTCCATCCAGACCGGGCTGCCGACGGGAATCGGCCGCGTCACCGCGCGGTCCACGACGAAGAGGGCGCCGAGCGCGCTGGTCACCGTGTACTCCATGTGGGTGCCGAGGTAGGCCGCCTTGGCGACCGATCCCTTGATCGCCGGGCGGCCGGGCGGTTCCGTCGCCAGCAGGAGCGACTCCGGCCGGATGGCGACCTTGATCGGCCCCGGCGCCGCGCCGCGGTGCGGGAGGCGCGTCTCGAGGTCGCCGATGCGGACCGCCGCCCGCTCGCCGTCCCGCGGCCCCAGCTCGGCCGCGACGATGTTGGAATCGCCGACGAAGTCGGCGACGAACAGGTCGGCGGGCGCCTCGTACAGCTCGCGAGGCGTGCCGGACTGGGCAATCGTCGCGTTCGCCATGACGATGATCCGGTCGGAGACCGCCAGCGCCTCTTCCTGGTCGTGGGTCACGTAGGCCACGGTGAGATCGAGCTTCTGCTGCAGCTCGCGGATGTCGTCGCGCACGCGACGGCGGAGCTTGGCGTCCAGGTTCGACAGCGGCTCGTCGAAGAGCAGCACCAGCGGCTCCAGGACGAGCGCCCGGGCCACCGCCACCCGCTGCTGCTGGCCGCCTGACAGCTCGGAGGGCAGGCGGGCATCCAGGCCCTGGAGCCCGACCACGGCGAGCTTTCCCCGGGCCAGCGCGTAGGCCTGGCCCTTCGGCATCCCGGAGACGCGCGGGCCGTAGGCGACGTTCTCCAGGACGGTCATGTGCGGGAAGAGCGCGTAGGACTGGAACACCATGCTGACGTTCCGGTCGGCGGCCGACAGGCGCGTGACGTCCCGGCCCCCGATCAGGATCTGGCCCTCGCTGGCGATCTCGAGGCCGGCGATGAGGCGGAGGGTCGTCGTCTTGCCGCAGCCCGACGGCCCCAGCAGGGTCACCAGCGTCCCCGGCTCGATGATGAAGGAGACGGCGTCGACGGCGACGACGGCGCCGTAGCGCTTGCTGACGCGGCGGAACTCGACCGAGGCGACGGCGCGGTCGGGAGGCCGGCTCACCGGGGCCTCACTTCGGCTGGGAGCCGACTTCCCGCTCCCAGCGCTCGATGAGGCGCTTCCGCTCGGCCGACTGGCCGTACCTGGCGAAGTCGTAGTCGATCAGCTTGATCTCCGACAGCCGGGGGGCCCGGGCCGGCACGGTCGCGTTCGGGTGGGAGGGCACCTGGTAGGACTTGGCGCGGGCGGCGAGGTTCTGGGCCTCGGGCGTGAGGGCCCAGTCGTACCACCGCCGGGCGTTCTCCGGGTTGCGGCCGCCCTTGATGAGGCTCATCGAGCTGATCTCGTAGCCGGTGCCCTCGCACGGCGCCACCGTCTTCACCGGGAAGCCCTCCACCGCCTCGGCCACCGCGTCGTGCAGGAACATGATCCCGACGCCGGTCTCGCCGCGAGCGGTATTGCGGGCCGGCGCCGGACCCGAGCGGGTATATTGGTTGACGTTCTTGTGGAGCTGTTTGAGGTAGCCGAACGCGCCGTCCTCCCCGAAGAGCTGCACCAGCGTGGCCACCACCGTGTAGGCGGTGCCGGAGGAGGCGGGGTTGGAGATCTGGACCTCGTCCTTGTAGCGCGAGTCGATCAGATCCTTCCAGCAGCGGGGCTCGGGGAGGCTCTTCCGGGCCCGCACCTCGGTGTTGACCGCGAAGCCGAGCGCTCCCGCGTAGATCCCGACCGTCCGAAAGCCGGATTGCTCGGCCTGCCGCCGGGCCCAGGGGTGGAGCTCGGGGAGGCGCGGGGAGCGATAGACCTCGGTCAGCCCTTGCTCGGCGGCCTGCAGGTGCGGGTCGCCGGTGCCGCCCCACCAGAGGTCGCCTCGCGGATTGGCCGCCTCCGCCCGGATCTGGGCGAACGTCTCCCCGGAGCCCTTGGCCGAGAGCGTGACCTTGACGCCGGTGGCCCGCTCGAACTCGGTGGCGGCGAGCTGGCACCAGTCGACCAGCACGCTGCAGTAGACGACCAGGCCGCCCTGCGCAGCCGCGGGGCCGGCGGGCCCGGCCACCGCGATCAGCACGACGACGACCAGCACGGCGTGTCGCATCAGCCGCCTCCCGGCTGGAGGGACAGCTCGCCGGCGGCGCGGCGCCCGAGCCGGCGCTCGCCCACGAGCACCTGGATCAGGAGGATGGCCACCAGCATGACGACGATCAGGACCGACGAGTAGGCGATGGCGAGGCCGAACTCCCCGGCCTCCACGCGCCCGACGATGTAGGCGGTGGCCAGGTTGTACCGCGCGCTCACCAGGAAGATCACTGCGCTCACGGCGGTCATCGCGCGGACGAAGCTGTAGACGAGGGCGGCGACGATCGCCGGACGCAAGAGCGGGAGCACCACCCGGCGCACGGTGGTGAAGGAGCGGGCGCCCAGCGTGAGCGAGGCCTCGTCGAGGCTCCGGTCGATCTGGCTGAGGGTCGCGATACCGGAGCGCACCCCCACCGGCATGTTCCGGAACACGAAGCAGATGACGAGGATGATCCCCGTTCCGGTCAGCTCGACCGGCGGCACGTTGAAGGCGAGGATGTAACTCACTCCGATGACGGTGCCGGGGATGGCGAAGCTGAGCAGGGTGCCGAACTCGAAGGCGCGCTTGCCGGCGAACGACTGGCGGGCCAGGATGTACGCGGTCAGCAGCCCGACCAGCGCCGTCAGGGGCGCCGAGATGGCCGAGATCTGGAGCGTCGTCCAGAAGGAGTCCCAGGCCGCGCCCGTGAAGTGGAGCCCGCGCTCGGTGGCCTCGACCGAGAAGCCGGTCACGTAGTGCTGGAGGGTCGGCGTGTAGTCGCGCCCCATCGCGCGGACGAAACCGCCGGCCACGATCACGGCGTAGATCGCGAGCGTGAACGCCGTCCAGGGGAGGGTGACCGCGTAACAGAGCCACGCCAGCCAGCCGGGCAGCGGGGCCGGGAGCCCGGCGTCGCCCTTGCCGGTCACGGTGGTGTAGGCGCGCCGGCCGAGCCAGCGCTGCTGGGCGTAGAAGGCGGCCAGCGTGAATCCCAGGAGGATCAGGGCCAGGACCGCCGCGCGGCCCTGGTCGTGGGCGGCCCCCACCACGGCGAAGAAGACCTTGATCGAGAGGACCTCGTAGTTGCCGGCGAGGACGAGCGGGTTCCCGAAGTCGGCCATGCTCTCGACGAAGCCGAGCAGGAAGGCGTTGGCAATCCCCGGGCGCATGAGCGGCCAGGAGACCGTGCGGAAGGTCGTCCAGCGGCGGGCCCGGAGCGTCTGGGCCGCCTCCTCGAGGGAGGGGCTGATGCCCTGGACCACGCCGATCAGCACCAGGAACGCGATGGGCGTGAACGCCAGGGCCTGGGCCAGGAACACGCCGGGCAGGCCGTAGAGCCAGCGCGTGCGGGGCACGCCGAAGACGTCGGCGAGGACGCTCGTCACCGCCCCCGAGCGGCCGAAGAGCAGGATCAGGGCGAGCCCGATGACGAAGGGTGGCGTGATGATCGGCAGCACGGTGAGGGCGCGGAACAGCCCCTTCAGCGGGAACGCGGTGCGAGTCGCCACCAGGGCGAAGGCGAGCCCAAGAAGCGTCGAGGCGGCCCCGACGAGCACGGCCAGGAAGAGCGTGTTCCACGCGACGCCGCAGCGCAGGGGGCCGGTCAGACAGTCCAGTCCCCAGACGGCGCGATCGAAGAACTTCTCCGCGAACAGGCGGGGGGCGAGGGCGCCCGCGTCGTCGCGGACGGCGCTCAGCAGCACGGTCGTGATCGGGAAGAACACGAAGAGACCGACCAGCGCGACCACGAGCCCGACGGCGCCGGTCAGGAAGGCGTCGCCCCGGAAGTAGCCGCGGGCCGCCAGGCCGTGGCACAGGAGCATGAGGAAGGCGAGGGCGACGGCGCCCGCGCCCCAGCCCATGGCCTCCTGCCGGGGGCCTTCGCCCCCGAAGAGGGCGGCCAGCCACGGCGTCGCCCAGCCGCGGAGGCCGATGGCGAATCCCTGCGCGGCGACCCAGCCCAGGCCGAGGGCGCCGGCCGCCACGAGGGCCGACGCGACCCGGGGATCCTCGCGGGGCCGCCGCCACACGACGAGCGGCAGGGCCAGCGGCAGCGCGATCGGCAGGAGCCAGGGGCGGCCGTGCGCGAGCGCCTCCCAGAGGGCAGGGCCGCTCGGGAGCCCATACCACGGCAGCGCGGCGAAGCCGAGCCAGCCGAGAGCGAGCCAGCCGGCGGCGGTCCGCGTCATGCGCGGCTCAGCCGGCTCCGTTCCCCCGGGGAGAGTGTGGGTCCTCACTTCGGAAGGGCCTTGACCTCCTGGTCCCACTTCTGGAGGAGCCGCTTCCGCTCGGCCGAGGAACCGTACTTCGCGAAGTCGTACTTGATAAGCTTGATCTCGGAGAACTTCGGCGCCTGGGGCGGGGCCACCGCCTTCTTGTTGGACGGCACCTGGTAGGCCTTGGCCTGCGCGCCCAGCGTCTGGGCCTCGGGGGTCAGCGCCCAGTCGTACCACTTCTTGGCGTTGTCGAGGTTGCGAGCGCCTTTGATGAGGCTCATCGAGCCGATCTCGTAGCCGGTGCCCTCGCAGGGCGCGACCACCTTGACGGGATTCCCCTCGACGACCATCGTGACCAGGTCGTGCATGAAGGTGATGCCGATCAGGGTCTCACCGAGCGCCGTCGCCTTGGCCGGCGCCGCGCCCGACTTCGTGTACTGGTTGACGTTCTTGTGGAGCTTCTTCAAGTAGTCCCATCCGGCGGCCTCGCCCATGATCTGGAGGATCGTGGCGAGCATGGTGTAGGCCGTGCCCGAGGAGTTCGGGTCGGCGACCTGGACCTCGTCCTTGAAGCGCGGGTCGAGGAGGTCCTTCCAGCACTTCGGCTCGGGCAGCCCCTTCTTGGCCAGGAGCTGCGTGTTGTAGCCGAACCCGAGGGCGCCGGCGTAGACGCCGACCGTCCGGTATTTCGATTGCTCGGCCTGGCGGCCCGCCCAGTCGTGGAGCTCGCCGAGCTTGGGCGACTTGTACTCGAGGGTGAGCCCCTCCTCGGCCGCCTGCAGGTGCGGGTCTCCGGTCCCGCCCCACCAGATGTCGCCCTTCGGGTTGGCGGCCTCCGCCTTCACCTGGGCGTAGATCTCGCCCGAGCTCTTGCGGGTCATGTTGACCTTGATGCCGGTCGCCTTCTCGAACGCGGTGACCATCGCCCGGCACCACTCCTCCTGGGGCGTGCAGTAGAGCGTGAGCTGGCCCTGGGCGGCAGCCGGCCCTGACCCGAGCACCGTCGCCAGGAGCCCGATCGCGAGAACTGTGGTCGTCGTCGCCACGCGCATGGTCGCCTCCGTTGTTCGACAGGTCCGGCCGAGTCCCGCGCCGCGGCAGGCGGAACCCGAATGCCGGGGGAACTATAGCTCATCCTGCTGGTGCCGCGTACACCTGCAGCTTCGCCGGCGGGACGCGGACCGCGACCGGGCCCGGCTCGGCCGGCTCTGGCGCGTCCACCATCACCGTCTCGCCCTCGATCCGGACGTAGTGGCGGTACACGGCGCCGAGGAACAGCCGCTCCTCCAGCGTGCCGCGCAGGACCGCGCCGCCCTCGGGGGCGGCTGCCGGCGGACCCGTCGGTCCGAGCGTCGCGTCGGACGCCTTGAAGACCACGATGGCCGGGCCCCGAACGGGGCCGGCGTAGGGCAGCCGCTGGCCCCCGATCGCCAGCGCGCCGGGGTCGGCCGTCCCCCGGAGCTGGTTGGAGACCCCGAGGAACTCGGCGGCGAAGGCACTGGCGGGCCGGAAGTAGATCTCGGGCGGCGCGCCGACCTGCACAACCCGGCCCGCGTTCATGAGGACGACGGTGTCGGCGATGGCCAGGGCCTCCTCCTGATCGTGGGTGACGTAGATGGCGGTGATCCCCACCGCCTTCTGGAGCCGCCGGACCTCCACCCGCAGGCGCTGGCGGACCTTGGCGTCGAGGTTGGAGAGCGGCTCGTCCATGAGCAGAACGCGCGGCTCCACGACCAGCGCCCGGGCCACCGCGACCCGCTGCTGCTGGCCGCCCGACAGCGCCGCCGGCTTCCGGCCCAGGACGCCCTCGAGTTGGCCGATCTCCACCAGGTCGAGCACCTTCTCGACGCGGGCTCGGATGTCGCGCTCGGGCACCCGGCGCAGCCGCAGCCCGTAGGCCACGTTGTCGAAGACGGTCATGTGCGGCCACAGGGCATAGTTCTGGAAGACCATGGCCGTGCCTCGGGCCTGGGGGGTCAGCTGGGTCACGTCGTCCTTGCCGAAGAGGATGCGCCCGGCATCCACCGGGACGAACCCGGCCACGCTGCGGAGCAGCGTCGTCTTCCCGCACCCGCTGGGCCCCAGAATGGCGGTCAGGGCGCCGCTCGGGAACGTGATGCCGACGGCGTCGAGGGCGCTCACCCGCCCGTAGCGCTTGGTCAGCCCCTCGACTCGCACTTCCATCAGCCAGGCCTCGCGGCCGGGTGGGGCACCCGTTCGCCGCGCCACCCACCCGGCCTCATAGGCGCCCGAACATGGAGAGGTACTCCGCCTTCAGGAAGCGCTCCAGCAGGACGAGCAAAAGGATCCCCGGCAGCATGAGGATGAGCGCCGCGATGGAGGCCACCTGCAGCTCGTACCCGACCGAGGTCCGGTACATGTAGACCGGCAGGGTGAGGACGAAGGGACTCCCCACCAGCAACGTCCCCGTGAACTCGTCGAGGGAGTAGAGGAAGACCAGCAGCGTGCTGGCGATGAGCCCGGGCGTGGCCAGGGGCAGCGCCACCGAGAAGAAGCTCTTCAGGTGCGAGGCCCCGAGGTTCCAGGCCGCCTCCTCCAGGCTCTCGGGGATGGACTTGAAGACCGCCGTCATCGTCCACACCGCGTAGACCAGCGCTCCCACCATGTGGATCAGCACCACGCCCCAGAACTTGCCGCCGAGGTTCACCCGGTAGAGCAGCGTGGTCGAGTTGACGAACACCGGGAGCTGGGGGAACGCGTGGGGAAGGAGAAAGACCATCAGGATGAGCGGCTTCGCCGGGATCGGGTAGCGCGCCAGCAGGTACGCGAGCGGCACGGTGAGGACCAGGGTCAGCACCGTGACCACCACCGCGATCAGGAACCCCGAGTGGAGCGCCCGGAAGAGGTCCCCCTGGAGGACCTGCTTCCAGTAGAAGAGGCCCCACTCCTGGGGGAACGGATGGGGCCAGAACCACCTCCGGGTGAACGACCAGATCACCAGGCTCGAGACGGGAGCGAAGATGAAGAGGAACGCCACCACCGCGAGCGCCGCTCGCAGGCTCCGGCGCGCGACGCCGCGGCTCACGACTTCACCGTGATCGTCCGCAGGTAGTAGCCGGCGACGCCCATCGCCAGCAGGTAGGACACGATGCCCAGCGCGTTGGCCGTGCCCAGGTCGTTCTGGTAGTTGATCCGGTAGAAGACGTCGACCATGAGCATCTGCGGCGCCTCGCCGGAGCCGATCATGAGTGGGATGGAGAACGAGGCGAGCATCGACGTGAACATGAAGGCCGAGGCGACGACCAGGGACGGGGCCGCCATCGGGAGCAGGATGTCCCGGATCTGGCGGAAGGCAGAGGCCCCCACGTTCCGCGCCGCCTCGAGATAGGTCTCGTCCACGGCCCGGTACGCGCCCAGAACCAGCAGGACGGCCAGGGCGAGGTTCTTCCAGACCAGCGAGACCACGATTCCCGCCCAGGTGAAGGCGATCGAGGGGGGGTCGTTGAGGTCGATCAGCCCGGCCTGGGCCAGGGCCGAGTTCAGCGTGCCCCGGGGGGCCAGCAGCACCCGCATCCCGTGGCCGACGACCACGAAGGGCACGAAGAGGGGAATCTTGAAGAGGAACTCGACCGGCCGGTAGCCGACGATCCGCAGGTAGCCGCAGAGCAGGATCGCGATGCCGACGACCAGCATCAGGCTCACCAGCGAGATGCCGAGGGTATAGAGCACGTCGAGCTTGTAGAGGCGCCAGACCAGGTAGTAGTTGCGCAGCGACCACTCGCCCTCGCGCTGGAACGACAGGTGAGCGGAAGAGAGGAAGGGGAGGAAGAAGAGCCAGACGACGATGGCCAGGGGCGGCGCGGCGATGGCGAGGCTGGCGAGGCGGGCGGAACGCCGCATCTAGCCGCCCGAAGGACAGAAGTCCGCGGGAGGACGGCCCTCGCGCTCACACACGGCCGTCCACCGCCGCATGTTCCGCTCCGAGCGGCGGCTTGGCCGCCGCAATCCTTTCCTGGGGGAGGTTCCGGAGGGGGCCGTCGAGGCCCCCTCCGGTTTGGATCAGTTCTCCTCGTAGGTCGTCATCAAGTCCTTGAAATAGGGGTTGAGCGGGAACGACAGCCCGTTCTTGTTGAGCGTGTCGGGCGGCACGTCCTGGAACAGGAGGGCGCGGGCCTTGTCCGACACGTGGGGTAGGACGTGCTGGCCATCGATTCCCGGGTACCAGCCGTTCCGCTCCACGATCACCTTGGCCTGCATCTCGGGCGAGGTGATGAACTCGACGTACTTCTTGGCCACCTCGTAGTTGGCGGCCTGCTTGGGCACCACCAGGTACATCGGCTGGCCCGGGAAGCCCGGCGCGATGAGCTTCATCCGGATCTTGGGGTCCATGCGGCCTTCGTTCTTCAGGTTGATCAGCATGTCCACCCACACCGGCCCCATGGCGATCTCGCCGCGGTTCAACCGGTCGAGGGTGTCGTTGTTGCCGGTGGTCAGCGTGACCGGCAGGCCCTTCAGCTCCTTGATGGCCTGGGGCCAGGCCGTCTGGGCGTTCTTGTCGTAGGGCCCCTTGGCGTACCGGTCGTACTGGCCCGTCTTCCAGTACACCCAAGCGGTGGTGAAGGCCACCCCGCTCATCCCACCCTTGACGCCGTTGTAGCCGAACTTCTTGGGGTTGGCCTTGATCCAGGCCACCAGCTCCTCGAAGCTCGACGGCGGGGTCTTCACCATCTCCGGGTTGTAGGCCAGGACCACCTGGCTGTGGAACATCGGCATCACGTAGCCCTCGACGTTGAACCCGAGCGCGTTCCGGCCGTCGGAGGCGGTCATGAGCTTGTAGGTGGCGATCTCGGGAGCGTAGCGGGCGACCAGTTCCTGCTGGATCAGCTCGGGCATCACGATCTGGTGGACGACCGCCACGTCCACGTCCCACTTCCCGACCCCGGCGTCCTTCTGGCTCTTGATCTTGTTCACGATCACTCGGCTGCCGGCCTCGCCGGGACCGCTGCCGACCGCGTTGATCTTCACGCCCGGATTCCGTTTCTCGAACTCCGGGCCGAAGACGTTACGCTGGAGATCGTGCATGTTGGTGTCGCCGGCGGTCACCACGTTGAGGGTGACCTGGGCCGCCGCCGGCCCCGCCCCCGCGCCGAGCAGGAGCGCGATCCCGACCACCATGACCAGCGCGACAGTTGACCTCATCGAGGAACCTCCTTGAGCCTGGGGAACCTGGCGAAGGATGTCGGATCCGGTTCGAAGCTGCCCCCCACTGTATGTCAGCGCGCGGGCGCGAATCAAGACGGCCGGCGCCCGAGGACAAATCGCTCGATGACGTCGCGGAACCCTTCCTCCTCGCTCGTCCCACAGACGTGGTCGGCCCGGGCCCGGACGCCGGCCGGGGCGTGGCCCATCGCCACCCCGAGGCCCGCCGCTTCGATCATCTCGAGGTCGTTCCAGTTGTCGCCCACCGCGATGACCGCCTCGACGGGAATGTCGAGGGCGGCCAGCATGGCCCGCAGCGCCGTGCCCTTGGAGATGCCGGGCGGGAGGATTTCCAGGTATTGCGGCTCCGACTGCACGGCGTGCACAGCCAGGCCCGCCGCCCGCACCGCGTCCCCCAGCCCTTCCATCCGGGCGGGGGGACCGATCACCAGCATCTTGTGCGGATCGTCGGCGAGGAGGCCCTCGAAGGCGGGCACGATCTCGTAGCTGATACCGTCGTCGGCCGCGTAGGCTTCGGTGAGCGGATCGGGTCGCTCGACGTAGACGCGGTCGTTCACATAGAGGTGAATGCGGGCTTCCGGCTCGCGCCGGAAGAGGGCGAGCACCTCCCGGGCGACCATCCGATCGAGGCGGCGGTCGAAGAGGATACGTTCCCGCGCGAAGTCGAACAGCCGGCCTCCGTTGTAGAGGATGACCGGCGGGTCGGCACCGAGCGCCTTGACCCACGGTGCCGCCGAGGGCCACATCCGTCCGGTGGCGACGCAGACCCGGACGCCGCGGGCCTGGGCCGCCGACACCGCCGCCTGCACACCGGGAGTGATCCCGAGCGCGCGGGAGCGGACGGTGCCGTCCAGGTCGGCGACCACGAGGCGGTAGCTCATCGATCGGCCGAGCGTAGCGGCGCGCCCTGGCGCGCGTCAAGGTAGCGGCGGGCGCTCAGCGGACGGCGTTACCAGAGGCGGGGCAGGCGGGCCGGGATCGGACGGAGGTAGAGCGGAATGTCCTCGACGTCGACGGCCGGAGCGGCGGCCGGCGGGGTCTGGGATCGGGCTGAAGTCGGCGGCGCCAGCAGCCGGCGCTGGGCCTGGTCTGCGGCGCCGCCCTGGATGAGCCGGAGAACGACACGGCTGCCCCCCCGCTCGACCGTCCCGTCTTGGCTCACCACCAGTTTCATCGGTGCCCTCCCGACGAGGTGGTAAAGCACGCGGTGTGCCACGGCGGCGGCCGCTCTGAGGTTCCGGCGCAAACGCCCGTCGGGTCGGCGATTTCGCGGAAGGCGCGGGCGTGGTCGTCCCGGCTGGGACGCAAGTTGCTGGCCAGGTGGCGCGTTTTCGACCAGCCGCCCGGCGGGGTGGCGCGGCCGGTGTCAGGCCGGCGTGCTGACGCCGGCGGCCGGCTCGACCTTCGCCGTCGGCTTCTTGCGCTCGCGCATGAAGCGGAAGAACTCGACGCCTTCCCGCAGTCGCCGGCGCATGACGGCCGGATCGCGCAGCATGCCACCGACCATGGCGACGATTTTCCGCGGGCGGAAGTAGAAGCGGCGATAGAACTCCTCGACCGAGTGAAAGATCTCGGTCTGGGAGAGGCCGGGATAGTTGAGGGCGGCGACCTGCACGCCGTGGGTGTCCACCAGTTCACCCGACTGGATGGCCAGCCACCCCTGCTCCTGGGCCTGACGGTACAGCTCGGTCCCCGGATACGGCGCCGCCAGCGAGACCTGGATCGTATCCGGCTCGATCTCGCACGCATAGCGGACCGTCTCCCGGATGGTCTCCGACGTCTCACCGGGGAGGCCGAGGATGAACGTGCCGTGGATGGTGATCCCCAACTCCTTGGCGTCTCGCGTGAAGCGGCGGGCGATGTCGAGCCGGATGCCCTTCTTGATGTTGTTCAGGATCTGCTGGTTGCCCGACTCGTAGCCCACCAGGAGGAGCCGGAGGCCGTTGTCGCGAAGGACCTCCAGCGTCTTGCGCGGCACGTTGGCCTTGGCGTTGCACGACCAGGTCAGTCCGAGCCGGCCCAGGCGGCGGGCGATCTCTTCCGCCCGAGGCAGGTCGTCGGTAAACGTGTCGTCGTCGAAGAAGAACTCCTTCACCTGCGGGAAGTGGGCCTTGGCCCGCGCCATCTCGGCCTCGACGCTCTCCGGACTGCGGACCCGATAGCGGTGACCGCCGAGGGTCTGAGGCCACAGGCAGAAGGTGCACTTCGAGCGGCAGCCCCGGCCGGTGTAGAGCGAAACGTAGGGGTGGAGGAGGTAGCCGATGAAGTAGTTCTCGATGGTGAGGTCGCGCTGGTAGACGTCCACCACGAACGGCAGCGCGTCCATGTCCTCGACCTGCGGCCGCGGCGGGGTGAACCGGATCCGCTCCCCGTCCCGGTAGGCGATCCCGCAGACGTCCTTGAGCGGGCGGCCGGCCGCGACCTCGGTGCACGCGTAGTCGAACTCGCCGACGCTCACCCAGTCCACCGCGGGCGCTGCCTTGAGCGATTGCTGGGGGAGGACACCCACGTGGGCGCCGACCATGCCGACGACCAGGCGCGGATTCTCGGCCTTGAGCCGCTCGGCGACCCGGGCGTCGTTCCCGAACGAGGGCGTGCTCGTGTGGAGGACGGCGAGGTCGTACTCCTTGGCCAACGGGGCGACCTGATCCAGGGTCAGCCCGTCGGGCGGCGCGTCCACCAGCCGGCTGCCGGGCACCAGCGCGGCCGGCTGCGCGAGCCACGTCGGGTACCAGAAGGAGCGGATCTCGCGGCGCGCCTGGTAACGGGCGCCAGCCCCGCCGTCGAACCCCTCGAACGAGGGCGGATGGAGGAACAGCGTGCGCAGGGCCGGGTCGGCGGCGTGGGTCATGAAGACTCCGATTGAGGGACGAGGGGGGACGCCACCGAGGCCACGGGGCGCAGGGCCAGCGCGCCGAGCGCGGCCAGGCCGAGCCCGGCGTAGGTCAGCTCGCGGATCCGCCGCACGACGCCGACGGTGAGACCGCGCGCCGGATTCAACCCGAAGGCGATGAACAGCATGACCTTCCCGCCCTCCTGGGTGCCGATCTTCCCGGGCACGAAGAAGAGGATACCATCAATGAGCACCGACCCGGTCTCCAGCGCGAGCGCCGTCTGCCACGCCACCGGCGTCCCCAGCCAGGCCAGGATCAGGTAGATCTCCGCCGCACCCACCGCCCAGCCGGCGACGAAGCAGGCGAGCGAGCCGAAGAGCCGCGGGTTGCCGAGTCGGCCGAGCGCGGCGTCGAGATCGCGGCCGGGCGCGGCCCACCGGACCGGCATTCGCGCCGCGAGGCCGAGCCGCCGGGCGCCGGCCTCGGCCGTCGCCCACACACCGCGCTCCAGCAGCCGCGCGAAGCCGAGCGCGACCAGCAGCGCTGCGCTGCCCCCGCCGAGCCAGGCCACCCACGGGGTCACGTCGGTCAGGTGCGGCAGCACGATCGCCAGCCCGAGCAGGATGAAGAGCGCCTGGGCGACGGTCTGCCCCAGCTTGGCCACGCTCACCGAGGCCCAGCGGAGTCCGAGTGGCACCGCGCCGCCCAGCAGCCGGACGCGGAGCAGCTCGCCCCCGACCGTCGCCGAGGGCGTCAGGTAGTTCACGCCGTCGCCGGCCAGGCGGGCGGCCAGGAGCCGTCGCGAGCTGACCGTGCGCTCGCCGGCCGGGAAGGCCAGGCCCCAGCCCCAGGTGTTGAACAGGACGTTGAGGCTCTCCACGAGCAGGATCACGGCCAGGCCCCAGCCGATGAGGCGGAGGTCGCGGGCCAGGCCGGCCAGCCCGATCTGCCACACGGTCGCGAGCAGCAGCCCGAGCCCGAGGCCGAGGCAGCCCAGCTCCACCGCGCGCCGGCGGAGTCGCTTCACTGCGAGACCACCGGTCGGCGCAGGGCCAGCCGCTGATAGCCTCGATAGCCCAGCACGCCGGCGACGAAGACCCACGAGCCGACCGCCGCCGCGTAGAGGAACCACTCGAGGTGTCCGAGCAGGGCCAGGACGAGGAGTAGATACGTGTAGTCGCGGCTGGCGAGCTTCTCGACGATCGCGGTCAGGGGCGTGTCGGGCAACCCGGCTGGCTCGCCGCTCCAGTGGAGGTCGCCCCCCCCGCGGAGCGCCGGCCGGACGAAGATCGCGTGCATCGTGGCCATGGCGGCCCCGACGCCGGCGACGAGGCCGGCCGCGGCCCAGACGCCTCCCGGCGGCAGCCCCTGCCGGGCGAGGCCGATGGCGAGACCGAGGAACGCCGCGAGGTGGACCACGTAATCGCCGAGCACGTCGAGCCGGGCGCCGGCCGCACTCTGCTGGAAGCGGGCCCGCGCCAGCTCGCCGTCCACGCAGTCGAGGACGATCGACGCGATCAACGCGCCGACGCCGGCGAGGCGGCCCGCGTAGGAGATGGTCGCCAGGCCCACCGCCCCGGCGAGCCCGAGCGCGATACTGACCACCGTGATCTGAGACGGCGTCACCGGCGAGCCGAGGAGGAGACGCGTCAGCGGCCGGGACAGGCGGCGGTCGACGAGCGCGGCGAGGAAGCTGTCCTTGGCGCTGGTCCGCCGGGCCAGATGATCGAGAAGCGCCGTCTCGAGGACGCGCCGCGCCGGGGCCCGGTCGGCGGGCACGAGGAGGCCGTCGGTGAGCGGGACCCCGCCCGCGGCCGCGCCGCCGACGCGGCGAAGGCCCTCGACGCGAAGCCCGCCACCACGGCTCGCCTCGGCCAGCAGGCGCGGGATGGCCGACCCCGGGCACACCGCGGCCGGCACCTCGGGTCCCGGCGCTCCGGGCACCTGCCCGAAGTGGACCCCGCCCGGCGTGGCGGCGGCGAGGAGCGGCGCCAGCGCGGCGGGGTCGAAGAGGACGTCGCCCGCCACCACGAGGACGAGCTCCGGCCAGCCGAGGGCGGCCGCCTCGTCCGGCGAGCCGAGGCCGGCCACGTCCGGGCAGCGTGGCTCGAGCAGCGCCGCCACCCGCCGGGCCTGGGGACCGGCGAAGACGGTGACCGCGGCGTAGCCCGCCGCGCGCAGCTCGAGCACCGCGCGCGCGACCAGCGGGAGACCCGCCACCACGGTCAGCGCGCCCGGCATGTTGGCGACCACCAGCGTCCCCTGGACTCCGCCCATCCCTCTTGCGTCTCCCTCCGGACAGACCCTGGCAGGGTACCAGAGAGAGCTGCGGGAAGACCAGCCGAAACGGCCGCCCGTCCACTTCCCGACACGCGGCCGGGCCGAGATTTTCAGGACGGCGCCGGTCCGTTCGCTGGGGGCGCTCCTAGCGTTCTGGTCGGACTAACCGCGCGCACGGTGAAGCCACACGCCGCGCGTCTGGTGTTCCGCTTTGAGGGGGCCGTCGAGACCCCCTCCGGAGGACCTAGCGGCGCGCCCCGGTCAGCCGGGGGGCGGCGTCGAGGGCTTCGCGGACCTTGTGGGCCAGCGTCCCGGCGGCGAAGGGCTTCTGGAGGAGGGTGAGCGCCCCGTTGACGCCCGCCCGACGGATGACCGTCTCGTCGGCGTAGCCGGACATGTAGAGGACTCTCAGGTTCGGGCGCAGCTCGACGAGCCGCTCGGCCAGCTCACAGCCGTTCATCTGGGGCATGACGATGTCGGTGACCAGCAGGTCGATCCGGTCCGGGCGGCGCTCGGCGACGAGCAAGGCTTCGCCGGGGTGCCGCGCGTCGATGACGCGGTAGCCGTACAGGGCGAGCATCTCGCGGGTCATCTCGCGTAGCGCATCGTCGTCTTCCACCAGGAGGATGGTCTCGATGCCGCGCGGCGCGCTCACCTGCGGCAGGCTGGCGGCGACGCTCTCGGCCGGTTCCTGTACCCCCGGCAGGTAGATCCGGAACGTGGTGCCCCGATCGACCTCGCTTTCGAAGGCGACCTCGCCCCCGCTCTGCTTCACGATGCCGTAGACGGTCGCGAGCCCGAGCCCGGTCCCCGTCCCCGGCTCCTTGGTGGTGAAGAACGGCTCGAACACGTGGGACTGGGTCTCCTCGTCCATCCCGACGCCACTGTCGCCGACGGCCAGCATGACGTGGGTGCCGGGTTGCAACCCCGGCGCCTCGCCGCCGGGTTCACCGTCCACCCGGAGGTTCGACGTCTCGACGACCAGTCGGCCGCCGTGGGGCATGGCGTCCCGCGCGTTCACCACCAGGTTCAGGATCACCTGCTCGAGCTGGGCGGGGTCGGCCCGAACCCGGTCGAGGGCCGGATCCATCGCGAAGATCAGGTCGATGTCCTCGCCGATGAGCCGGCGCAGCATCTTCTCCATACCGCCCAGAACCTGGTTGAGGTCGAGGACCTTCGGTTGGAGCACCTGTTTCCGGCTGAAGGCGAGCAGCTGGTGGGTGAGCGCCCCCGCCCGCTCGGCGGTCGTCTCGATCAGCCTGGCATGGCGATAGAGGGGATCGTCGGCGGCGAGCCGCGCCCGCAGGAGCTCGCTCCGGCCCCGGATGACGGTCAGCAGGTTGTTGAAGTCGTGCGCCACCCCGCTGGCCAGCCGGCCGATCGCCTCCATCTTCTGCGACTGCCGGAGCTGGTGTTGGGCCTCGGACAGCTCCCGGTAGGCTCGGCGGGCGTCCTCGTAGAGCCGCGCGTTCTCGATCGCCAGCGCCGCCTGATCGGCAAACGTCTGCAGGAGCGCGACATCGGCGTCCGAGAAGGTGCGGCTCGTTTCTTCGGCCAGACTGATGGCGCCGAGCAGCTGCCCCTTGACCCGCAGGGGGACCGCGACGATGGCCCGGCTGGCCGAGGCCACCGCCCGCTGCCGCTGCTCGTCGGTGAGCCGGATGCGAGGCTCGGCGAGCAGGTCAGCGGCCCAGACCGCCCCGCCCTCGGCGATCGCCCAGCCGGCGGCGCCGGTTCCGGGCGGGCAGACGTGGCCGACCTCGTAATGCTCGCAGGCCGGCCCGCCCGACGCGACGGTGAGGAGCGAGCCGTCCGGCTGCAAGAGGCGAACGGTTGCCGTTCGGAGGTCGAACAGGGCCGGGAGGCTCTCCACGATCCGGTTGGCGACCGCCGACACGTCGAGGGTCTCGGTCAGTGCCTGGGCCACCCGGGCCACGGTCTCGGCCGCCCGCCGGCGGCGCTCGCTGTCGTGCAAGCGGAGCAAGGCGGCGGCGGTGGCCATCAGCTCCATCCGCTCGACCGGCTTCGTCAGAAAGCCGTCGGCCCCGCCCTCGAGCCCCCGGACCCGGTCCGCCACGTCCAGAAACACGCCGGAGAGGAGGAGGACGAGGGTCGACCCGGTCGCGGGGTCGGACTTGATTCGGCGGCAGACCTCGACTCCGTCCAGGTCCGGCAAGTCGAGATCGAGCACGACCAGGTCGGGGCGCCAGCCGGCGGCCAGCCCGAGCGCCTCCTCGCCGCTGACCGCCTCCGCCACGTCGGCCCCGGCGACCCTGAGCATCTCCGCCATGACCACGCGCACTCGGTCGGCGTCATCGACGACGAGGATGCGCGCCCCCTTAAGGTTTCGCATGACATCCTGCCGGTCGAACAGAGTCCAGGGTCTGGAGCACGGCGGGGAAAAGAGCACGCAGCATGCCAGAACAGGAGCATGCAACTGACAAGGGTTTACCGACGCGGCGGGCCGTCGCGCTGGCCAGGAACCGGCCGGGTGGCGAGTTCCTGACCGACGGTCCGGCGCCGGTTCAGGCGGCGACGAGCCGGCCGTCCTCCAGGTAGAGCACCCGGTCGGCGGCGCGGGCAAGGTCGGCGTTGTGGGTCACCAGCAGGACCGCCGCCCGACCCGTCCGCGCGCGCGACCGCAGCTCGTCCAGGATCACGCGGGCGTTGTCGTCATCGAGGTTGCCGGTCGGCTCGTCGGCGAGGAGCACCGCGGGATCGTTCAGCACCGCCCGGCAAAAGGCCACGCGCTGCTGCTCGCCGCCAGAGAGCGCCGGCGGGTAGTGGCCCTTGCGCTCGGCGATCCCCAGCCGCTCGAAGAGCGCGGTCGCCGCCCGCGTCGCCGGGGTCCGGTCCCGGCCGACGTAGCGGGCGGCGAGGAGCACGTTCTCCCAGGCCGTGAGCGACGGGATCAGGTTGAAGGCCTGGAAGACGAAGCCGAGCTGATGGCCGCGGAAGTGGGCCAGCGCTCGCCGGCCCGCGCCGGTGAGGGCGGCGTCGCCAAACCACAGCTCGCCGCCGTCGGCGCGGTCCAGACAGCCGAGCAGATTGAGCAGCGTGGACTTGCCGGAGCCGGAGCGCCCGACGACCGCGACGTGCTCGCCGGGCGCCAGGGTGAGGTCGCAGCCCCGCAGCACCTCGATGACGCGGCCGTCGGGACCCCGAAACGTCTTGCGGAGCCCGACGGCGCGCAGCACCGCTCAGTCGGGCCGGGGGGGAGCGGCGCGCTCCTCCCCCGGACCCCCCCTCCGGGTATCTCGCGGCTCACACGGAAGGGGCGATTCCTTCACGGGCTCTCAGCGACTGGCGGTCGCCACGAATGCCGCCGCCTGCTCCCCGGCGAGCTTCCCGAACGTCGCCCCCGCCATGAGTCCCGCCCCGCCGGGGTAGTTGTGGTAGAAGAGCCCGCCCACCAGCTCGCCGGCGGCGTAGAGGCCGGGAATCGGGCGATCCTCGGTGTCGAGCACGGCGGCCTCGCCGTTGACCCGGAGCCCGCCGAAGGTGAAGGTGATGCCGCACGTCACGCCGAAGGCGACGAAGGGCGGCCGGTCGAGCCGCTGGGCCCAGTTGGACTTGGGCGGCGTGATCCCGCGGGTGCCTTTGCCATCGAGGACGGCCGGGTTGAAGGCGGGCGTGTCCTGGACGGCGGCGTTGAAGGCGTGAACCGTCCGCCCGAGCCCGGCCGCGTCGATCTCGCACTTCCGCGCCAACTCCTCCAGCGTGTCGGCCTCGACCTTGGTCACTTCGCGAATCCGATACTCCTCGCGGAGGAGGGGGACGACCTTCTGATCGAAGAGCTGCCAGGCGGTGCGAAGCGGTTGCTTCAGGATCTCGCGGCCGTACTTGGCGTAGGTGTAGTTTCGGAGGTCGGCGCCCTCGTCCACGAACCGCTCGCCGCGGACATTGACGATGAGACCCAGCGGGTAGGAATGCTTCTGGAAGAGGTCGAGGACCTTGCGGTCGCCGAACTCGGGGGCGTTGACGTCCCACTGGACGGCGTGGCAGGAGGACCAGTGGCCGTAGGGCTGGGCGCCGATCTCGAGCGCCATGCGGATCCCGTCGCCGGTGTTGTGCCGCGTTCCCCGCACGCGCGCCAGCTCCCAGTCGGGGCCGAGGTAGCGGACTCGCCACTCGGGGTTGGCCTCGAATCCCCCGCAGCCGAGGACCACCGCGCCGGCCGCGATCTCCTCGAAGCCCTCCGGCCCGCGGGTGACGACGCCGGTGACGGCGCCCCGCCGGTCCTGGAGAAGGCGCCGGGCCCCGACGCCATACAGCACCGCCACGCCGAGCCGCTCCGCCCGGTCGTACAGCGACTGGACGAGGCCCTGGCCGCCGCCGACCGCCTCGACGTGGAGGCCGCCCCAGAAGTGGTGGCGGTCGCCCACCTTGAAGGACTGGCGGTTGAGCATCAGAATCCAGCGCACGCCCTGGCCGCGCATCCACACCACGGTCGGCCGGGCCCGCCGCACCAACAGATCGGTCAGGTCCGGATTCGCGCAGTGCTCGGTGAGCCGCAGGAGGTCGTCGTAGAACGTCTCCTCCGGGTAGGGTGGCACCTCGACGGCGTCCGCCTCGGCCGGGGTCAGATCGACCAGCACGTCGCGCCGCAAATCCTCGAGGCCGCGGTGGGGAAAGCGAAAGCCCCCGGCCGTGAAGAGCGAGTTCCCGCCCCGCTCGGCCTCGGGCGCCTTTTCCAGGACGAGCACGCGCGCCCCCCGCTCGCGGGCGGCCAGGGCGGCGCAGAGCGCGGCGTTCCCTCCGCCGACGACCAGGACGTCGTGGTCCATCGCCATGATCTAAGCTCCCCGGCGGATGGCCTCCGCCGGCGGCACCCGCAGGATGCGCGCGGTGGCGTAGGCGCCGGCGATGGCGCCGAGGGCGGCAGCCAACGCGAACGTGAAGCCGAAGAGGCGGCCGGAGAAGAAGAAGAGCTGCTGGCCGGCGTGGGCGGCCCGGGCGTCCACCGCACTCCCGGCGGCGAGAGCGAGGAGCGCCCCCACCACGCCGCCGGCGAGGCTCACGACCAGGCTCTCCCGGAGCACCTCGCCGAAGAGCTGGACATCGGTCGCGCCCAGAGCCTGCTTGATGCCGAAGTCCCGAATCCGCTCGAAGGTCGAGGCGGCGACCGTGTTGGAGAGCGAGAGGCCGCCGATCAGGAGCCCGATCCCGCCCACGCCGGCCATGAGCCAGGTGAAGAAGGTCGTGGAGGACGCGAGCTGGCGGGCCACCTCGCCGGGAGGCACCACGTTCACCCCCGGCACCTCGCGCGCGATCCGCGCGGCCAGCGCGTCGGGATCCACGCCGGGCGCCCAGCCCACCGCGGCGCCGGTGTTGAGGTCGTCGCGCGCCACCGGCCCGCCGGGCGCGAACAGCACCCGGAGGGTAGGGTCGAGGGCCAGCCAGAGGTCGCGCGCGTCCTCCAGCGGGACGAAGGCGAAGCGATCGGGCGCGGTGAGGAGGCGCTCGAGGATCCCGACGACCTCGAACTCGCGGGCTCCGAGGCGGACCCGGTCCCCGATCCGCAATCCCCGCGCCGCGGCGAAGTCGGCGCCGACCACCGCCCGGCCGCGATCGCCGGCGCCGAGGAAGCGCCCGCGGGCGACGGGCAGCGTGGGGTAGTTGCGGTTGGGGATGGGGACCGACAGGTCGAGGCCGAGGATCAGCTCCTGGTTCACCGTGAAGAGCTGAGAGCTGCGCGGGTCCACCGGGACCATGACCTGGGGCTGGACGACCTGCACGCCCGGCACGCGGGCGATCGCCTCGACCGTGCGACGCGGGAGGAGGCCGCCGGCCGTGAAGCCGGCGCCGCTGCCGATGCCGGCGCCGGCCACCGAGATCTGTCCGAGGACGAAGCGATGGCCACCCTCGATGAAGCGGCTGATCCGCTCGGCGAGAGCGCCGAGGGCGACCAGTCCGGCGATCCCCACCGCGATGCCGGCGATGGCGAAGCCGTAGCCGCGAGGCCAGAGCCGGCGCAGGTCGCTCACCACGTCAGGCGCGACTCGACCGCCAATCCCTGCCGCGCGCGCGACCGCCGCCGGAGGGCGGCCCCGAGGAAGACCGCCGCCAGACGGGCCCGCAGCCAGAGCGGATAGTGGAGGAAGGCGCCCCCGACCAGGACCGTCACCACGGCGTCGCGCAACATCTGCGGTGGGCTCGGAGAGAGAAAGACGTCCAGGAACGCAGGGTCATAGTACTGGTCGATGAAGCGGAACAAGAGCCCGGTGCCACGCTCGATGCGGCGCCGATATCCGTCGAAGGCCGAGGCGCGGAACGCTCCCTGCCGGAACCCGGTCACGATGGCCGGGCAGGCCAGCTCGGCCGATTGCATGGCGATGTAGACGCCGGTCGAGAAGATGGGGTCCACGAACGTGACCGCGTCCCCGAGGGCGACGAAGCGGTCGCCGACCGCCGGCGTCCCCCGGTAGGAGAAATTGGCCGCGCTCAAGACCTCGGTGGTCCGGGTGGCACCGTCCAGACCGGCGGCCACGCTCGGGCAGGCGGCCACCATCTCCTCGAAGAGCTGCTCCAGGCGGACCTGGCGCGCCTTGACCACGCGCTGGTGGAGGACACAGCCGACGCTGGTGAGGTCGCCGGCGAAGGGGATCCACCAGAACCAGCCGTGGTCGAAGAGGTAGATCCGGATGTAGCCCTCCCGGCGCTCGAGCCAGCGCTCCGCGCCCCGGTAATGGGCGAAGAGCGCGACCTTGCCCAGACTGGGCATGGGCTCCCGACGGCCAAGCCGCGAGGCGAGCACCGCGTCGCGACCGCTGGCATCCACCAGGAACGCCGCCTCTACCGGATAACGCCCGCCGTCGTCGGTCGCCACTTCCAGCCGCACGCGGTCGCGCTCGATCGCCAGCGACTGGACCTCGGCGCCCTCGACGACGGCCGCCCCTTCCTTGGCGGCATGATCGAGGAGCAGGCGGTCGAAATCGGCCCGGGGGACGTTGTAGGCGTGGTCGGCCCAGTGCGGGCCTCGCCGGAAATTGAAGAAGACCTGCCGGCCGTCCGCCTCGTCGATGAAGGCGGCGCCGTACTTCCGGAGAAACCCGGCCCCCTCCAGCCGCGACGTCAGCCCCAGCCGGTCGAAGAGCGGGACGGAGGCCGGGAGGAGCGACTCGCCGATGTGGAAGCGGGGGAAGCGCTCCCGCTCGAAGCAGGCGACGTCGAGACCGGCGCGGGCCAGCAAGGTCGCCGCGGTGGAGCCGGCGGGGCCGCCCCCGACGATGGCGACGTCGTAACGGGCGCGGATGCGATCAGCCACCGCCGCCTCTGGCATCGGGCAGTGGCCAGGCCACCCGGACGCGGCGGCCGCGCGGCTCGACGGCGATCCGCCGCGCCGCCTCCCGCACGACCTCGCGGGCGAGATAGCGGCCGATCCGCAGGCCGTCGGCGAGCCCGCGGAAGCGGCTGGCCCGCCCCGGCGGATAGATCGCCCGCAGCGGCACCGACACCAGCGGGAAGCCGCGGCGGGCGGCTTCGACGAGGGCTTCGCTCTCGAGCACGAAGCCTTCTTCGCGCAGGCGAGCCGCCCGCAGAAAGACTGCCGGGTAGAGCCGAAAGCCGCACTGGGTGTCGCGCAGCGGCATCCCCGTGAGCCAGCCGAGCCAACGGTCGGCGATCCGGATGGCGGCGAGGCGCGCACGCGGGATGCGGTCGCCGAGTCCGCCGAGCCGGTCGCCGACGACGAGCGCCTCGGGGACGCGCCGGCCGGCGGCGATCAGGCGTGGCAATTCGGCCGGGTCGTGCTGGCCGTCGCCGTCGAGGGTCGCCACCCCGTCGGCACCGGCCCGAAGCGCCTCCGCGAAGCCCAGCCGGAGGGCGGCCCCCTTGCCGCCGCGGGCCGGCAGGCGGACGACGCGGGCGCCCGCGGCGGCCGCGCCGGCGCCGCTGCCGTCGGTCGACGCGTCGTCCACCACGATCACCGGACAGAGCTTGCCCAGCCGCCGCACGACGCCGGGGACGGTGGCCGCCTCGTTGAACACCGGCACGACGGCGACGAGGCGCGGCATCAGGCGGCTCGCGTCAAGACGAGCGCGGCGTGGCCACCGCCTCGCGCCAGCCCGTGGACCATGATCGCCCCCGCGCCGGGCAACGAGCGGGGCGCGCCGGTCGCGAAGGCCCAGTCCGGCCGCACCGGTCTCTCCAGGTCCGGCAGGCCGGGCAGCGGGCCCCCGGCCACCGCGGTCGCGGCGGCGGCGACGCGAAGCGCGCCCAGCCCGCCGTGTTCGCCGGCAAGCGGGGTCAGGGCACTCAGCAGCGGCCGCGCCCGGGGCGCCCCCTCGAATACCGCGCCCATCAGGTCCAGCTCGCACCGGTCTCCGGCGGGATCGCCGGTCCCCGTGCAGTAGACGGCGTCCACGTCGGCGGCGGCGAGCCGGGCCCGGGCCAACGCGCGCCGGATCACCACCGGATCGCGGCGGCGGCGGGCCGGGAAGCCGTGGGGGGCCGCGGGCAGGTTCCCGGTGGCGACCCCGGCCAACTCGGCATAGACGCGGGCCCCGCGCGCCAGGGCGCTGGAGGCCGCCTCCAGGACCACGATCGTCGCGCCCTCGCCCAGGACCGTCCCGTTGGCGCGGCGATCGAAGGGCCAGCACCCCTCGGCTCCGTGCCCGCGCGGCGAGCTGGTCCCGAGGCGAGCCAGCTCGTGGTAGAGAACGGGGCACAGCTCGTCCACCCCCCCGGCCAGCGCTGCCGGCGCGCGGCCGGTCGCGATCAGCTGGGCGGCCCGGGCCACCGCGAGCTCGCCGGCGATGGCGTCCTGGTTCAGCGTCAGCATCGGCCCCTGGGCGCCGACCGCGATCGCGGCCTGGGCCGCCATCGCGTTCATCACGGTGTTGGGGAAGAGGACGGGCGAGAGCCCGAGCGGCCCCCGGCCGAGATAGCCGCGCGCGAACGCCTCGGACGACCGGAAGTCGCCGTACGCCGAGCCCAGCACCAGGCCCAACCCGGGCAGCCCCCGCGGCTCGACACCGGCGTCGGCGACGGCCAGCCGGCAGGCGATGACAGCAAGCTGGCTGGCGCGGGCCAGCCGCCGGACCTCCTCCGGGCCGAGGTGCGGGCTGAGGTCCTCGACCTCCGCGCCCAGGTGGCTACCGGCCCCGTCGGTATCGAAGCCGCGGACGGCCCGGATTCCGGAGGCTCCTCGAGCCAGGGCGGCGGTCAGCGTGGCGGCGCCGCCGACGCCGAGCGCGCTGACGCTGCCAATGCCCGTGATGAGGACGCGGAGCGGCCCCTCAGCCGCCATCAGCCGGCCGAGGATCGGCCACCCGCCGGAACACCAGGCTCACGTTCTGGCCGCCGAAGCCGAAGGAGTTCGACATGGCGCACTCCACCCGGGCCCGCCGCGCGGTGAGCGGCACGCAGTCGAAGGGGATGTCGGGATCCGGCTCGGCGAGGTTGGCGGTCGGGGGCACCAGGTCGTGGACGAGCGTGAGAACGGTCGCGATCGCCTCCAGGGCGCCGGCCGCCGCCATGGTGTGTCCGATCAACGACTTGTTGGCGCTCACGAGCACGGCCTCGGCGCCGAAGACCTTGCGGATCGCGAGCGCCTCCGCCCGGTCATTCTGCACGGTGCCGGTGCCGTGGGCGTTGACGTAGCCGACCGCCCCGGCGGGGAGCCGGGCGTGTTCCAGCGCCTCGACCATGGCCCGGACGCTTCCCTCGGCGTCGGGGTGGGGCGCCGTCATGTGGTAGGCGTCGGTCGTGAGCCCGAAGCCGGCCAGCGCCGAGTAGGCGCGCGCCCCGCGGGCGGCCGCGTGGGCGGCCTCTTCGAGGACGACGAAGCCGGCGCCCTCGCCGAGCGACATGCCCCGGCGGTCGCGGGCGAAGGGGCGACAGGGTTCGAGGTCGAGGAGCTTCAGGGCGTTGAACCCCATGAAGCAGATCCGGGTCAGGGCGTCCACACCCCCGGCGAGGGCGAGCGGCGTCTCCCCCGCCCGCACCAGATCCGCCGCGATCCCGAGAGCGGCGCCGCCGGAGCTGCAGGCGAGCACCACGGTTTCCTTGGGGCCGGTGGTGCCGTAGCGACGGGCCAGCATCTCGGCGTGAGCCGATGGCAGGACACTGCGGAGCGCGCCGCGGAGCCGCGGGTCGTCCACGCCTTCCCGCTGCAGGCGCCAGTACCAGGCCTCCGCCTCGAGCATGCCGCCACCGATCCCGCCGACCACCACCGCCGCCGGCCGGAGATCGGCCCGGTGGAGCCCGGCGTCGGCGACGGCTTCGTCGGCGGCGGCGATCGCCAGCCGGTCGGCGCGCGTCCGGCGCCCGGAGGCGCGCAAGGTCACCGTCGGGGGGACCTCGGCGGCGATTCGGCAGCGGAAGCCGTCGGTCGGGAACAGGGTCAGGGGTGCGAGGGTACAGCGACCGGCGGCCAGGCCGGCCCAGAAGGCCGCCCGGCCCAGCCCGTAGGGGCTGACCGCGCCGATGCCGGTGACGACGACGTCGTTCACGCAGGCCCGCCCTGGGACAGGCGCACGAAGCGCGCCAGCGAGCCCAGCGTCGCGAAGTGCGCCTCGACCGGCTCGCCTTCCTGGACGACCACCCCGAAGCGCTCCTCGAGGGCGATCGACAGCTCGATGAAGTCGAGGGAGTCGAGGCCGAGGGAGTTCTCGATCCCTTTCGGCAGCGGGGTCTCGGACGTCACGCCCGCGACCACCTTGGGATCGAACTTGAGCCGCTTGACGATGATGTCCCGCAACTCGTCGAGGATCGCGCGCTCGTCCATCGGCTCTCCCGGCTTCACGCCATCGGAGTGGGCCAGCACAGGGCGCTGTAATCGTTACGCCAGGCAGCGGTGAGCAGCCAGGGTCCCGGCGCCCGGCGCGACCGCGCCTCGGCGAGTTCCAAGAGTGGCCCGCACGCCATCGCCTCGCCCGGCCCGCTCACCACGGCCGGCGACCTCCGCCGTCCGGCGAGCGCCGCCGCCTCGGCCCGCCCGAACCCGTGGGTCCCCGAACACCGGGCCACCGTCGCCGGCGTGCCGTCCCCGAGGACGGCGTCGAGGACTGCGCCCACGACACGATCGGCGTGGGGGCGCGCCGTCCTGGGCGCCGTCGCCGACGCCCAGGCCAGCGACGCCCCATCGCCCGGCTCGAGGAGGAGGCAGGCGGCCCCCTCGACCAGCGGCCGGCGATAGAGCCGCCGCGCGCGGCCGAAGAGGTCCCAGACCTCGTGCACGGTCTCGACTGCGAGGACGAGGACCCGATCGACCTGGCCGGCCGCCAGCCACCGCGCGGCGTACCAGAGGGCCTGGAGCGCCGCCGGGCCGCCACCCATCAGGTTGAGGTAGGGGCCCCGGATGCCGAAGGCGATGGTCACCTCGCCGGGCACCGCGCTGGGCGCGGTGTACGGAAAGTGGAGCGTGGTGGACGCCTCGTCCTCGAGGAAGGCGCGGTTGGCCGCCGCATAGGCGGTCGCGCTGGCGTAGAGCATCCCCGTCCGCTCACCGGCCAGCGCCGTCTCGTCGAGGCCCGCCTCGGCCGTCGCCGCCCGCACGGCGGCCGCCGCCAGCAGGCACTCGCGGGTGGCGCGGCGGAACCGCTCCCCCCCGAGCGCCGGCGTCGGCACCGCCAGCAACGACGCCGGGGTGTTCCCTCGGGCCCGGGCGAGCGCCGCGGGGCCTTCGCCCCAGCCGGTCAGGAGGCCGACGCCCGCGATCCGCGGCGCCGGGGCGTGGGCGGCCCGGACGCCGGCGATGGCAGACGAGGCCACCCTGTTCATGCGGCAGCCAGCACGAGGGCCGCATTGCAGCCCCCGAAGCCGAGCGAGGTGGACAGGCTCACCCGCGGCCGGTGGCGCCGCGCTTCGTTGGGGACCCAGTCGAGGTCGCAGTGGGGATCCGACTCGCCGTAGTTGAGAGTGGGCGGGAGCTGACCGTGGCGGCCGGCCAGCAGACACATGATCGCCTCCAGCGTCGCCGCCGCTCCCATCGTGTGACCCAGGTGGGCCTTGATCGAGTTGACGGGGACGGCGTAGGCACGCGGGCCGAGGACCCGCTTGAGGACGTCGGTCTCGACCCGGTCGTTGGCGGGCGTCCCGGTCCCGTGGGCGCTCACGAACTCCACGCTGTCCGGACCGAGGCCGGCTTCGCCCAGCGCCTGCCGGATCGCGAGGGCGAGGCCCCGGCCCTCGGGGTCGGGGGCCGTGATGTGGGCGCCGTCGGCCGTGCTGGCGTGCCCGAGGAGCCAGCCGAGCGGCGCCCGACCACGGGCGGCGGCACAGGCGGCGCGTTCCAGCACCACGATGCCGGCGCCTTCGCCGAGGAGGATGCCGCTCCGCCGACGGTCGAAGGGACGGACCTGGTCCCGGGTGAGCGAGCGAAGCACGTTGAAGCCGCGCTGGACGAAGCGGCAGAGGACATCGACGCCACCGGCGACCGCCACGTCGGCCCGCCCCGCCCGGATGAGCTCCGCCGCCACGCCGAGGCTGGTCGCCCCCGAGGCGCACGCCGTGGACACCGTGAGCACCGGCCCTTCGGTGTCGAGCCAGCGGGCGAGGTTCCAGGTGGGGCCATCGTAGAGCGAGCCGCACAGCGCCCGCACCCCGCCGTCACCCCGCAGGGCGCGGGCGGCGTCGTCGATGCCGCCGAGCGCCGTCCCGATCACCACCGCCAACCGCGCCGGCTCGGGCGGATCGGCGGCCAGCCCGGCGTGGGCGAGAGCCTCCCGGGTGGCGTGGATCAGGAAGCGCGAGGCCCGGCAGGCCGGCAGGCGCGCATCGTGCGTGAGTTCGGCGACGCGGTGGAGCTTCTTCACCTCGCCGCCTCGGGTCACCCGGAGGTCGGCCACCGGGAAGCGCTCGATCTCCGCGATCCCGGACACGCCAGTGACCAGGCCCGCCCAGAACGCGTCGAGGTCCTGCCCGATCGGGCTGACCACGCCGGCACCGGTCACCGCCACCGGCTCAGCCGCGCGCGGGCTCACCGCCCTCGTCCTCCCAGACGTCGGGCGATATCACGACGTGGACCCGAGGACCGAAGGTGCCGAGGAGCCGGCCGGCCGACTACCCCCGAGGTGCGGGGCGGAGCGACGGCCGGCGCGACGAGGCCGGGGGGCGGGGCGGCCGGCCTCGCCCCGTCGGTAGGCGGCGTACGCACTAGAGGAGGGGCGAGGTGTAGAGCCGGAACGCACGGATGCGTCCCGGCGGGCTGTAGGGCAGCGGCTCGACCCAGAAGCTGCCCGTGACGGGGTCGAAGTGCAAGCCGAGCGGGGTCGTCGGATCGTTCGGGTCGTAGGCGAAGAACTCCACCGCTCGCGCGCCCGGCCGGGAGTCGTAGACCAGCACGGCGTGATTGAGGAGGTCGGGGTCGGGGAAGTTGGTGATCATCAGCGGCACCGGCCGGCCGCCGGCCAATTCCTCGACCAGCTCGCGGGCCAGCCGGCGCTGGTGGCCGGGGAGCAGCGGCAGGACGATCCGCCACGTTCGCCAGTGGAACATGCTGAGCGTATTCGAGTCGAACGCCGCCTTGACGGCCGACTCCCGCGCCTGCGAGAGGGCGTGGAGGTCGGCGTAGCCGGGAATTACCACCCGTCGCTCGGGCGGCCGAGGTCCCGCCCAGGCGCCGATGCTCATCACCGTCCGGGCCAGGCGCGTGTACTCGGCGTCCGAGACCGGCGGCGCGTCGGGGGCGAAGCGCGCGAAGCGGAAGAACTGGCTGGCCGCCCGCGCCATGATGATGCAGTAGTTGCCGAAGTCGACGGCGCGCTCCGGATGTTCGGCCCGGATCTGGTTGGGGAACGCGAACGTGTCGCGGCCGACCTCGAACGCCCCCGGGGGGGTCGCGGCCGACCAGGCCGAGAGCGGGGGCGCCAGCCAACCCGCGCAGCCGGGGAACAGGAGCGCCACGAGGAGCAGGAACAGCCCGTGGACGACGCGCGGCGGGCGGCTCGTCATCGGGCGTATCTTCTGACGCCGCCCCCGCCGGCGTCAAGCGGATTGTGCCGTCATTTGCGCGGAAAATCCGCGGAGTTGGCGCACGACGCCGGCCGCGTCCGTCGCGCCGCTATCGGGCCCGGCGACCCTCCAGCCCGGCGGCCGCCAGGGCGCGGCGAATCGTCTCGCGCTCGGCGGGCGGCACCGGCGTCAGCGGCGGACGCACGTGGGCAGCCGGGATCCGCCCGAGGAGGACCAGCGCTTCCTTCATCCGGTTGTGCATGTCCACGAACGGCGGCGCGTAGAAGACCCGCACCAGCGGGTCGAGCCGATCGTTCACGCGCCGGGCGCCGTCGAGGTCGCCTTTCTGACAGGCCTCGAACAGCTCCCCCTGGAGGTCGGCGACGACGCTGCCCATCCCGGAGATCGCCCCGTCGGCGCCGAGGAGAAACGTCGCCATCAGGGACATGGTGAACGAGGACAGCATCGCCACCGGTCGGCCGGTGCCGCGGAGGGCGCGCAGGTTGCGCTCGAACGCGACGATGTCGTTGGACCAGTCCTTGACCGCCGCCACCTGCGGGATCTCGGCCAGCCGGGCCAGAGTCTCGGCTGAGTAGCCGATCCCCGACGCCGGCGGGTACTCGAAGACGACGATCGGCAGGTCGGCGCCGGCCGCGATCTCCGAGAAGTGCCGGAGCACCATCTCGGGCTTGAGTTGGGCGCCCCACATGAAGAGGGTCGGCGGGAAGACGAGCACACCGGCGGCCCCGGCCGCCTTGGCGTCACGTGCCAGCTCGACGGCTTCCCGGGTGCCGTCGGAGTAGACGCCGGCGATGACCGGGCAGCGCCCGCCCACTTCGTCGAGCGCGATGGCGAGGGCACGCTGCCGCTCGTCGCGGCTCAGCGACGAGACTTCGGCGGCGTGGCCATTGGCGACGATGCCGGTCACCCCGCGGGCATCGGCGAGCCAGCGGAGGTGTCCCCGGTAGGCCGGCTCGTCGATGGCCAGCTCAGCGGTGAAGGGCAGGATGTTGGCGGGCATGATGCCCGCGAAGCGCAGGGGCTGGTTCACGATCGCACTCCTCGCTGGATCCCTGATGCGAACCCAGCGGGCCAGCTCGTCCAGCGGGCGGCCGGGGCCGAAGACGTCGGCGACGCCGAGCGCTTTCAGCGCCGGGACGTCCTGCGGCGGGATCGCGCCGCCGACCAGGACCGGCGCCCGGACCCCGC
>DASYUM010000307.1:0-38658 GCA_036001225.1 Candidatus Methylomirabilota bacterium | reverse complement strand
CGTGGCGGAGGCCGAGGAAGAACCCGACCAACAGGATCGAGGCCAGCTCGAGCATGCGTCACCGCTCCCTGGTCTGAGGATGCCTCATCCCGGCGGTTCTTCGCCAGTGCACCCCCGCGCCACCGTCGCGACGCCGAACCGCCGCGCGTGTGGTGTTCCGCTTCGAGCGGCGGCTTTGCCGCGGCAACCCTTCCTTGGGGGAGGTCTCGGAGGGGGCCGCCGAGGCCCCCTCCGAAGAAACTAGTCGCATTTCTTGCAGAGCACCACCCACAGCCGGAGCGGCCGGTCGCTTTCGTTGCGGGCGTCGTGGGGCGTCAAGGCCGGCAGCCAGCGCGCGCTGCCCGGACGCAGGACCTCGCGCCCGGCGTCGGTCACCAGCGTCAGCTCGCCCTCGATCACGATGCCCAGCTCGGGCTCGAGCCCGACGTGGCGCCCGGAGGCGGAGCCGGGCTCGAAGGTCAAGAGCACCACGCGCACCACGTCGTTGTCGAGGGCGAGCCGCTCCTCGATCCGGCCCTGCGGCTCCTGGGCGGCGACGCCTCCCGGCCGGGCCAGCGCCATCAGCATCGCTCCCACGATCAGCGCCGTTCGCATGCTCGTCCGCCTTTCCGCGCGCGCTCAGCCTCGCTGGCGCTCGATCGCCACGACGCGGAGCCGCTCGCCCTCCCGCCGGAGGGTGAACCGGATCGGGTCGCCCGGCGCCAGCCCGTCGAGCAGCTTGGGGTCCGCGACCTCGAAGCCCATCGTCATGCCGGGCATGAGCTCGGGAATCGTCTCGTGCGTGATGAAGAGCGCCTGCTGCGACGGCAGCGCGACTCGCACGATGCCCCGCACCGTCCACGACCGGTCGGTGCCCTGGCGCGCTTCGGCGGCCTGCCGGGCCGTGGCCAGCTCCTGGCGCAGCGCCCGCACCTCGCGGGCCCACCACAGGTACCCGCCACCGACCCCCAGGGCGAGCGCCAGGTCGACGAGGAGCACCACCTTCCAGACTCGCATGCTCAGTGGACGTGCTCGGCCGGCGGCGCCGCCCGCGAGGCTTCCTTGGTGAGCCGCTCGACCTCGGCCACCACGGCCGCCGGATCGCGCCAGCCGGCCTCGCCGCCGGGGAGCCACCGCGCGCGGAGGTACCCCTGGCGGTCCACCAGCAGCTCGAGGTGGCGCGGCAGGGGCGGGTCGGGCCGGCCGCCCTCGGGTGAGGTGTCACGCCGGAAGAGGCCCAGGGCGGTCGCCGCCTCTTCGGCCCCGTCCACGGCGATCGGGAAAAAGACCGGCGCGCTGCCGAGGGCCCGGTAGACCTCGCGCGGCCGGCGCAGCGGGATCCCGACGATCTCGGCGCCGAGGAACCGGAGGCTCGGGTACACCTCGGAGAGCTGGACGAGTCGCGGGGCGGATTCGGGGAGGGTGAACAGCACGAGCAGGACCGCCCGCTCGCCGCGGTAATCCTTCAGGCTGCGCGCTTCGCCGACGCCGGTCGTGAAGGTGAAGTCGGGCGCCGCGAACCCGAGCTCCGGCACGACCTGGCTTCCCAGCTCGCGCGCCTGCTCGGCGGCCGCGAGCGCCCGCAGGAAGTTGATGACGTCCCAGCGCTGCTCGACGCTCAGCCGGTCCGCGAAGCCTGGCATCGCCGACCGCGGGATGCCGTGCACCAGCCACCAGAAGAGGTCACCGGCGGTGTGGTGGAGGGTGTGCAGGCCGGTGAGGTTGGCGGGCCGCGGTGACAGTCCGGCGGCCGCCGGGCCGTCCCCGTAGCCGCTGACGCCATGACAGACAGCGCAGTGGGCGCGGTAGAGGGCCAGACCGTCCGCGATCGACTCCGCCGCGTAGGGGACGGCGGGACGGACGTAGGTCGTGGGGTAGGCGTCCACGGCCAGGGGCGGCAGGGCCACCGCGAGGCCCAGTCCCACCCCGCCCGCGCCGGCCACCACCACCCACCGCCAGCCGCGCCGCCGCACGATCGCCGCCAGCAGGGCGGCGATCAGCCCGAGGAGGGCGAGCTGGCTCCCGATCGCCACCCGGGTCTGGACGCCGGCCAGGAACTTCGTCGCCTGCCACGAGAAGCGGAAGGCGAATGGCCACTCCGGCTGCGCGTGGCGACCCGGCGTGGTGACGCCGAGGATGGCGACCACGGCCAGGATCGCGGCGCCGAGCGCCGCTTCGGCGATGACGTGCCGGCGCAGGCGATTGGCGAGGCCGGCTCCGGCGGCGCCGGTGCGCGCCGCGCGGGCCAGGCGCGGGCGGAGGACCAGGAGGTTGAGGGCGGCGATGCCCAGCAGTGGGACGAGCAGGGTCAGCTTCAGACAGAGCCAGCGTCCGTACTCCGTGCCGAACAGGGTGGCGACGCTGCCGACCTGCTCCCAGGTGTTGTAGAGCCCGGTCAGGACCAGTGCGGCGACGCTAGCGACGCCGAGGGCTGAAAAGCGCCGGGCGGCTTCGGCGGTCACCGGCAGGGCGGCGGGGGTAGGGAGCGTCGCCGACCAGCGGAGCAGCGCGGCCAGCGGCAAGAGACTGCCGAACCAGAGGCCGGTGGCCAGCAGGTGCACGCCGTCGATGACCATCGCCGTGGTGGGGAGCCACTGCGCCGACGCGGCGTGGCCGGCGGCCGCGAAGACGGCGAGGGTCAGCCCGCCGAGGAGGAGCCCCTCCAGCCGGACCGCGAGCCAGTCGGCGCCGTCGTGGGAATCTCGGTCCAGCAGCAGGAAGGCGCCGAGCAGGAGGAGCAGCCCATGGCGCACCAGCCAGACGATGCCGTACTGGGTCGTCAGGAGGACCGCGCCCAGCGTGGCCGGCGTGAGGCTTTCGGCGAAGCCCCGCCCAGTGGCCACCGTCGCCTGCCGGGCGAGCGCGACGAGGCCGGAGGCGAGCGTGAGGGCGAGGAGCCACCGGGCGAGGGTGACCAGGCGGCGGTCGAGGGGCGCCAGCAGCCGGACGCCGTCGGTCCCCGCCACCGCCGCGGCCGGTCGGGCCACGAGGACGACGAAGGCGAAGACGCCGACCAGCGAGCTGGCGGCGAGGTAGTGCACCCAGCGAATGACGACGCCGAACGTCTCCATGTCCCGGCGCGGGCGCCGCTACTGCGGCTTGAGGGTGAACCGGTAATCGCCCTCCGTGCGATGCCCGTCCACCGCCAGCACGCTCCAGGTCACCTTGTAGACGCCGGGGGCGAGCGGCGGCAGGGCGATCTGGAGCAGCCGGTGGTTGTCCGGCGCCACTCCCGAGTCGCCGCGGTCGACCTGCTTGCCGGCGGCGTCGGTCACGGTGAGCCGGCTGAACGCCGGCTCGAGGTCGCCGTCGAACCAGATCCGGACCTGGGCGGGGGCGGTCCGGACGACCGCCCCCACCCGAGGCTCGGACCGCTCGGGGTACGCGTGCGCCCACGCGCGTCCGGCCGCGAGCGCGAGGAGCAGCGCAACGAGGACGACCGCGCCGCGGATCGGCCCGGGCCGACCCAGCCCGTCAG
Organism: Candidatus Methylomirabilota bacterium; assembly: GCA_036001225.1. Taxonomy (GTDB): domain Bacteria; phylum Methylomirabilota; class Methylomirabilia; order Rokubacteriales; family DASRDR01; genus DASYUM01. The sequence goes on along the minus strand of DASYUM010000307.1, from coordinate 35,201 downwards.
CGCCAGAGCGGCCGGAACACCGTCGGGTAGATGTCATCCAGGAAGAAGTGGACGAGCGCTCGGACACCGATATTCTTGCCGGTGGCGCTGTTGATCGGGATCACCGCTTCCACGCCGAGCTCGACGTACTTGCCGGCCCAGATGAGACCCGGGTTGACGGTCCCGGTCGTCCGGCCCCCGTCGAGTGGCGTCGAGAAGAGCAGCTCGACGATCGGGAAGAAGCGGCCGGCCGCGGGGGGGATGCCGATGTCCTTCACGAACTGCTGGAGGTAGGGGAAGCTGTATTCGATCGCCAGGCCGTAGGTCAGCGCGTTGCTTTCCTCGCTGGTGAGCGGGAGCTCGGCGCCGAACAGCCCGGTCAGCGCGAGCGGCCGCAGATACGCCAGGCCGTCGGGCAGGTCGCCCAGACCCTTGCCGAAGAGCAGGGCGGGGGAAATCGTCGAGAAGGATTCCGCGCCGCCCGACTTCTCGCCGACGCCCCCGATCTCCCACGAGAAGGCGAGCGAGAAGATGGTCTCGTGCTCGGCGTTCTTGAAGAAGACGTACTTGGCCGACAGCTCCGGGTTGCCGAACCCCGAGCTGCTCTTCTCGTCGGGGTCGTTCGGACTGAAGAAGTTGTACTCGGCGCCGATCGCGAGCCCGAAGTCCGGCGTGATCGTCTTCGAGACCTCCGCGCCGAGGGTCGTCTGCTTCGCCTCGGGACCCTTGATGTGCAGGACCGAGGGCAACGAGAGCTCGTCGGCGACGAACGGATCGTCGATCGTGAGCGTCGCCGGGAAGAAGCGCCGCCCGATCACGCCGTGGGCGTCGGCCGGGCCGACCGAGCCGACGAGCAGGGCAGCCACCGCCAGCAGGGAACAGAGTACGCGCATGGGCCACCTCCGAGGCCGCCCGCGGAGACGGGCGGCGGCCGAAACGGTTCACCTCCAAGCGCTACGTGAGGGCGGGAGGTGACGGCGGTGGCCCGCGGCCGGCGTGGCGCGGACCCTCGGATGCGGGCGCGCGCGGCGGCCCGAGGAGCGGGAGTGGCTCGGCCGGACGGAGGGTCGGCTGGACGGTGTCTACGGCGGCGAGGGCCGCCGGCGCATGATCGGCGGTAGCCAGGAACTCGCACGCGGCCTCGTCCTCGCTGTCGAACAGATGATGGACGAGGTGCGGGGCCGCTTCGGCGGCGAGGAAGACGAGCCAGCCCCCGAGGAGGAGCGCCAGCGCGCGGCGGCGGCAGCGGGGCAAGACCGGGGCGGGGGTCATGGTGCGGCTTGGTGCCCCTTATTGTGCCACAGTGAGCCTACTCGACCCGGCGGCCGCGCTGCTCGGACTCCGGCCCCTCGTCATCCGAGGCCGGGGCGAAGAGGGCCCACCCGGCCAGGGCGAGGACCACGACGAGGCCGGCCACGAAGAGCCAGCCGAGGCCGATGCCGCCGGCGTCGCGGGTACCCGGGCCCCCGTGGTCGGCCCAGGCGGCCCGCGCGGCGAGGAGGAGGAGAACCCCGATGGCGCCGCTCACAGGAAGCTCATGAGATCGGCCGGGCGCACCGTGCGGCCGGTCCGAGCGGACTCCTGGACGGCGAGGAGCAGGGCGAGAGTGCGGACGTTGTCCTCCAGGTGAGTCTCGGGACGGCGGCCGGTCCGCACCGCGTCCACGAACTGGGCGAGGCCGTGGCCCAGCTCGCCGTCGGGCACCGGTTCCGGCGGGAGCGCCCGCGGCTCGCCCTGGCCGAGCACTCGAACCTCCGAGCGGGCGTCGAGGTGGAGCGTGCCCCGGGCGCCGAGCACGGTGATCAGCCCTTCCTGGGGCGTCTCGCCGCCCTGGGCCACCATCGTCCCGCCGTAATCCACCACGAGCCCGCTCGCCATGGTGAGGATCGCGGCGGCCGCCGCGTCGCCGGCGAACCAGCTCCAGGAGGGGCGCAAGGTCACCCCGACGACCTCGCGGGCTTCGTCGCCGGTGAGATAGCGGATCAGGTCCATGTGATGGATGGCGAAGTCGAGCAGGAACGGGTCGGCCATCTGCTCCCGCCAGGCGTCCACGGTCGTCCGGCGGATCTGTTGGCGGCACTCGAGCATCAGATGCTCGGGACGGCCGACGAGCTCGTCGGCGATCGCCCGGCGCAGGGCGCGCGTGTGGGGGCGCCAGCGGAAGTTCTGGGTCACCATCACGACCCGGTCGCGGCGGGCCCGGGCCGCCTCGACGATCGCCCGGGCCTCGGCCATGGTCATCGCCAGCGGCTTCTCGGTGAGAACGTGGAGGCCGGCGCCCAGCGCCTGGACGATGGCGTCGCGGTGGAGCATCTCGGGCAGCGCGACCACGACGGCGTCGGCCGGCCCGCGGGCCAGCGCTTCGTCGAGGCTCGCCGAGCCGGGCACGTCGGGGAGATCGAGGTCGCGCCGGAGACCATCGAGCCGACCGGGCGCCCGGGAAACGATCCCGGCCACCACGCAATCGGGCCGGTTCTTGATCGCCTCCAGCCACTTGCGGCCGAAGAACCCCGAGCCCCAGACGAGCATGTGAAGCGGCGCCATTCCGCCTCAATATATGCCGATTTCCCTGAGTCGGCACGCCCGGGTCCGAACCTTGACTTGGGCGGAGCCGACGGCGGAGAATAGGGCGGTTTGCATGGCGGTAGTGCCGCGGCAGCATCAGGTCGGGAAGGGGAGGGTGGCATGGAGCTGGCCCAGATTCTCCGGGAGGGCATGGACCGTGGCGCCTCCGACTTCCACCTGAAGCCCAAGCAGCACGCCGTCCTCCGAGTCCAGGGGAAGCTCACGCCCATGGACACGATCCCCCCCATCGAGCTCAAGGACCTGGACCAGATGGCCCAGGGCATGATGACCCCGACCCAGCGCGAGCGCTACGACCGCGAAGGCGGCGTGGACGTCCAGTACAGCGTGGCCGGGGTCGGGCGATTCCGGGCCAGCATCTGCCGGTCCCGGGGCAGCGTGTCGCTGGCCCTTCGCACCGTCCCCTATGAGCTGCCGACGTTCGAAGAGCTGCACCTGCCGCCGGTGGTCGCCAAGCTCTCCATGGAGCCGCGGGGGCTCGTGCTGGTGACGGGACCGGCCGGCAGCGGGAAGACGACCACGCTGGCCGCGAAGATCAACCACATGAACCAGCTCCGCAACGACCACATCGTCACCATCGAGGACCCGATCGAGTACCTCCACCAGGACAAGAACTGCATCATCACCCAGCGCGAGGTCGGCACCGACACGCCGTCGTTCGCCGACGCGCTGCGGATCTGCCTCCGCCAGGACCCCGACGTGATCATGGTCGGCGAGATGCGCGACGTGGAGACCATCCGGACCGTGCTGACGCTGGCCGAGACCGGCCACCTCGTCCTCTCCACGCTCCACACCATCACGGCCGCCGAGACCGTGAACCGGATCATCGCCGAGTTCCCGGGCGCCCAGGAGCGGCAGATCCGGGGCCAGCTCTCCCAGGTGCTGCGCGGGATCATCTCCCAGCGGCTCATCGAGCGGGCCGACGGCACGGGGCTGCTGCCGGCGGTCGAGGTCCTGGTCAGCACGGGCACGATCCAGCGCTGCATCGAAGACCCGGCCCGCACGTCCCAGATCCCGCAGGCGATCGCCGAGGGCAAGGACATGTACGGGATGCAGACCTTCGACCAGTGCGTGCTGGACTTCTACCAGAAGCAGATGATCACCTACGAGGAGGCGCTGCGGGCTTCCAGCTCGCCGACCGACTTCGAGGTCGAGGTGCAGCGCCTGTCGATGTCGCAGGCCGCGGCCCCCAAGCCCGCGGCCGCCGCCGCCCCCGCTCCGAGCAAGGTCGCCGGCCGCCCCCCGGCCCGGTAGTCAAATCGGAGGGGTGTCGGAACACCCCTCCGAGGCCTCCCCACGGAAAGGCGGCGCGGGCAAAGCCCGCGCTCGGAGCGGACCACCGACCCTTGGCGGTTCGGCGGCGCGCCGCGCGTTGGTAACCCCCGGCCAGACGCGTGGCGGTTCGGCGTCGCGCTGCGCACGTACTCCGACGCGCGACGACGGAATTCGGTAAAATCGTAATCAGGCGTTCGGATCGCCTGCGCGGTCGGCCGGCGGTCCGGCGCTGAGGGTCTCGCCGTGCAGATCGAGCGGATCACTCCCTACAAGTGGCGCATTCCCCCGGACGCCAAGCCCGGCATGCGCGTGCCCGGGATCGTCTACGCCGACGACGAGCTGATGGCGGGGATCCGCCGGGACGGCTCGCTCGAGCAGGTCGCCAACGCCGCCACCTTGCCGGGAATCGTCACGGCGTCGCTGGCCATGCCGGACATCCACCAGGGCTACGGCCTGCCGGTGGGCGGCGTGGTGGCCACCGACGCCGACGAGGGCGTCATCAGCCCGGGCGGCGTCGGCTACGACATCAACTGCGGGGTGCGGCTCCTGCGGACGAACCTGACTCGGGACGAGCTGGCCCCGCGCCTGGCCGCCCTGATCGACGTCCTGGCCCAGGCCATCCCGTCAGGCGTCGGCGCGGGCGGGCGGGTCAAGTTGGCGCCCAAGGAGGAGCGGCGGGGTCCGGTGGTCAAGGGCGCGCGGTGGGCGATCGAGCACGGCTACGGCGAGGCCGACGACCTCGCACACATCGAGTCCGGCGGGGCGCTGCCCGGGGCCGACCCCGAGGCGGTGTCGGTCAAGGCCTACGAGCGCGGGCGGGGCCAGGTCGGGACCCTCGGCTCGGGCAACCACTTCCTCGAGGTCCAGGCCGTGGACGAGGTGATCGCGCCGGAGGTCGCCGACGCGCTCGGCCTCACGCCGGGCCTGGTCACCGTCATGATCCACACGGGCTCGCGGGGATTCGGCCACCAGGTCTGCACCGACGCCCTGGCTGCGATGCAGCCCGCCATCCGACGGTACGGCATCGTGCTGCCTGACCGCCAGCTCGCCTGCGCGCCGGCGACGTCGCCCGAGGCGCAGACCTATCTGGGCGCGATGCGCGCCGCCGCCAACTTCGCCTTCGCGAATCGCCAGTGCCTGGCCCACTTCGCGCGCGAGGCCTTCGAGCGGGCGCTGGGAATCGCACCGCGCGACCTCGGGATGCGCCTGGTCTACGACGTGGCCCACAACATCGCCAAGGAGGAGGAGCACGAGGTTGAGGGACGGCGGCGGCGCCTCTTCGTCCATCGCAAGGGGGCGACCCGGGCGTTCCCGCCCGGCCATCCCGAGCTGCCCGAGGCCTACCGCGCCCTCGGCCAGCCTGTTCTCATCCCCGGCGACATGGGCCGCTACTCCTACGTCCTCGTCGGCGCCGCGGGCTCGATGCGCGAGACCTTCGGGAGCACCTGTCACGGCGCGGGTCGGGTGCTGAGCCGGACGGCGGCGGTCAAGGCCGCCCGGGGTCGCTCCATCGGCGACGAGCTGCGGGCCCGGGGGATCATCGCGCGGGCCAGCGGCCGCGAATCGCTGGCCGAGGAGATGTCGGAGGCCTACAAGGACGTGAAGAACGTCGTCGAGGTCGTCGAGAAGGCCGGCCTCTCCCGAGTCGTCGCTCGTCTCCGGCCGCTCGGGGTGGTGAAGGGCTGACTCGGGCAAACGGTGGCACCACGGGCCGGTAGTGTCTTCCATCGGCGCCGTGGCGAGAGGGTCAGGCGCGGGAAGGCTGTACGCTGGAAGCTTCTACGCGGGACCAGCCGCCGCCCCCATAAGGCCTCTCTGATCGCAACCTTCAGGGTTGGCGGACAGCGCATTCCGGTGTTCCGCGTTCTTTGAGATCAGGACACAATCCAGCCAGCAGCCCCCGGCTTGCGAGGCCCTCAGGCGTCTGTTAAAGTCGAGAGGCGCATGTCCTGGAATCTCAAGGAGAAGGCGGACCGGCTCCTCGCGGCCGAGCAGGGGGCCGTCCGGAAGGACTGGGGCGGCCGGGTCGCCTTCGCGCTGGTGTACCCGAACACCTACGCGGTCGGGATGTCCAATCTCGGGTTCCAGACTATCTACCACCACCTCAACGCCCTCCCCGACGTCGTCTGCGAGCGCGTCTTCCTGCCCGACCCCGAGGATCTGCCCGAGTACCGGCGGACGGAAACCGCGCCCTTCTCGCTCGAGTCCAAGCGCCCGCTGAGCGACTTCGACTTCGTCGGCTTCTCCGTGACCTACGAGGGCGACTACATCCACACCCTGCGCCTGCTCCGGATGGCCGGCATCCCGCTCGAGCCGGCGGCCCGCCGCCCCGAGGACCCCGTCGTGCTGATGGGCGGCGTGTGCGCCTTCGCGAACCCGGAACCGATGGCGCCGTTCATGGACTTCGTCGTGGTCGGGGAAGGGGAGGAGATCGTCGGCGAGATCGTGGCCGCCTACCGGGCGACCTTCGGCGACCTGCCCTGGAGCGCGCGCCGGCGGGAGGCGCTGTGGGACGCGATCCAGCGGATCCCGGGGATCTACCTCCCGCACCGCTACGACGTCGCCTACCAGCCCGACGGGACGGTGGCGGCGGTGACTCCGCGGGACGGTGCGCCACCGATCGTGGTGAAGCGCCGGCTCGGCCGCGTGGACGACTTCCAGACCCTCTCCCTCCTCCGGACCCCCAACGCGGAGTACGGCCACCTCGCGCTCCTGGAGGTGGGGAAGGGGTGTGGGCGCGGCTGCCGGTTCTGCCTGGAGGGGGAGATCTACCGGCCGGTCCGCCACCGGAGCCTCGACGCCTTGCGGGAGAGCGTACGGGCGATCGCGAAGCATTCGAAGCGGGTCGGCCTGGTCGGGGCATGCGTCTCGGACTATCCGTGGATCGGGGGGCTCCTGCGGATCATCGAGGAGGAGGGGCTGGAGCTGTCCATCTCCTCGCTCCGTGCCGACAGCCTGACCGAGGACCTCGTGGCCTCGCTCCAGCGGGGCGGCCACCGGACACTGACGATCGCGCCGGAGGCGGGCACCGAACGCCTGCGCCGGGTGATCCGCAAGAACATCACGGACGAGCAACTCTACGCGGCGTGCGCCCTGGTCCGCGCCCACGGGATCCCCAACCTCAAGTGCTACTTCATGATCGGCCAGCCGACCGAGACCGCGGAGGACGTGGCGGCGATCCCCGACCTGGCCATCCGGCTTCTCGAGCGCCTGCGCGGACCGTCGCCCGACGGGCAGCCGTTCGGTCGGCTCACGCTCTCGATCAGCTCGTTCGTGCCCAAGCCGTGGACCCCCTTCCAGTGGGTCCCGTTCGACGAGGTGGGGGCGCTGGAGGCCAAGCTGCGTACGATCAAGGCCGGCGTCCGCCGCTTCCCCAACGTCCGCGTGCTCCACGAGAATCCTCGGGAGGCGTTCCTCCAGGCGCTGCTGGCCCGGGGCGATCGGCGGGTGGCCGGGCTGCTCAGGCGGGCGGCCGAGCTGGACGGAGACTGGCGGACGGCGCTCCGGGAGTGGGACGGGGACGCCGCGCAGTACACGCACCGGCCCCGGCCGCTCGACGAGGTCTTCCCCTGGGATCACCTCGAGGTCGGGGTGAAGAAGGCGGGCCTCCTGCGCGAGCACGAGCGGGCGGGGCTCGGCGGCGCTCCGGCCGTGGTCGCCGGTAGGGTGTGACATGAACGAGCCCGCGCTCGACGTCCGCGAGAAGGGCGCGCCCCGCGAGGGCGGGGTGCAGACGTCCGACCGCCGGCTCTTCGTCCAGTTCCTCGCCCTCGGCGAGTGCGAGGAGCCGGCAACGGTCGGGCGCGCCCTCGAGGCGGCGGGACTGGTCGGCGCGATCTACGCCGACCTCCACGACCCGCGGGGGATCGGGGTGGCGGTCCTGGACGAGAATCCCGACACCTTCGTCACCGGCCTTCGCGACGTCTTCCTGAAGCCCCCGCTGACCGGGCTCCGCCTCAAGCCGGAGCTCGCCCTTCTCGGGCGGACCTACGGCTCCGGCTTCGAGCCGAATCTGGAGGACTGGCTCCTCCACCGCCCCCGGCGCGTGATCCTGGGCGAGGCCGCCCGCTGGGCCATCTGGTATCCCCTCCGACGCCTGGGCACGTTCGCGATGCTCCCGGCGGAAGAGCAGGGCGCGATCCTCCGCGAGCACGGGCGCATCGGTCACGCCTTCGGCGAGGCCGGGCTGGTCCAGGACATCCGCCTGGCCTGCTTCGGGCTCGATCGCGACGACAACGACTTCGTGATCGGGCTCCTGGGGCGCCAGCTGCACCCGCTGTCGGCGTGCATTCAGGCGATGCGCGGGACCCGCCAGACCGCCCAGTACATGCAGCGGATGGGCCCCTTCTTCATCGGCCGCACCCTCTGGCAGAGCCCGCTCCCGTCGCCCCGGTAGAACCGCCCCGAGGGCAGCGAGGCGCGGGAAGGACTCGAGCCCAGACGGAGGGGTAACCCACCCGGGGCGGACGTGCGAGGCCCGGCCGCCGCGCACCCCGAGGTCGAAGTATAATGCTCAGCGCGGACAGCCAGCCACGGCTGTCGTGGTCTCCCGCGCCCATCCTGGCCGTCGCGCCCGTAACGGGCTGTCCAGGGTGATGCTAGCTTCGACACCGGCCGCCCCCGGGGAGGGGAAGGGCGGCCTCGAGGAGGGGTCCGCGTTCGCATGCCGGTCTCTCGCCTCCCCGCTCCCGGTACTCGCCCGATCTGGCTTCGTTACGCCGTGGCAGTCGTCGCCGTCCTGGTGGCGGTCGTCCTGCGGAAGGTCCTGGAGATCGTGTGGGGACTCGAGTTCCCGCTTCTGACCTTCTTTCCCGCCGTGATGGTCGCCGCCTGGGTCGGGGGTCTCGGACCCGGGCTCGCCGCCACCCTCACTTCAGCGGTGGCGGCCGCCTCCTTCTGGGTGGCCGTGACCGCCGTCGGGGACGCGATCGGACTCGGGCTGTTCGTCGGCATTGGTGCGCTGATGAGCGGGCTCACCGAGGCCTTGCACCGGGCGAGACGAAGGGAGACGGCGTCGGCCGACGAACGCGAAGCGCTTTTTGTCCGGGAGCGTGATGCGCGAGCCGACGCTGAAGCCGCCCGCGAGACTCTTCAAGCGTTGATCCGATCCTCCGCGCTCGGCATCGTCATGCTGGACCCCGACGCGCGCGTGCGGCTCTGGAATCCGGCCGCCGAGCGCATCTTTGGATGGACGCAAGAGGAGGTCCTGGGTCGCCCGCTTCCCCTCATCCCGCCCGAGAAGTGGGAGGAGTTTCGAGCGAACCTCGACGTGTCGCTCCGGGGCGGGGTCTTCACCGGGGATGTCCGCCGGCAGAGGAAGGGCGGGGCGCCGGTCGACCTCAGTGTCGCGAGCTCTCCGATCCGCGACGCCACCGGCGCGATCACCGGCGTGGTGACCGTGGTGGCGGACAGCACGGAGCGGAAGCGAGCCGAGGAGGCGCTTCGGGAATCCACGGAGCGGCACATGGGCATCCTCGAGTCGGCGATGGATGCCATCATCACCATCGACCCGGATGAGCGCATCATGCTGTTCAACGCGGCGGCCGAAAAGATGTTCCGATGCCCGAGCCGCGACGTGATCGGCGCTCCCCTGGAGCGATTCATCCCGGTCGCGGTGCGAGAGGTCCACCACCGCCACATCCGGCAGTTCGGTGAGACCGGCGTGACGACGCGGGCGATGGGCGCGCAACGCCTCCTCGCCGCGCTTCGCGCGGACGGCGAAGAGTTCCCGATGGAGGCGACCATCTCGCAGACCCGCGTCGCCGGCCAGAAGCTGTACACGGTGATCATCCGGGACGTCAGCGAACGGGTGCGGGCCGATCAGGAGCGGAATCGGTTGGTGGCGCGTGAACACGCGGCCCGCACGGAGGCGGAAGCCGCCAACCGCGCCAAGGATGAGTTCCTGGCCGTGCTGTCGCATGAGCTGCGGACCCCGCTCAATGCGGTCTACGGGTATGCGCGGATGCTGCAGGCCGGACAGCTCGCGAAGGACGCGGCGGCCCGGGCGCTGGACGTGATCGTGCGGAACGCGAACGCCCAGGTCCAGCTGATCGACGAGCTGCTCGATGTCTCTCGGGTCATCACCGGGAAGCTGCGTTTGAATGTCCGTTCGGTCGACCTCGAGGCCGTCGTGGAGGCGGCGCTCGACACCATCCGTCCGGCCGCCGAGGCGAAGGGGATTCGGCTCCAGAGCGTGCTCGACCCTGGTGCCGGGCCGATCACCGGGGATCCCGACCGGCTCCAGCAGGTCGTGTGGAATCTGCTGACGAACGCAGTGAAGTTCACCCCGAAAGGCGGCCGGGTCCAGGTCCACCTGCAGCGCGTCAACTCCCACGTCGAGATTGTGGTCAGCGACACGGGAGAGGGCATCGCGCCCGACATGCTCCCGTTCGTCTTCGACCGGTTCCGGCAGGGCGATAGCTCGAGCACGCGGTCGCACACGGGCCTCGGTCTCGGTCTCGCGCTGGTGAAGCACCTGGTCGAGCTGCACGGGGGCACCGTCGCCGCCCAGAGCCTCGGCGCCGGCCTGGGGGCGACCTTCATCGTGAAGCTCCCTCTCTCGATCGCGCAGATTCCTCCAGAGGCGGTTCCGCGCGTGCATCCTACGGCGGCGTCGATGCCGCTCTCATCGGCCAGTGCCCGCCTCGACGGGCTGCGGCTGCTCGTCGTCGACGATGACCCGGACGCCGTCGACCTCGCGACCGCGATCCTCACGGAGGCCGGGGCGATCGTCCGGGGCTGTCGGTCCGCGTCCGAGGCGCTGGAGGTGCTGCGGGCGTGGCGTCCCGACGTCCTGGTGTCGGACATCGAGATGCCCGGAGAGGACGGCTACACGCTGATCCGGAAGGTCCGCGCACTGGATGAGGCGCAGGGAGGCAAGACTCCCGCTGTCGCACTGACCGCGTACGGTCGCCCGCAGGATCGGGTGCTTTCGCTCTCGGCCGGCTATAGCATGCACGTGCCGAAGCCGGTGGATCCCGGGGAGTTCAGGACGATCATCGCGAGCCTCGCGGCGCGACCCTCGAAACCCTGACCATGGGACTGGCGGCTCTTCGCCCCGCACTTCAAGAGCTTGGTCAGCGCTTCTTGAAACGTTGACAACGTCTGCGCTTCGCCCCCATAGTAGCGGCACCGGGAACCGCTGCCTGATGTTGCGGGTGCTGCCTTTCGTCGTGTTCTTCGCCCTTCGCGCCGTGGCGCACGCCACGGTTCCTGACCCGTTTGACATCCGCACCGCCCGTCACGATGCCGAGCTCCACCGTGCGCTCGTCCAAGTGCTCGACGTGGCGGCGACCAGCGTTGAGCCCGCGCGCCGGTTTGCTCGTCTCGCGGCTCCCTGAATCACTCGACCAGGGTCCGCTCCCGAATCGGACGCCCCCAACGCACCCGACCTCAACGGTGTCGATCCCCGCGCCCTGCCCACCGCCGGACCTTGAACCGACACCGCCGTCAGGATCCCGCGCGCCACCCTGCCGGGCGGCAATCCAACGTGGGCAAGACCATGGCATCCTCCGCAGCGACCAACCAAGCGTCATCCTCACTCGGGTGAACCCGCCTTCTCGGTGTGTTGTCCCTCGCGCTCCGCCGTCCAGGGTGAATTGACGTGCCCCGGGATGGCTCGTTCCACGCCGAAGAGCCCCCGCCCAAGGCGGCGTCGATGCGAAGCCTCACGGTCTGGCGTCTGAGCGTCCTGGCCTTCGCGTTGGCGTGTGCGCTGCTCGCGGCTCTCGGGTGGATGTCCTATCGCCGTCTGGCCGAACTGCGGGAGGCCGCCCGGTCGGTCGAGCACACCCTGACGGTCCGGAGCGCGGCGGACGTCCTCTTGTCGCTGATCAAGGATGCCGAGACAGGACAGCGAGGGTTTCTGGTTACCGGTGATGCATCCTACCTCCAGCCCTACGGGACGGCAGTCGCGTCGATTCCGGAACGTCTCGAGCGGCTCCGTCAGCTCACGATCGACAATCGGAGCCAGCAGGAGCATCTCGCCGCGCTCGACGGCCTGATTCGGCAGAAGCTGGACGAACTCAACGCGACGATCGGTGCCTACCGAAGCGAAGGGCCTGCCGCGGCGGCTCGCATCGTCCTTGGCGGGGATGGCAAGCAGGTCATGGACCGCATCCGCACCGTCGTCGCGGCGATCCGCGCCGAGGAAAACCGCCTTCTCTCGGAACGTACGGCGGTCGAGGACCGACACGCTCGGGCGGCCACGTACACCACCGTCGGGGGGCTCGGGCTCGCGTTGGTGCTCCTCACCGCCGCCACGGTTCTGCTAAGCCGAGCGGTCCGGGAGCGTGGCCGCGAGCAGGCCGCTCGGATAGCGGCCGAAGCGGTCGCGGAGTCTGAGAGCCGGTTCAGAGTCACGCTCGCGAGCATCGGGGACGCCCTCATCGCCACGGACGACCAAGGCCGCGTGACGCTCATGAACGGAGTGGCGGAGACGTTGACGGCGTGGACTCGGACTCGGGACATTACCAAGGCTGCTTTCAAGCCTTATCTCGGTGTCGAATGAAGATGGGCGTCCGGGCCCTCGCGTGCCAACTGCGGCACTCCAGCTCTCGGGTGGGGTGCCGAAGAGCAACGGTCCAACGACGCCTTGGAGCGGACGGGCGCGGTAAGCTCGGAGTTGGCTGGGGCTGCCGCCCAACCCATTAGGCCTCGGACCGGTCGGCGCTCCGGGATTGCCCCGGCTCCGCGGTGCGGGATGGGCCGGCCTCGTCGGCCTTCTGCAGGAGCTCCACGAAGCGGGTGACGGCCGGGGTCAGGCGGCGGTTGCGCCGGCGGATGATCCCGATCGGCCGGACCAGCCCGGGCATGGCGAGCGGCACGGCCGACAGCGTCCGGATCTCGATCTCCTTCAGCACGGTGGGCCGGGGCAGGATGCTGACCCCCGCCGCGATGCCGATCCCCTGTTTGATCGTCTCCACGTTGTCGAACGCCATCACCACGTTGACCCGGATGTTGTGCTGCTTCAGCACCCGGTCGATCGTCTTGCGGATGGGGAGGTCGGCGTCGAAGGCCACGAACGACTCCCCCTGCAACTCGACCGGTCCGACCAGCCGGCGGCGGGCCAGCCGGTGGCTCGGGTGGGTCACCAGCACCATCGGCTCGGACCGGAGCGGGATCACCTCCAGGGCGCGGGTGGGGGCCGGGTAGGAGAGGATCCCCAGGTCGGCCTCGTCGTTCACGACCGCTTCCACGACCTTGTGGGGGTGGAGACACTCGAGGAGCACCCGCGCCTGCGGGTACATCGCCATGAACGGCTGCATGTGCCGGCTCATGTCGTGGAGCCCCACCGAATAGATCGCGGCCACCCGGATCGTCCCCTCCACCCGCTGGCGGGCCGCGGCCAGGTCGGCCCGCGCCTTCTCGAACGCCTGGAGCAGTCCCCGACACGCCTCGTAGAAGCCCCGTCCTTCCTCGGTCGGCTGGAGCGGGCGCCGCGAGCGGTCGAGGAGCACCACGTCCAGCTCCGTCTCCAGCTGCTGGATCGCCTGGCTGGCCGCCGACTGCGAGACGCCGTTGGCCGCCGCGCCGCGGGAGAAGCTCCGCAGGCGCACGACGTCGCAGTAGAGCGTGAGCGTCTCCAGGTTCACGGCGGCCAGCATACTTCATTAGCCGCGCTAATGCGATGTTTTTGTGATTTTTGGCTTGGCTAATGCTCGCCGTCGGTGTACCCTCGCTGAAACACCCCGACGATGGAGGGTTTTGAGGAGCAGGCTGCGGCCTGACCGAGGGACGCCGATGACGATGCCGGGAGTTCCCCCCGCCCAGGGCCTCTACGATCCCCGCCACGAGCACGATGCGTGCGGCGTCGGCTTCGTGGTGGACATCAAGGGCCGGAAGTCCCACGCCATCGTCCGGCAGGCGCTCACCGTTCTCAAGAACCTCCTCCACCGCGGCGCCTGCGGCTGCGAGCCGAACACCGGCGACGGGGCCGGCGTGCTGGTCCAGATGCCCGACCGGTTCCTCCGGCGCGAGTGCACCCAGCTCGGCATCCCGCTGCCCCCGGTGACCGAATACGGGGCCGGACTCGTCTTCCTTCCTCGCGATCCCCCCCAGGCGGACAAGGTGCGCGCGGTGCTGCACTCGATCGTCGAGGAAGAGGGCCAGCGGCTCCTCGGCTGGCGCGACGTCCCCACCGACGATCGGCCGCTCGGCGCCAGCGCCCGGTCGGTCGAGCCCGCCATCAAGCAAGTCTTCATCGGCCGCGGCCAGGCCCTGCGCGATCACGCCCACTTCGAGCGCAAGCTCTACGTGATCCGCCGGCTGTTCGAGAAGACGATGGCCGCGCTCGACATCCCCGAGAACACCTTTGCCTACGTGCCGAGCCTGTCGTCCAACACGCTCATCTACAAGGGGATGCTCAGCGCCGACCAGATCGAAACGATGTACCCGGATCTGATCGACCCCGCCGTGGAGTCGGCGCTGGCGCTGGTCCACCAGCGCTTCAGCACGAACACGTTCCCGTCGTGGCCACTCGCCCATCCCTACCGCTACATCGCCCACAACGGCGAGATCAACACGCTGCGCGGCAACATCAACTGGATGCGGGCCCGCGAAGCCCTCTGCCGGTCGAAGCTCTTCGGCGACGACCTCAAGAAGGTCCTGCCCGTCACCCGGGAGGGGTTGTCCGACACGGCGACGTTCGACAACGTGCTGGAGTTCCTCGTCATGAACGGCCGCTCGCTGCCCCACGCGATCCTCATGATGATCCCGGAGCCGTGGCAGCACCACGAGTCCATGAGCCCGGAGCGGCGAGCGTTCTACGAGTACCATTCCTCGCTCATGGAGCCGTGGGACGGCCCCGCCTCCATCGCGTTCACCAACGGCACCGTCATCGGGGCCGTGCTCGACCGGAACGGCCTTCGACCCTCGCGCTACTACGTGACCAAGGATGGCCTGGTCGTCATGGCGTCCGAGGTGGGTGTCCTCGACATCCCGCCCGGGAACATCGCGCTCAAGGAGCGGCTGCACCCCGGCCGGATCTTCCTGGTGGATACCGCCGAGGGTCGCATCGTGGATGACGAGGAGATCAAGCGTCGGCTCGCCGCCGACCACCCGTATGCCGAGTGGCTGCGGGCCAACCTCGTCCACCTCGAGGACCTGCCGGCCCACCCGGTGCCCGAGCCCGACCACGCCACCGTGCTCCAGCGCCAGATCGCCTTCGGCTACACCCACGAGGATCTGCGGATCCTCCTCGGGCCCATGGCCAGGCAGGGCGTGGAGCCGGTGGGCTCGATGGGGACCGACACCGCGCTCGCCGTGCTCTCCAACCGGCCACGGCTCCTCTACGACTACTTCAAGCAGCTCTTCGCCCAGGTCACCAACCCGCCGCTCGACCAGATCCGCGAGGAGCTGGTCACGTCGATGGAGTCCACCATCGGGCCGGAGCGGAATCTGCTCGAGCCGGAGCCCGAGTCGTGCCGGCAGATCGTCCTCAAGGACCCGGTCGTCTCCAGCGAAGAGCTGGCCCGGATCGCCCACGTCAGCGAGCGGGGGTTTCGCGCCGCGCCGCTGCCCATGCTGTACCCGATCGCGGAGGGCGCCGCCGGACTCGAGCGGGCGCTGGAGACCCTCCAGCGGCGGGCCAGTCGGGCCATCGCCGACGGCTACAACATCCTCATCCTGTCCGACCGCGGCGTGAGCCGCGAGCAAGCCGCCATTCCGAGCCTGCTCGCCACCGCCGCCCTCCATCACCACCTCGTTCGCCGGGGCGAGCGGACGCGCTGCGGGCTGGTGGTGGAGACCGGCGACGCCCGCGAGGTCCACCACGTGGCCTTGCTGCTCGGCTACGGGGCCGGGGCCGTGAACCCGTGGGTGGCCTTCGAGAGCCTCGACGACATGATCCGGGAGGGCTTGCTGACCGGCATCGACCGGGCCCCGGCGGTCAAGAACTACATCAAAGCCCTCAACAAGGGGATCTTGAAGGTCATGGCCAAGATGGGGATTTCCACGCTGCAGAGTTATTGCGGCGCCCAGATCTTCGAGGCCATCGGCCTCAATCGCGAGCTGGTGGACCGCTACTTCGCCGGCACCGCCTCCCGGGTGAGCGGGATCGGCGTCGAGGTGATCGCCGAGGAGGTGCGGCGCCGCCACCAGCAGGCCTACCCTGAGCGGCCGGTGGGCGCCGCCGAGCTGGACGGGGGTGGCGAATACCAATGGCGCCGGGACGGGGAATACCACCTCTTCAACCCGGAGACGGTCTTCAAGCTGCAGCACGCCACCCAGACCGGCCAGTACCGGATCTTCAAGGACTACACCCGGGCGGTCGATGACCAGAGCCGCAATCTGGCCACCCTCCGCGGCCTCTTCGAGTTCAAGTTCGTCGCGCCCCCGCTGCCGCTCGAGGAGGTGGAGCCGGTCGAGTCGATCATGAAGCGCTTCGCCACCGGGGCGATGTCCTACGGCTCGATCAGCCAGGAGGCCCACGAGACGCTGGCCATCGCCATGAACCGCTTCGGCGGCCGCTCGAATACCGGGGAAGGGGGCGAGGACCCCGCCCGCTACCAGCGCGACCCCAACGGGGACTGGCGGCGGAGCGCGGTCAAGCAGGTCGCCTCCGGCCGGTTCGGCGTGACCAGCGAGTACCTGGTGAACGCCAACGACCTCCAGATCAAGATGGCGCAAGGGGCCAAGCCCGGCGAGGGCGGCCAGCTTCCCGGCCACAAGGTCTATCCCTGGATCGCCAAGGTCCGCTATTCGACCCCCGGCGTCGGACTCATCTCGCCACCCCCCCACCACGACATCTACTCGATCGAGGACCTCAAGCAGCTCATCCACGACCTCAAGAACGCCAACCCGCGGGCGCGCATCCACGTGAAGCTGGTGGCCGAGGTCGGGGTGGGCACGGTGGCGGCCGGGGTGGCCAAGGCCTTCTCCGATGTCGTCCTGATCTCCGGCCACGACGGCGGCACCGGCGCCTCCCCGCTCACCTCGATCAAGCACGGCGGCATCCCGTGGGAGCTGGGGCTGGCCGAGACCCAGCAGGTGCTGGTCCTCAACAAGCTGCGGGACCGTATCGTGGTCCAGACCGACGGCCAGATGAAGACCGGGCGCGACGTGGCGATCGCCGCCCTGCTCGGGGCCGAGGAGTACGGCTTCTCGACCGCGCCCCTGGTCGTCGTGGGCTGCATCATGATGCGGGTCTGCCACCTCAATACCTGCCCGGTGGGGGTGGCGACGCAGGATCCCGAGCTGCGGAAGCGCTTCACCGGAAAGCCCGAGTTCGTGGAGAACTTCTTCCGGTTCATCGCCCAGGAGGTGCGGGAGCTGATGGCCCGGCTCGGCTTCCGAACCATGGACGAGATGATCGGCCGGGTGGACCGGCTCGACGTCCGCCAGGCGGTCGATCACTGGAAGGCGCGCGGGCTCGACTACTCCAACATCCTCTACCGCCCGGACGTCGGCCCCGAGGTCGCGGTGCGCCGGGTCCGCGAGCAGGAGCACGGGCTCGAGAAGTCGCTCGACGTGACGACCCTGGTGCCCTTGTGTCGGGACGCGCTGGAGCGGAAGGTCCCGGTGGACCTGCGACTGCCGATCCGGAACGTGAACCGCACGGTGGGCACCATCCTCGGCTACGAGATCACCCGTCGCTACGGCGGCGAGGGGCTGCCCGAGGACACCATCCGGATCCACTTCACCGGCTCGGCGGGCCAGAGCTTCGGCGCCTTCCTGCCCCGCGGCGTCACCCTGATCCTGGAGGGCGACTCCAACGATTACATGGCCAAGGGGCTCTCGGGGGGCAAGATCGTCGTCTACCCGCCCCGGGAGGCGACCTTCGTCCCCGAGGACAACATCCTCGTCGGCAACGTGGTCCTGTACGGCGCCACTGGCGGCGAGGCCTACTTCCGCGGGGTGGCCGGCGAGCGCTTCGCGGTCCGCAACAGCGGCGCCCACGCGGTGGTGGAGGGGGTGGGGGACCACGGCTGCGAGTACATGACGGGCGGGCGGGTGGTGGTCATCGGGGGGACGGGGCGGAACTTCGCGGCCGGCATGTCGGGCGGGGTGGCCTACGTGCTGGACGGCGCGGGCGACTTCCGGCGGCGCTGCAACCTCGGCATGGTGGACGTCGAGCCGCTGCTCCAACCCGAGGATATCGAGGAGGTGCGCCACCTGCTGGCCTGCCACGTCCGCTATACCGATTCCAGCGTGGCGGAGAAGATTCTCGCCAACTGGGAGGGGACGCAGCCCCACTTCGTGAAGGTGATGCCGCGCGACTACAAGCGGGCGCTCGAGGCGATGCAGCGGGCGGAGGCACAGGGGATCCCGTGGGAGAAGGCTGTCATGGAAGGCGCCCACGGGTAGGCGTCCGGTCGGCATGGGTAAGGTAACGGGCTTCGTCGAGTTCAAGCGGGAGAAGCAACCCTACCGGCCGGTCGAGGAGCGGATCCGCGACTGGAAGCAGGTCCTGCGGCCCTGGGCGGCCGAGCCGCTGCGGCGGCAGGGGGCTCGCTGCATGGACTGCGGCATCCCCTTCTGCCATCAGGGGTGCCCGCTCGGGAACCTGATCCCCGACTGGAACGACCTCGTCTACCGCAACGACTGGCGGAAGGCGATCGACCGGCTGCACGCGACCAACAACTTCCCCGAGTTCACCGGCACCCTCTGCCCGGCGCCCTGCGAGGGCTCCTGTGTCCTCGGCATCAACGACGATCCGGTGACGATCAAGGCGATCGAGCTGGCGATCATCGACCATGCCTTCGCCGCCGGCTGGGTCGGCCCCGAGCCGGCGGCGGTGGCGACGGGCAAGTCGGTCGCCATCGTCGGGTCGGGGCCGGCCGGGCTGGCCGCCGCCCAGCAGCTGGCCCGGGCCGGTCACTGGGTCACCGTCTTCGAGCGCGCGGACCGCATCGGAGGTCTCCTCCGCTACGGGATCCCCGAGTTCAAGATGGAGAAGTGCGTGCTCGAGCGCCGGCTCCGGCAGCTGGAGGGGGAGGGCGTGAAGCTCGTCCCCAACGCCCACGTGGGGGTGACGCTGCCGGTCGCCGATCTCCAGCGCGACTTCGACGCCATCTTGCTCGCCGGCGGCGCCTGCGCGGCGCGGGACCTTGCGATCCCGGGGCGGGAGCTCCAGGGCATTCACTTCGCGATGGACTACCTCACGCTCCAGAACCGGCGCTGCGAGGGCGATCCGATCCCCGAGGCTGAGTTCATCACCGCCCGGGACAAGCATGTCGTGATCATCGGGGGCGGCGACACCGGCGCCGACTGCCTGGGCACGGTCCACCGGCAGGGCGCCCGCTCCGTCCACCAGCTCGAGATCCTGCCTCGCCCGCCCGACCAGCGGGCGTCGGACAATCCGTGGCCGCAGTGGCCGAACATCTACCGGGTCTCCTCGGCCCACGCCGAGGGCGGCGAGCGCGTCTACGCGGTCTCGACCCGACGCTTCCTGGGAGACGGGCACGGACAGGTCCGGGCCCTGGAGGCGGTCCAGGCGGAGCCCGTGCGGGAGAACGGCCGCCTCACCTTTCGGGAGATCCCGGGGACCGAATTCACGCTCCCGTGTGACCTGGCGCTGCTGGCGATGGGGTTTCTGGGGCCCGAGCGGGGCGGCCTGCTGACCGAGCTGGGCGTCCGGCTCACCGAGCGGGGGACCGTCTGGCGCGATGCGACCTGGATGACCAGTGTGCCCGGCGTCTTCACCGCCGGCGACATGCAGCGCGGCCAGTCGCTGATCGTGTGGGCGATCGCCGAGGGCCGGAGCGCGGCGCGCGGGATCGATCAGTACCTCATGGGCCGCTCCGACCTCCCGGCGCCGCTCCCGTAGCCGGCCGGCCGCGGCTTGCTGGTAAACTGAACGGCATGGCCAGCACCCGTGCTCCGCTTGCGCGCTTCGAGACCAACACCGGCGCCCGCATCTATCGGATCCCGGTCGAGACCTTTGACAACCACATCAACAACATCTACCTGATCCTCGATCGCGGGACGTCCACGCTGGTGGACGTCGGGTCCGGCCTTCCCCAGTCCGTCGAGGACCTCCACGGCGGCTTCGAGGCCCTCGCCACCCACTTCAACGAGCGGGTGCGGCTGGAGAGCATCCAGCACGTCGTCATCACCCACTCCCACATCGACCACTTCGGCTACGTCGGCTGGTTCCAGGCCCACACCGGCGCCGCCATCTACATCCACGAGCTGGACGCCCGCGTCCTCCAGAACTTCGAGGAGCGGATCGTGCTGGCCTCCAAGGACATCCGGGTCTTCCTCGAGCGCTCGGGGCTCGACGCGAGCGCCCGGGAAGAGCTGGAGACGCTCTACCGGTCCGGCAAGAGCTTCTTCAAGTCGGTCCGCCTCGACCGGAAGCTCAAGGACGGGGAACGTCTCGCCCACGGCTACGTCGTCCACCACGTCCCGGGCCACTGCCCGGGGCAGATCTGCCTGCAGGTGGACGACGTCCTGTTCACGGCCGACCACGTGCTCCCGCGGATCACCCCGCACCAGTCGCCGGCGTCCATCACCCCGTTCTGCGGGCTGGAGCTGTACCTGCAATCGCTGGAGAAGGTGCGCCGCCTCCCCGGGATCAGCCTGGCCCTTCCCGGACACGAGGAGGAGATCCGGGACCTGCGGGCCCGCATCGACGCCATCGCCGCCCACCACCGGGAGCGGCTCGAGCGCGTGCTCGAGATCTGCGTCGAGCCCCGAACTCTCCTGGAGGTGAGCCGGGCCCTCTTCGGCGAGCGGGGGGGCTACACGCGCCTGCTCGCCCTCGAGGAAGCGGGGGCCCACGTCGAATACCTCTTCCAGCGCGGCGAGCTGGGGATTGCCAACGTAGAGGAGGTCGCCGCGCAGCCGAACCCTGTGATCCTGTATCAACGCCGCCACGCGACATGAGTCCATGCGCTCCCGACCGAAGCGCTCCGAGCGCCGGCTTTGCCGGCGCAATTTTGGGGGAGGTATCGGAGGGGGGCGTAGCCCCCCGCCGAGGGATCCAGCGCGGCGAGCTGGGGATTGCCAACGTAGAGGAGGTCGCCGCGCAGCCCCATCCGGTCATCCTGTACGAAAGGCGGAAGAGCCATGGCTGACCCGGCCATCCTCATCATTGCGGCCAGCGAGCACGACTCCAACCTCTACTGGGTCAGCGGGTTCCTGGCCCCCGACCCCTTCGTCTTCCTCCAGGTCGGCGAGCGGAAGCTCCTGCTCATGAGCGACCTCGAGCTGGACCGCGCCAAAGCCGAATCCCGGGTGGACGAGGTGCTGGCCTACTCGGCCTACGAGGCCAAGGCCAGGCAACGCGTCGCCCAGCCGACCCTCATCGACACGCTGGCCGAGGTCCTCGAGGAATACGGGGTGACCGACGTGCTCGTCCCGGCCAGCTTCGGGGTCGAGCACGCCGACCGGCTCCGGGAGCGGGGGATCCGGCTGGCCTGGAAGCGTGACCCGTTCTTCGAGGAGCGGGTGGTCAAGCGCCCCGACGAGGTCGCCGCGATCGAGGCCACCCAGCGCGCCACCGAGCGCGCGGTCGGGCGGGCCCTGGACGCCCTCCGGCAGAGCGACATCCGGGGCGACCGGCTCTACTGGCGGGACAAGGTGTTGACCGCCGAGACCCTGCGGTGGGTGATGCATTTCTCCATGATGGAGGACGAGTGCCTCGGTCAGCACACCATCGTGGCCCCCGGCGTCCAGGGCGTGGACCCTCACAACGAGGGCTCGGGGCCGATCCTGCCCCACCAGTCGCTGGTCCTCGACGTCTTCCCGCGCTCGACGCGGACCCGATACTGGGCCGACATGACCCGCACCGTCGTCCGGGGGCGCGCCTCCGACCCCCTCAAGCGGATGTACGACGCGGTGCTGGCCGCCCAGCTCCGGGGCATCGAGCTGTGCGCCGACGGGGTGGATGGCCAGGAGGTCCACCGGGAGGTCACGGCGGTCCTCGAGCGGGCCGGCTTCGAGACCGGCATGGTGGACGGTCGGATGCAGGGCTTCTTCCACGGCACCGGCCACGGCGTGGGCCTCGACATCCACGAGGCGCCCCGGGTGTCCAAGGTCGCGAACACCCTCCGGACCGGCCACGTCGTGACGGTCGAGCCGGGCCTCTACTACCCCCGCTGGGGCGCCGTCCGGATCGAGGACATGGTTCTGATCCAGCCCGGCGGCTGCCGGAATCTGACCGACTTCCCCAAGGTCCTGGAGATCTGAGCTAGGCCCCCGAGTCTCCGCTTCCGAGTTGCGCCCCGGACCCCCTGACGCCGGATTGGCCGCGGGTCTGACCACCCCATCTAAAGTTGCTAACTGACAGGCACTTGGGTACGATGTGGTCTGCGCCTCCAGGTGGTCCACGGGATCGACCCCGTCGCAGCTTCGGGGAGGGTGTGCGCCCGGTGGGAGGTGCGCAGCCATGACAGAGTTCGAAGACGAATACTCGGCAGCCTTCGAGCGCGACTTCCGCGAGCTCGAGAGTGCGCTGTTGAGCGACACGATCAATACGCTCAGCCCGACCGAGCCGATCTGCCTCCCCGAGACGACCCCCGTCCAGGGGGCGGTCGCCCGGATGCTGGCCGGCCGTCAGCCGGGGGTCCTGGTGATCGACCGGACGGGCCGGCTGACCGGCATCTTCACCGAACGGGACCTCCTCACCCGGGTCGTCGGCCGGGGGTTGGACCCGGACGCCACGCCGCTGGCCGAGGTCATGACGCGCGATCCGGAAGCGCTGACTCCGCGCGACCGGGTCTGCTACGCGGTCAATCGGATGAGCGTGGCCGGCTACCGGACGATTCCGCTGGTGGACGAGGCCCACCGGCCCATCGGCATCGTCACGGTCCACGACTTCATCAAGTGGCTGGCCCACCTCTTCCCGGAAGCTGTGCTGAACCTTCGACCTGGCGATGTGATCAAGCGTCCGCACGAGGTGGACGCCGGATAATGGGGTCGCGCCAGGACAGCGGTGTGGGGTTGCCCGTCCACGGGCTCGGGTCGAGGCCTTCCGAGCGCCGGCTTTGCCGGCGCAACCCTTCCCGGGGGGAGGTTCGGAAGGGGGGCGGAGCCCCCCTCCGAGGGAAAATCAAGCGTCCGCACGAGGTGGACGCGGGCTGAGATAGGAGACAGGCGTTCATGAATGAGGTCACGGCGGCGGCGCCGACCGTATCCGCCAAGCCCAGGCGCGAGCTCGACCGCGCGGTCGTCCGGTTTGCCGGCGACTCGGGCGACGGGATGCAGCTCACCGGCGAGCAGTTCACCACCGAGTCGGCCTGGGCGGGGAACGACCTGGCCACCCTGCCCAACTTCCCGGCCGAGATCCGGGCGCCGGCCGGCACGCTGTTCGGGGTCTCCAGCTTCCAGCTCCAGTTCGGGAGCCGTCGGGTCTACACGCCGGGCGACCGGCTCGATTGCCTGGTGGCCATGAACCCGGCCGCCCTCAAGGTCCACCTGCCCGACCTCAAGGAGGGCGGGCTCCTGATCCTGAACACCAACGCCTTCGAGAAGAAGAACCTCGACCGGGCCGGCTACACGGCCAACCCGCTGGACGACACGACCCTGGCCGAGCGCTACCGCCTCCACAAGGTGGACATCACCCGCCTCACCATGGACGCGCTGGAGGGGCTGCCGCTCAACGCCAAGGAGAAGGACCGCTGCAAGAACTTCTTCGCGCTGGGGCTCGTCTCCTGGATCTACACGCGCCCGATCGAGCCCACGCTGGACTGGATCACGAAGAAGTTCACCAAGAGCGCCGAGATCGCCGAGGCCAACACCCGGGCCCTGAAGGCCGGCTACCACTTCGGCGAGACGGCCGAGATCTTCAGCGAGTGCTACGGGATCGAGCCGGCCGAGATGCCGCCCGGGGTGTACCGCAGCATGACCGGCAACCGGGCGCTGGCCTGGGGCATCCTGGCCGCCGCCCAGCGGACGAAGCTGCCCGTGGTCTACGGGGCCTATCCGATCACCCCCGCCAGCGACGTCCTCCACGAACTCGCCCAGCACAAGCGCTTCCGCGTGCGGACGATGCAAGCCGAGGACGAGATCGCGGCCATCGGGTCGGTCATTGGGGCGGCGTTCGGCGGGGCCATCGGCTGCTGCGCGACGAGCGGCCCCGGGCTGGCTCTCAAGTCGGAGGGCATCGCCCTCGCCGTGATGGCCGAGCTGCCGCTGGTGGTCTTCGACATCCAGCGGGGCGGCCCCTCGACCGGGCTCCCGACCAAGACCGAGCAGGCCGATCTCCTCCAGGCCCTCTACGGCCGGAACAGCGAGTGCCCGGTGGTGGTCCTGGCCCCGGCCACCCCCGGCGACTGCTTCTTCATCGCCTACGAGGCGATCCGGATCGCCATCAAGTACATGGTGCCGGTCATCGTGCTCTCCGACGGCTACCTCGCCAACGGCGCCGAGCCCTGGCTGATCCCCGACGTCAAGACGCTCCCCGACATCGAGGTTCGCTTCCGGACCGAGACGGCCGGGTTCTTCCCCTACCTGCGGGAGGAGGCGACGCTGGCCCGGCCCTGGGTGCGTCCGGGCACGCCCGGGCTCGAGCACCGCATCGGCGGCCTGGAGAAGCAGCACATCACCGGCAACGTCTCCTACGACCCCGACAACCACGAGCTGATGGTCAAGCTGCGAGCCGAGAAGGTCCGCCGGGTCGCCCAGGAGATCCCGCCCACCACGATCAACGGCCCGGCCGCCGGGGACCTCCTGGTGGTCGGCTGGGGCGGGACCTACGGAGCCATCACCGCCGCCGTCGAGGACGCCCAGATGGAAGGGGCCGCGGTGGCCAGCGTCCACCTCCGCCACCTGAACCCGCTCCCGCCCGACCTCGGCCAGATTCTCCGTCAGTACCGGCGGGTGCTCGTCCCCGAGATCAACAGCGGCCAGCTGGTGCGCGTGCTGCGCGCCGAGTACCTGGTGGACGCCGTCGGCTTCAACCGGGTCCGCGGCGTGCCGCTGGCCACCGAGGAAATCCGCGAGGCGATCAATCAGCTCCTGAAAGAAGAGAAGCGATGAGCGACGCGACCGGGACCACCGTCCCGCCGGTTCCCAAGTACACGAAGAAGGACTTCGAGTCCGACCAGGACGTCCGCTGGTGCCCGGGGTGCGGGGACTATGCGATCCTGAGCGCCGTCCAGAAGATGATGCCCGACCTCGGCATCCCGCGGGAAGAGATCGTGTTCATCTCCGGGATCGGTTGCTCGAGCCGGTTCCCCTACTACATGAACACCTATGGCTTCCACACCATCCACGGCCGGGCTCCGGCCATCGCCACCGGCCTCCGGCTGGCCCGGCCCGAGCTCAAGGTCTTCGTGGTGACCGGCGACGGGGACGGGCTGTCGATCGGCGGCAACCACATGCTGCACGTCCTCCGGCGGAACGTGAACCTCACCATCCTGCTCTTCAACAACAAGGTCTACGGGCTGACCAAGGGGCAGTACTCGCCGACCAGCGAGCTGGGCAAGGTCACCAAGTCGACGCCGATGGGCTCGGCCGACCGCCCGGTGAACCCGTGCGCCTTCGCGCTGGGGGTGGGGGCGACGTTCGTCGCCCGCAGCGTGGACCGGAACATCGCCCACATGGAGGACACCCTCAAGAAGGCGGCCGCCCACAAGGGGGCCGGCTTCGTGGAGATCCTCCAGAACTGCAACATCTACAACGACCTGGCCTGGAACCTCATCTACGACCGGGAGTCGAAGATGCAGCACGAGCTCCGGCTCGAGCACGGGAAGCCCCTGGTCTTCGGGCCCGTCGACGACCGCCGGGGCCTCGTCCTGGAGGGGGTCCGCCCGAAGGTCGTCCGCGTGAAGGACGTGCCCGAGCAGGCCTTGTGGGTCCACGACGCCCACGATGCGCAGGCGGCCTTGCTCCTCGCCAGCCTGCCCAGCCCCGAGTTCCCGATCCCCATCGGGGTCCTGGCCAGCGTGGAGGCGCCGATCTACGAGGACGTGCTCCTCGACCAGGAGCAGCGCGCCCTCTCCGAGCGCGGCCCGGGGGACATCGCGAAGTTGCTGGTCTCGGGCGACACCTGGAAGATCGGCTAGCCGGGCCGATAACCGTCGCATCTCGGCGTCCTCGGTCGTCGGCCCGCCTCAACTCTCGGCCCGGCTGCTTCGTATAAACTGTCGGTGTCGGGACCTGCCGACCGGCAAGCATACTCTGGACCGCCACATGAGTCTTGATCCTCGCTTCGTGGACCGCCTGCGCGACATCGTGGGGCCCGACGCCCTCATCGCCGCCCCCGACGACTGCCTGGTCTACGAGTGCGACATGCTCGTCTACTACAAGGGCGCCCCCGACGTCGTGGTGCTGCCGCGGAGCACGGCCGAGGTGGCGGGCGTGGTCCGGCTCTGCCTGGCGGCGGGCGTCCCGATCGTGCCGCGAGGCGCCGGCACCGGGATCATCGGGGGGGCGGTGGCCTCGCGGGGCGGGGTCATGGTCGGGGTGAACCGGATGGACCGGATCCTCGAGCTGGACCCCATCAACCGCCACGCGGTGGTGGAGCCCGGCGTCATCAACCTGGCCCTGACCCGCGCCGTCGAGACCCGCGGCTACTTCTTCGCCCCCGACCCGTCGAGCCAGATGGTCTCCTCGATCGGCGGGAACGCGGCCACCAACGCCGGTGGTCCCCACGCCCTCAAGCACGGGAGCGCGGTCAACCACATCCTCGGCCTCGAGGTGGTGACGGGCACGGGGGAGGTGGTGTGGCTCGGCGGCCTGGTCCCCGAGCGTCCAGGCTACGACCTGACCGGGGTGGTGGTGGGGTCGGAAGGGACCCTCGGCATCATCACCAAGGTGGCGGTCAGGCTGACGCGGGCGGGGGAGGCCGTCGAGACCGCCCTGGCGACCTTCGCCTCGATCGAGGTCGCCTCGGAGGCGGTGTCGGCCATCATCGGCCAGGGCATCATCCCGGCCGCGCTGGAAGCGATGGACGAGCCGGTGATCCGGGCCGTGGAGGCGGGACTCAAGGCCGGGTATCCCGCCGACGCCAAAGCCGTGCTCCTCATCGAGCTCGACGGGCCGGCGGCCGAGGTCGCCACGCAGGCGGAGGAGGTGGCCCGGATCTGCCGGGCCAAGGGCGCGCTGACGATCCGGGTCGCCAAGGACGACCGGGAGCGGGCCGACCTCTGGAAGGGACGGAAGGGGGCGGCCGGGGCCTTCGGCCGGATCACGCACAGCTACTTCATTCAGGACTGCGTCGTGCCCCGCTCGCGGCTCCCCGAGGTCATGGCCGAGGTCCAGGCGATCGCCGCCCGCCACGGCCTGGTGATCGCCAACGTCTTCCACGCCGGCGACGGGAACCTCCACCCCACCATCTGCTACGACGAGCGCATCCCGGGCCAGTTCGAGGCGGCGCTCGCCACGTGTGACGAGGTCCTGGACGCCTGCATCGAGGCCGGCGGCGTGGTGACGGGCGAGCACGGCGTGGGGCTGGACAAGGTCAAGAAGCTCGCCCGGATGTTCGGCCCCGACGACCTCGCCGCGATGGCGGCCGTCCGCCGGGTCTTCGATCCCCGGGGTCTCATGAATCCCGACAAGGTCCTGCCCGCGGGCGGAACCTGTCTCGATCCGGTCGCGCCGGGGCGACACCAGGCGGTCCCGGAGGGCATGTGGGTGTGACGGGACCCGGGCCGATGCCCGTCGCCCCGCGGCGTCCTCGGTCGTCGGCCCGCCTCAACGTATGCGGCATACGCCTCGGCGGGCCTCCTCCCTGCGTCCTAGCGGGGCTCGGGCCTCGACCCGGGTCCGGCGCAGAAGGTCCCCTCCTGACGGTGGCTCTGTGACTGGCCCCGCGCTGGCGGAGATCGTGGGCGCCTCGCACGTCCTCGAGGGGGACGCAGCGGCGGCCTTCGCCGTCGAGGGACGAGCACCCCGGTGGGTCGTCGCCCCGGGGCGCGTCGAGGAGGTCAGTCGCTGCCTCGCCCTGGCCTCGGCCGAGGGCCTGGCCGTGGCGCCCCTCGGTCGAGGCACCCGCCGCCACTGGGGGGCCCCGCCGCGCGCGCTCGACCTCGTCCTGGCCCTCCACCGGCTGGACCGGGTCCTCGCCCACGAGCCGGCCGATCTGACGGTGTCGGTCGAGGCGGGGATCACGCTGGGCGCCCTCGAGACGCACCTCCGGTCGTTCCGGCAGTTCCTGCCCCTCGACCCGGCGCGCGCCACGGCGTCCACGGTCGGGGGGATCATCGCGACCGGCGCCAGCGGGCCCTATCGGGCGCGCTACGGCACCGTCCGCGACCTGCTCCTCGGGGTCACCGTCGTGCAGGCTGACGGCACCGTGGTCAAGGGCGGAGGGCGTGTCGTCAAGAATGTGAGCGGCTACGACATGCCGAAGCTCCACGTCGGCGCGCTGGGCACGTTGGGTGTCCTGGTGGCCGCCAACCTCCGGCTCCACCCGCGGCCGGCCGCCGAGGCCAGCTGGCGCTTCGACTTCGCGAGCCCGGAGGCGGCGCTGGAGGCCGCGCTCGGGATCATGGACGCGCCGGTCGTGGTGAGCCGTCTGGAGCTGCTCGACCGCGCGACGCTGGCCACCCTCGGCAGCCGCACCGGGACGCCGGCGGCGCTGGCCGTCACGGTCGGCAGCGTGGCCGAGGGCGTGCGGGCGCAGGGGGCGCGGATCGCCGAGATCTGCGCGCGGACCGGGGCGGCGCCGGTTCCGGTCGCCGACGCCGAGGCCTGGTGGACGCGGGTGACCGACACCACGTGGCCGGCCGGCGGCGAGGGCCTCACGCTGCGGATCGGGACGCGGCCGACCGACGTGGTGAAGGCCTACCGTGCGGTGGAGGCGGTGGTGCGGGGGAGCCTGCGGGCGATCGCGGAGGTGGCGAACGGCGTGCTGCACCTCACGGTCAGCGGAGGCGGGGCGGAAAGCGAGCTCGTGTCGCGGATCCGCGAGGGGCTGGCGCCGCTCGGAGCCCCTTGCCTCGTGGAGCACGCGCCGGCGGCCGGGAAGGCGTCGCTCGACGTCTGGGGCGACGTGGGCCCGGCGCTCGACCTCATGCGCCGACTGAAGGCCGAGTTCGACCCTCGCGGGGTGCTCAACCCGGCCCGCTATGTCGGGGGAATCTGAGCCCATGGCCGACGTCCTGACCCACCCCGCGCCCCCGAGCGGCGCGTTCGACACCGACGATCCACCGGACTGGGAGGGCATCCTCGACTGCGTCCATTGCGGCATCTGCCTGCCGCAGTGTCCGACCTACCGCGTGCTCGGCCAGGAGATGGACTCGCCGCGCGGGCGGATCTACCTCATGCGGGCGGCCCGCGAAGGGCGGATCGGGCTCACCGACAACCTCGTCCTCCACATGGACCGCTGTCTGGGGTGCCGGGCCTGCGAAAGCGCCTGTCCCTCGGGGGTGCCGTTCGGCCGCCTGCTCGAGCAGACGCGAGGCCAGATCGAGCGGCGGGTGCCGCGACCGGTGGCCCGGCGCCTCCTGGGCCGGCTCATCCTGGGCACGTTCCCCGAGCCGCGGCGGCTCCGTCTGCTCCTGGGGGGGCTCCGGCTCTACCAGCGCGCGGGGCTCCAGCGCCTGGTGCGGGCCTCGGGCGTGCTCCGGCCCGTCCCGCGGCTCTGGGCCATGGAGCGGCTCCTGCCGGTCCTCGACGGCGGCACCGGCGAGGCGCTGCCCGCCCGTCTGGATCCCCCCGGCCCCTCGCGGGGCACGGTCGCGCTCCTCAGCGGGTGCGTCCAGGCCCTGCTGTTCCCCGAGGTGAACCGGGCGACGGCGCGGCTGCTGAGCCGCGCCGGCTACACCGTCCTCGTCCCGCCGGCCCAGCGCTGCTGCGGCGCACTTCACCTGCACTGGGGCGACCGGCCGGGAGCGCGGCGGCTCGCCCGTGCCAACGTGGCGGCGCTCGAGGGAGCCGACTGGATCGTCACCAACGCGGCGGGCTGCGGGACGGCGCTCCGTGACTACGGCCACCTGCTCGACGACGAGCCGGCGGCCGCCGCCCTCGCCGGCCGGGTCCGCGACGTGACCGAGCTGCTGGCGGCCGCGCTGCCCGAGCCGCGCCATCCGCTGCCGCTGACCGTGACGTACCACGAGCCGTGTCATCTTGCCCACGGCCAGCGCGTGCGCGAGGCGCCGCGGGCGCTGCTCCGGGCGATTCCGGATCTGCGGCTGGTCGAGCTGCCGGAGGCCGACTTCTGCTGCGGCTCGGCGGGCGTGTACAACCTGCTTCAGCCCGAGATCGCGGGGGAGCTGCTCCGGCGCAAGCTCGACCGGATCGCCGAGACCGGCGCCCAGGTCGTCGTCAGCGGCAATCCCGGCTGCCTCCTCCAGCTCCGGATGGGCCTCGCCGAGCGCGGGCTGACCGTTCGCGCGCACCATCCGGTCGAGCTCCTATCGTGGTCGGTGGAAGGCACGGCGCCGGCGTGGGCGCGGGCCTAACGGTGGAGCGGATCCGCCTTCGCGACCGGGTGGCGTACCAGGACACGAAGCTCGCCCGCCACCGTCTGGCCGGCACCGCGCGCTGTCAGGCCGATCTCTACTGCCTGAGGCCCGGTCAAGGGCAGGCGCCCCATACCCACGCGGATCAGGACAAGCTCTACCTCGGGATTGAGGGCGTCGGCCGCATCCGCGTTGGCGCCGAGGAGCAGTGGCTCGAGCCCGGCGTGCTCGTCGTCGCGCCGGCCGGCATGGAGCACGGGCTGGCGAATCCGGGCGACGTTCCCCTGGTCGTCCTCGTCGTCGTCGTTCCGCCGCCGCCCCATACCCACGGGTGATGATGCCTGACGAGGCGAAGAGGTACTTCACCGTCGAGGAAGCCGAGCGGCTCATCCCGCGCCTGGAGTTCCTGATGGGGCGCGTCATGCAGTGTCACGCGGCCGCCGGGGAGACACGGGCCGCCCTCCAGGCCGCCCAGCGAGCGATCATGCTCGCGGGCGGTGTCCGGATCAGCCAGGAATTCTGGCGGGCCCGCAAGGGCCGCCTGGCCCGACTCACGGCGGAGCTGCGGGAGAAGTTGGGCGACATCGTCACGCTGGGCGGCGTCCCCAAGGATCTGGGGCTCGGCCTGGTGGACTTCCCGGCGCTTCTCGACGACCGCGAGGTGAACCTCTGCTGGCGGGTCGGAGAGCAACAGATCTGCTTCTGGCACCGCCTCGACGAGGGCTACGCGGCGCGCAAGCCGCTGCCCGGCCGTGCATAATCTGAAGATGACGAGGGAAGTCGCGGCGGCAGGAGGGAACGGATGCAGTTGATCGCGGCCAGCACGGGCTCGTACCCCCGGATCGGCGACAGCCCCGAGAGCCAGCGTCACCGCCGGGCCTACGCCCAGCGAGAGCGGGGCGAGATCACCGAAGCCGAGTGGCAGGCGGTGGAGGACGCGGTCACCCGCGAGGTGGTCGCCGAGCAGATCGCGGCCGGGGTGGAGCTGCCGACCGACGGCCAGGTGCGCTGGTACGATCCGATCTCGCACCTCGCCCGGGGGCTGACCAACGTGACGATTGACGGGCTCCTCCGCTACTTCGACACCAACTTCTACATCCGCCAGCCCGTGGTGGCCGGCGCCCTTGCTCGCCGCGGACCGATCCTCCGCCGCGAGTTCGAGGTGGCCGCCGCGGCGGCGGCGCCGCGCCCGGTCAAGCCGGTGCTGACGGGTCCCTACAGCCTGGCCCAGGGCTCGATCCTCGAAGGTGGCCACAAGAGCCGTCGCGCGCTGGCCGAGGCCTACGCCGAGGTCCTGGCCCAGGAGGTCAGCGATCTGGCCGGCGCCGGGGCCGAGCTGATCCAGGTGGACGAGCCGTACCTGCTCCAGCACCCGGAGGACATCGACGTCGTGCGGCAGACGCTGGCCACGCTGGCGGCCGCCCGGGGGAGGGCCCGGCTGGCCTGCTACACCTACTTCGGCGACGCCCTCCCGCTGTACGACGACTTGCAGTCGCTCCCGGTGGACGTGCTGGGGTTCGACTTGACCTATAGCCCGAAGCTCGGCCGGCGGATCGCCGAATCCGGCTCGGCGAAGGTGCTCGGGCTCGGCGTCATCGATGGCCGGAACACCAAGCTGGAGACCGCGGCGGCCGTCTACCCGGTCCTGGACCAGGTGCTGCCACGTCTCGGCGAGACCGCGTACCTCGGGCCGTCGTGCGGCCTTGAGTTCTTGCCCCGCGCGCGGGCCCGGGCCAAGCTGGAGACGCTGGGTCGACTAGCCCGCGGGTACGGAAGGAGCGCCCGATGAGCCGCGCCAAGCTCACCGCCCTCGGCCTCGACCTCCCGCTGCTGCCGACATCCACGGTGGGCAGCTTCCCCAAGCCCGAGTATCTGACCGAGGCGCGGGCCAAGGTCGCGCGGAACGCGATCACGCGGGCCGAGCTGGACCGCCTCGAGCGCCAGGCGACCGAGTACTGGATCCGGACCCAAGAAGAGCTGGGCGTGGACGTCCTGGTGGACGGCGAGCAGTACCGGGGGGACATGGTCGCCTACTTCGCCGAGACGCTGCGCGGGTTCGCCCGGGGCGGGCTGGTCCGCTCCTACGGCAACCGCTACTATCACAAGCCCGTCATCGTCGGCGAGGTGGCCTGGCCGGGCCCCATCACCGTGGATTGGTGGCGCTGGACCCAGTCGCTCACCGCGCGGCCGGTGAAGGGGATGCTGACCGGCCCCTACACGATCATGGACTGGTCCTTCGACGACCACTACCCCGACCGGAAGGCCGCCTGCCTGGCCCTGGCCCGCGAGGTCCGCAAGGAGCTGGCGGCGCTGCTGGAGGCGGGGGCGAAGATCGTTCAGATCGACGAGCCGGCACTGTCGGTGCGACCCGAGGAGCTGCCGTTCGCGGTGGAGGCGATGCACGCCGTGGTGGACGGGCTGCCGGCCTACTACATCGTGCACGCCTGCTTCGGCGCGTTCGAGACCATTTATCCCGGGCTCCTCGACCTGCCGGTCGATAATCTCGACCTGGCGATCTCGCACAGCGCCCTCGACCTCCTGGCGATGTTCGAGAAGGACCCGTTCACCAAGGATCTCTCGCTGGGCGTCCTCGACGTCCACCACCACGCGGTGGAGGCGAGCGACGAGGTGCGGGGCCGCATCCGGCGGGGCCTCGGCCTCCTTCCCGCCGAGCGGATCTGGGTCGATCCGGACTGCGGGCTCAAGACGCGCACCGTCGAGGAGGCGCGGGGGAAGCTCACCGCGATGATGACCGGCGTGCGCGAGGTGCGGGCCTCGCTCCCCTGAGGCTCACCGCGCCCCCGCCCTATGGCCCGTTACACGACGGTTCTCTTCGACATGTTCGACACGCTGGTCCGGTTCAACCGCGACCGCCTGCCGCTGGCCCGCTTGAACGGCCGGGAGGTCCACTCCTCGGTCGCTTGCCTCTACCCGGTGGCGGCGCCCGCGCTGCCGGGGGTGACCATCGAGGCCTTCTACGACGCGTTCGTGGCGAGCTACCGGGACGCCGAGGCGCGGCGGGGCCCCGAGCATCGCGAGGTGCCGGCGCTCGAGCGGTTCGGCTTTTGCTACGCCCGCCTCGGCGTCGATCCCGCCGCGATGCCGCGCGAGCTGACCGAGCGGCTGATCGGCCTCCACGCGAGCTGCCTGGCCGTGGCGGCCGAGCCGCTGCCGGGCCGGCCCGAGCTGCTCGACTGGCTGGCCGGCCGCTACCGGCTGGGACTCGTCTCGAACTTCGACTACACCCCCACCGTGCGGCGGATCCTGGCCGAGGGCGGCATCCTCGACCGCTTCGACGCGGTCGTCGTCTCCGACGGCGTGGGCTGGCGAAAGCCGAGCCCCCGGATCTACGAGGCGGCCTTCCGCGCGCTCGGGGTCGGCGCCGCGGAGTGTCTCTTCATCGGCGACCGGCCGGAGATCGACGTGGCCGGCGCCAAGGGCATCGGGATGCCGGTTGCCTGGTTCAACCCGGAGGGCGCGCTGTTTCCCGAGGGGGTGCTGGCGCCCGATTTCATCCTCGCCCGCCTCGCAGATCTGCGCTCGATCCTCGAAGGCCCCAGCGGAGAAGGAGCGGGCTAACCGGCCGTCGCCGTTGGGATTTGCCGGGCTGCCGGGCGAAAAACGAGCTTGACGGCGCGGCCCGGCGCCCCGTAGAATGCACCCCTGACTGACGGGGTAGGCCGCTCGTTAGGCGATCGGATGCGATCCCGCCGCAAGGGCTCCCGAAGGCCCTTGCGGTTTTTTGTTGGCCGCCCAGCCCCCAGCTGAACGGAAGGAGACCGACGGAATGCGCGAGAGCGGCATCGTGAAGTGGTTCAACGAGGCCAAGGGCTACGGCTTCATCGAGCGCCCGGGCGGGGAGGACGTCTTCGTCCACTATTCCGCCATCCAGGGCGCGGGCTTCCGCACGCTGGCCGAAGGCCAGGCGGTGGAGTTCGACGTCGTGGAGGGCCCCAAGGGCAAGCAGGCGGCCAACGTCACCAAGAAGTAACCGGCACGGTCACGACAGCGAGAACGGCCCTGGGGGCGCGGCTCCCGGGGCCGTTTTGTTTCCGGGCCGGCATCCCGGCGGGGGCGGTCGGTATCTTATAATCGGCAGGGAGGCGCGTGGCGCGTGAGTGACGTCCGGAAAGTGATCATCCTCGGCACGGGGCCAGCCGGCCTGACCGCCGCCATCTACAGCGGGCGCGCCAACCTGGCGCCGCTGGTCCTCGCCGGGAGCCAGCCGGGCGGCCAGCTCACCCTCACCAGCGAGGTCGAGAACTACCCCGGCTTCGCGGAGGCCATCCTCGGCCCCGACCTGATGGACGTCATGCGGCGTCAGGCCGAGCGGTTCGGGGCCGAGTTCATCGACGAGGATGCCGTCGCCGTGGACCTGTTCCATCGGCCGTTCACGGTCAAGACGGCCGAGCGCGCCTACGAGAGCCAGACCCTCATCATCGCCAGCGGCGCCTCGGCGAAGATGCTCGGGCTTGCCGCCGAGACGAAGCTCCTCGGCCGCGGACTCTCCACCTGCGCCACCTGCGACGGGTTCTTCTTCAAAGGGCAGGACCTGGCGGTGATCGGCGGCGGCGACTCGGCGATGGAGGAGGCGAACTTCCTCACCAAGTTTGCCAACAACGTCAGCGTGGTCCACCGGCGGGACTCGCTGCGGGCCTCCAAGATCATGCAGGACCGGGCCCGGCGGAACCCGAAGATCTCCTGGATCTGGGACAGCGTGGTCGACGACCTCTTCGACGTCGACAAGGGGAAGGTCACCGGCATCCGCCTGCGGAACCTCAAGACCGGCGACCTCACCGACCACCCGGTGGGCGGCGTCTTCGTCGCCATCGGCCACACCCCGAACACCCAGCTCTTCGCCGGCCAGCTCGAGCTGGACCCCGGCGGCTACATCGTGACCGCCCAGGGCTCGACCCGGACCAGCGTCCCCGGCGTCTTCGCCGGCGGCGACGTGGCCGACCACATCTACCGCCAGGCGGTGACGGCCGCCGGCACCGGCTGCATGGCCGCCATCGACGCCGAGCGCTTCCTGGAGGCCGAGGGCCACTAGGGCATCGGGGGGGGGGGGGGGGG
>DASYUM010000306.1:0-10667 GCA_036001225.1 Candidatus Methylomirabilota bacterium | reverse complement strand
CTCTGGGAGCGCGGTCTGGAGAGTCATCGGCGGAAGAAGTGAGACCGCCTCCCTCCCCCGGGGGGAGGGGAGGCCGGGCTCAGTCGCGGACCACAGGCCAGACCGAGCTCAGGGCCTGGCCGACGACGGCGCGAACGCTCTCCATCTCGAACGGCTTGGCCAGCACGTAGTCCACACCGCGCCGCTGGGCCTCGTCGGCGTCGATCAGATCGCTCCAGCCGGTGACGAGCACCACGATCGCCTCCGGGCGTCGCAGCTTGGCCAGCCGGGCCACTTCCCATCCCGACAGCCCCGGCATCCCGAGGTCGGTGAACACCAGGTCGAAGGGCTCCTCGTGGAGGCGGCTCAGCCCGGCCCGGCCGTCGGCCGACGCGGTGACGGCGTGGCCCTGGCTCGACAGGATGTCGGCCAGCACCTGGCGGACGTGCTCTTCGTCATCGATGAGGAGGATGCGCGCGCTGCGGGGCGCCGCCGCCGTGGCCGCCTTGGCCAGTCGCTCGGGCAGTCCGCGAGCGACGGGCAGGCGTATCGTGAACGAGCTTCCCCGCCACGGCTCGCTCCGCACGTCGATCTCCCCGCCGTGGCGGGTCACGATGCCGTAGGCCACGCTGAGCCCGAGCCCGGTCCCCTTCTCGGCCTTCGTCGTGAAGAAGGGGTCGAAGATCCGCTGGCGCACCGCCTCCGTCATGCCGATCCCGGTGTCGGCCACCACGCAGACGACCTGCTCGCCCTCGACGCCGGTGCGGACCCGGATCTCGCCCCCGTCGGGCATCGCATCGAGCGCGTTGAGGACGAGATTGATCAGCACCTCCCGCAGCTCGGAGGGATCGGCCCCCACCATCGGCACCGGGGTCGCGTCGACCCGTACCTCGTAGCTGATCCCCTGGCCGAGGGCTTCGTCCTTCCAGCGGGAGCGGGTGACCTCGACGACCTCGCCCACCAGGTGGTTGAGGTCCACCAGCTCGAAGGGCCGGGCCCGCCGCATGCGGGTGAACTCCTGGATCCGACGGACGGTGCGGGCCCCGTCGATGGCCGCCTGTTCGATGATCTGGAGCTGTCGCCGCTGCCCGGGCTCCTCGATCTGGCTCAGGAGGAGCTGGGCCCGGCCCATGATGGCGGCCAGCGTGTTGTTGAAGTCGTGGGCCACGCCGGCGGCCATCTCGCCCACCGCGCGGAGCTTCTCGCTCCGCACCAGCTGGTCCTGGGCCGCCCGCAGCTCGTCGTGGGCGCGGGTCTTTTCCGCGAACAGCCGCACGCTGCGGAGCGCCAGGGCGGCCACGCCGGCGATGTTGGCGAGCAGCCGCTCGTCGGCGTCGGTGAAGGGCCGGCTGCGGTCGCGGAGCGCCACCACACCGAGGATCTCGTCGCCGGCCAGCATGGGGACGCCGAGCCAGTGGGGGAGGCTGGCCGAGGTCGGGACCGGTTCGACCCCCTCGGCCCGGCAGGCCGCCGCGTAGTCGGCGGTCCGGATCGCCTCCCGGTCCTCGACGACGCGGGTCATGAGGCCGACGCCGACGGGGTAGCGGCGGACCGGGTTGGGATCGGGCTGGCCCTCGAACAGCCGGAGCGCCACCTCGAACTCGCCGGCGGCCGGGTCGTAGAGCAGGATCACCATGTTCCGCGTGTCGAAGATGCGGCTCACCTGCTCGTGGACGGTCTGGATCAACCCGCCGAGGTCGAGCTGGCCGGTGACGGCCCGCGAGACCTCGTAGAGCACCGACAGCTCGTCGAGCTTCCGCGCGTGGGCCTGGAACAGCCGCGCGTTCTCCACCGCGATCCCGGCCTGGCTCCCCATCGCCTCGACCAGCGCCCGCTCGCGGTCGGTGAACTGCCGGGCGCGGTCCCACCAGACCGCGATGAACGCGCCCACCACGCGATCGCGGGCCACGATCGGCCCGAACAGCTGCGCCCGGTGCGGCGCGATCGCCTTCAAGGTCTCCGGGATCCGGGTGTCGGCCGGCACGTCGGTGGAAACGAGCACCCGCCGGGACGCGATCCCCTCGGCGTAGAAGGGGCTCTCGGCCGGATCGATGCGGTAGGTCCCGGCCGCTTTGACCGTCTCCGGCGGGACCCGATAGCCCGCCACCGGCTCCAGGTGGCCGCTTGCCGGGTCGACCAGCCAGACCCCGACCGAGTCGGCCTCGATGGTGCGGGCGACATGCCGGAGGAAGTGACGGAGAAGCGACTGGAGGTCGAGCGTCGAGGAGAGCCCCCGGCTGACGCTCAGGAGCGTCTCCGCCTCCTGGAGCTTCTCGCCGGTCTGCCGGAGCAGGTCGGCGTTCTCGAGCGCCAGCCCGACTTGGGAGGCAATCCCCTCGATCAGCCGCAGCTCGGCCGGCGTGAAGGCCCGGGCGGTCTCCCACCAGGCCAGGAACAACCCGCCCACCATCTCGCCGCGGACCGGCGTGGGGGCGAACAGCAGGGAGCGCGGGCGGATATCGGCCAGGAACGCGGGGTTCATCCGGTCGTCGCGTCGGAAGTCGCTGGTCCAGACGGGCTTGCCGGTCTTCCAGGCGTCCTCGAGGAGCCCGAAGCGGGAGAGCGGGAACGGGGTCTCCAGGAATCGCGGCAACAGCTCCCTGGGCACCCGGTAGCCGGCGATCGGGATCAGCGCGTCGATGCGGGGGTCGAGGAAGTAGGCGCCCACCATGTCGGCCTGGAAGGCGTGGGCCACCTCCCGACTCACCCGCCGCATGACCTCCGGCGCCGACAGGTTCCGGGAGAGGATCTGGGCGACCGCGAGCAGCGTCTCGGTCTCTCGCAGGCGTTCGCCCAGCTCCTCGAACAGCCGGGCGTTCTCCAGCGCGACCGCCGCCTGGTCGGCGAAGGTCCGGGCCAGGCGTACCTCGTCGTCGTCGAAGGCCCGGCCGGTGCGGTCGGCCACCGCCAGGGCCCCGATCACCCGGTCCTGGACGGTCAGCGGCACCGCCAGCACGGCGCGATGAGCGCTGACCTGAAGGCGGGTCTGCGACTCGGCGGTCAGCATCGCGCGCGGGTCGGCGAGGAGATCGGGCGCCACCACCGGCGCCCGGGTTTGGAAGGCCACATCGACCAGGCCGGTGCCCCGGGGGAAGGCGTCGCCGGAGGTCGCCAGGTCGTCGAGCTCGCCCGACTCGGACAGCCGGTACAGCGTCGAGCCGCGCGCGCCGAGCAGCCCGCGCACGCTGTCGGCGATCCGCTGGCCGACGACGGCCGCGTCGAGGGTCTCCGGGAGCAGCCGGCCGACCTCGGCCAGCACCTCGGCGGTCTTCCGCCGCCGCTCGGTCTCCTCGTAGAGGCGAGCGTTCTGGATGGCGATCGCCGCGTGTTCGGCCAGCCGGGTGAGGATCGCCTCGTCGCGGTCGGTGAACGGGCGGGGCGTGCAGTTGTCCACGTAGAGCAGCCCCTCGATGCGCTCCCCGATCCGGATGGGCACCGCCAGCTGCGCGACGATCCCCTCGGCGCGGGCCAGCGTCAGGTAGTCCTGGGTGATCCGGAGATCCGCCGCATAGTTGTCGGTGCGCAAGGCCCGCCCCGTCAACAGCACCTGACCGCCGAGCCCCTTGCCGGCCTCGACCGAGAACCGCTCGTACCCCTCGCGGCGCGCGCCGACCCAGTGCCGGTACACCATCGCGCCGGAGACCGGGTCGCGAAGGGCGATCCAGGCCATGTCGCTCCCGCACAGGTCGCGAGCCCCGACGGCGATGCGCTGCAGCACGGTGCCGAGATCGAGCGAGGCGTTGAGGGCCCGGCCCAGCTCGGCCATCAGCTCCGCCTCGCGCCGGCGCTGCTCGCTGTCGGCGTAGAGCCGCGCGTTGTCGATCGCCAGACCGGCCTGCCGCCCGATCGCCTCCACCAGGCGCAGCTCCTCCGGGGTGGCGTGGTGTTCCCGGCTCGACCACACGGCGAGGAGGCCGCCGATCGGCAGGCCCAGCGCCATCATCGGGCCGAACAGCGCCGAGCGGAACCGGAAGCGCTCGCGGAGCTCGCGGCTGACGCGGGGATCCGCCGCCGCGTCGGCGGTGGCGACCGGGGCCCGGGCGGCCCAGGCCTCCGCGAAGAAGCGGGAGCCCTCGATCGGGACCGGGAACTGACTCAGCTCGTCACGCAGCTCCTTGGGAACGTGGTAGCCGGCGATCGGGTGGAGAGTCCGCTGGTCGGCGTCGGCCAGAAACGCGCCGACCATGTCGGCCCCGAGGGTCCGCGCGGTTTCCCGCGACACCCGGCGCAGGGCCTCGGTCAGGTCGAGCGTGGTGCCGAGCGCCTGGCTGACCCTGAGGAGGGTTTCGGTCTCTCGGAGCCGCGCCCGCAGCTCGCGGTCCAAGACGGCGCGATCCGGCGCGCCGGGTGGCCCGGCCGGCCGCCGCCGGGCAGGGCGGGAGGACGCGGGCCTCGCCTTCGCCCCGTTCGGGCGCCTCTGATCCCTGCCCTTCCCCAATCCCCCTCCTCGCCCCGATTCGATGGCCCCCGATTATGACACAGCCGATACCGGAACCCCCTGGTTGGCGGAGGCCGACGGCGCGCATATAATCGGGCACGCGCGCCCCCGGACGTCGCGGGGCGGGGGCCCCGCCGTCCGGGGCGCGCCACCCAATAACCGGCGGGGTGCCGGTCGCGGGAGGGGGATTCCAGTGGGTCACGAGGGCGAGGCGCAAGCCCGGGGCATGCTCGGCCTGGCCAGCGGCACCGAGCTGCAGGTCCGGGCGCTCCTCGACACCATCAAGCACATCACCGCCCTCACCCCGCCCGACATCCTCCTCGACACGATCGCCGACGCGGCGGCCCGGTTGCTCGGGTTCGAGACCGGCGGCTTCCGCCTCGTCGAGGGCGACGACCTGGTGATCGCCGGTCAGTGGGGCGACGCCCTCATGCTCCGCCCCCGGATCAAGATCGGGGAGAGCCTCTCCGGCCGGGTGGCCGCCACCGGCGAGGTCCTGGTCGTCGAGGACCTCCAGAACGACCCTCGCCTGGACGCGCAGCACCGGGAGGCCGACCGGCGGTTCGGGTTCCACACCTATCTCGGCGCGCCGCTCCGCATCGGCTCCCGGGTGACCGGGGTCCTTCTCCTCCGCTCGCGGGCCCGGCGCAAGGTGACCGACGACGAGGTCGCGATCGTCCAGGCGTTCGCCGATCACGCGGCCATCGCGCTGGAGAACGCGCGGCTGTACGCGGCGGCCCAGCGGCAGCGCCATCAGGCGGAGGCCCTCACCGAGATCGCCCGCGACGTCTCGGCCGCCCTCGATCGGGATACTCTCCTCCAGCGGGTCGTGGAGCACACGCGCCGGCTCTGCCGCGCGGACCTGGCGACGCTGGCCCTCTGCGGGCCGGACGAGGCCGAGGCGATCGTGGTGGCCAAGATCGGCCACCGGACCGACGTCTTCCAGCGCATGGTCTTTCGCCCGGGCTCGGGGGTCGGCGGGCAGGTCCTGGAGACGCGGGCGCCCGTGATCACGCCCGATCGGCTGAACGACCCGCGCTGGCCGCCCGACGAGGCCGCCCGCCTGGAGGCGATCCGGGCCACCGCCGCGGTGCCCATCATGGCCGGAGAAAAGCCGCTCGGCATCCTGTGGGTCCATCGCCGGACCGTCGAGCCGTTCGACCGGTTCGACGTCAGCACGATCGAGGCCCTCGCCCGCCACGCCGCCGTCGCCATCCAGAACGCCGCGCTCTACGAGACGGCCCAGTCGCGGGCGGCCGAGGTCCAGATGCTCCAGCGGATCGGGCTGAACCTGGCCCGCTCCCACGAGCTGCCGCGCGTGTTCCAGGAGATCGTGGAGGCCGCGCGGACCGGCACCGGCAGCGACGCCGCCTTCTGCGCGCTGGTCGATCCGGGCAGCCTGGAAGTCGAGACGGTGGCGTCCGCCGGTGCCCGCTCGCGGGCGTTCGGGCGCTATCGGATCCAGCCCGGTCAGGGGATCGGCGGCTGGTTCCTGCTCCACAAGCGGCCGTTCCGCACCGACGACTATCTGGCCGACCCCCGGTTCGTGCACGCGTTCGACGACGCCGCCCGCGCCGAGGGCATCGTCACCAACCTCGGGGTGCCGATCCTCGAGCAGGAGCAGGTGATCGGGGCGCTGTGGGTCTTCAACCGGACGGCCCGTCCGTTCACCGACCGCGACGAGGCGTTCCTGGCCGGGCTCGCCGACTACGCCGCCGTCGCCATCGTCAACGCCCGCCTGCTGGCCGAGCGCCAGCGGGCGCTGGAAGAGCTGCGCGCCTCCCAGGACCGGCTGATCCAGACCGAGCGACTACGTGCGCTGGGCGAGATGGCGAGTGGGGTCGCCCACGACTTCAACAACCTGCTCGCGGTGATCCTGGGCCGGGTCCAGCTCCTCCAGATGCAGGCGACCGACCCCGACCTCAGCCGGGGCCTGGGGATGATCGAGCGGGCCGCCGCCGACGCCGCCCACACCGTGCGGCGGATCCAGGAGTTCACTCGGACCCGGCGGACCCGCGTCTTCGAGCCGGTGGACCTGCGCCAGGTCATCCGGGAGGCAGTCGAGCTGACCAAGGGCCGCTGGAAGGACGAGGCCCAGGTCCGCGGCGTGACCTACACGGTCACCACCGACTTCGCCGACGTGCCGCCGGTGGCCGGCGAGGCGGCCGAGCTGCGGGAGGTGTTCACCAACCTGCTGCTCAATGCCGTGGACGCGATGCCGGAGGGCGGTGGCATCCACTGCACCGTCACCGGAGAGCCGGGCGCCGTGGTGGCCGCCGTGCGCGACACCGGCCCCGGCATGCCCCCGGAGGTCCGCGAACGCGTCTTCGAGCCGTTTTTCACCACCAAGGGCCCGCGGAGCACCGGCCTCGGGCTCAGCGTGGCCTACGGGATCATCAAGCGCCACGGCGGCCGCATCGACGTCGAGAGCAAGGAAGGGGCGGGCGCCACCTTCGTCATCACGCTG
The DNA here is from genome assembly GCA_036001225.1 of Candidatus Methylomirabilota bacterium. Lineage (GTDB taxonomy): Bacteria > Methylomirabilota > Methylomirabilia > Rokubacteriales > DASRDR01 > DASYUM01. Next base: position 3,783 of record DASYUM010000306.1, on the reverse strand, counting down.
CCCCAGCCGAGCGCGAGCGAGCGGGCCTCCCGCGGGCACGCCCGCCCCGCCATCACGCGGCTGGCCGTCACCCCGGCCCGCGTGCTGGTCATCGACGACGAACCGGCGGTCCGGGAGCTGGTCGCCGACATCCTGGGCGCCGCTGGCCACGTGGCCCTGACGGCCGCCGACGGCCCGATGGGACTGGCCCTGGTGAACAGCGGCGAGACGCCCGACGTGGCGCTGATCGACCTCGGGTTGCCCGGGATGTCGGGGTGGGAGGTCGCCGCCCGGCTGCGGGCGACCCGGCCCCAGCTTCCGGTGGTCCTGATCACGGGCTGGGGCGACCGCCTGGATCCGGCCGAACTTCAGCGAAGCGGCATCTCGGAGGTCATCGCCAAGCCGTTCCAGGCCGAGCAGATCCTCCGGATCGTGGAGCAGGCCGGGGGCCGCCGCGGCTAAACGAGCGAACGGCCCGGCTGTTCGGGGAAGGCCGTCAGCCCCTTTCCGAAGCTTACTCGAGGCGCTTGGGCGCGCTCGGCGAGTTGATGAGCTCCGGGTAATGCGACTGGTAGCGCTGAGCGTCCTCCGCCCTCAGCCCGAACCACTCGGGGGCGACCCCGGCCAGCAGATAGAACGGCTTGACCAGGGCCCAGTCGAGCGCCACGCCGACCGGGTGGAACACGAAGGCGAGAGCGCGGAAGGGATGGCCGTAGCCGCCGGCGTTGGCGGGCTGTGTGTCGGGCACCGCGTTGCCCACGTGGGACCACGCGTTGTCCTTCTGGGACTTCAGCTGGTCGGCCGCGCACCCTGCCGCCACCAGGGCCGCCAGCCCGAGCACCGCGAGTACCTTGGTGCGCATCACCGTTCCTCCCGCGTTCTGGGCACAGGGTTCGGAGGACCCACGTCCCTCCGGGCGCGACTGGAGGGACGCCAACTGTTCGGGTACCGTAGCATGGCCCCGGGTGTACCCCCAAGAGATTTCGCCTGGGGATCGGCCCCGCCGCGTGGCTCGGCAGGAATGTTGGCGGGGGTGGCGGTCTTCGGGGTAGACTGGGCCGGCCGCCAAGTGTCCACCTGCGCAGGGAGGGGTTGGTCGGTGTCGTCTCGTCGCCCTCAGACCGTCTACCGATGAGCTGGCTCACCCGGCTGTTCGGCGGCGAGCCCGTCCCCGACGTCGCGGAAGCGCCGACGCCCACCCCGCCCCCGGTCCGGCCGGCCGACGACGCGGCCCGCGAGACCGGAGCCGCTCTCCGCCTGGAAGACATCATACGGGTCCAGGCGGTCACGGCGAGCCTCCTCACCAAGAAGGTCACGCCTCGGGAGCTCTTCCGTCACATCGTGGATGGCGCCGCCGACTGCCTGGCGGCCGACGAAGCCTCGCTGATGCTCCTGGAGGGCGACGAGCTGCGCGTGGTCTCCGCCCGCAAGGCTGGCGAGCACGTGACCATGCGGCTCCAGCCGACGCGGATCGGTGACGGCGTCGCCGGCTGGGTCGCCCGGGAAGGGCGGCCGCTCCTCCTCAACGAAGGCGACGACTTCTCGCGCTTCACCAACTTCACGCCCAAGGGCGGGCGGATCCGCTCCTCGCTGTCGGTGCCGCTCCACGTCGAGGGTCGGGTGGTCGGCGTCCTCAACGCCAACCGCCTGGCCGGCGGGGACAAGTTCACCGAAGAAGACCTGGCGGTGCTCCGGCTCTTCGCCGACACCGCCGCGCTCTCCATCGACCAGACGAACCTCCTCCAGACCGTCCAGACCCGGGCGCGCTCGCTCCAGACGCTGCTCTCGGTCACCGAGGCCTTCGGGGGCGATCGCGAGCCGGCCGCCGCCCTCGCCAGCCTCATGCCGAGCCTGGGCGAGACACTCCGCCCGAGCGTGGCCTTCGCGTTCTTCGGCGGCGCCGAAGGCGGACCACTGCCGGCGGTCGCCGAATGGACGACGGCCGTGGGCGAGCGGGGCGCCGAGCAGCTCGGCGGCTTGGGGCTCGCCGCCGGCGGCGAGGTCACCAGCGCGTTCGAAGGACGCGAGCCGGCGTGGGTGAAGACGCTGAGGCTCGAGGGGCGGCCCGCAGACAGCCGCCTGCCGGCCCGGCTCCTCGTGCTCCCGGTGGGAGCTCTCGACGCGCCCTCCCGTTGCGCGCTGGTGCTGGGGTGGGAGGACCCGGGCTTCGTGCTGCCGTCCGAAGACCTCAACGTCCTGGGCGGCCTCGCCCGCCAGCTCGAGTTGGCGCTGTCGAGTCAGGACCGGGCCGCCGCCGTGGGGGTGCTCGAGGCCGAAATGGCCCAGGCCCGCACGCACCTCATGGAGGCCGAGCGTCTGGCCAGCATCGGCCAGAGCATGGCCGGCGTCGTCCACGACATCAACGCCCCCCTCACCGCCGTCACCGCCTTCGCCCAGCTCATCCAGAAAGAGTCGGCCGACGACAAGAGCCGCGAGCGCGCAGGCCACATCGTGGAGGCCGCCCAGCGCGCGCAGCGCCTGGTCCGCGAGCTGCTCAAGATGGCCCGGCCGGCGCCACCTACCCTGGAGCTGGTCGATCTCCACCAGACCCTGCAGGTGGCCATGGATCTCGAGCGACCGCAGTGCGCGGTGTCGGGGATCAAACTGGTGGCCGCGTTCGACCCCAGCCTGCCCCAGCTGAAGGTCGACCCGCACCGGCTCGGGCAGGTCTTTATCAACCTGCTGGTGAACGCCCGCCAGGCGATGGACGCGGCGGAGAAGGGTACCGCGATCACCGTGCAGACCCGGCGGCTCGAACGGAGGGTGGAGATCAGCTTCATGGACGACGGCCCCGGGATTCCGCCGGCGGTCAAGGCCAAGATCTTCGACTGGTTCTTCACGACCAAGCCGCCCGGCGAGGGGACCGGCCTCGGGTTGGCCGTCTCCCGCGAGATCCTGCTCTCCCACGGCGGGAACCTGCGGGTGGAAGACTCCCCCGAGGGGGGGGCGACGTTCGTCCTCGACCTGCCGCTGCCGGAGGCGGGGACACCGGCGCCCGCCTAGGGTCACCTCGAGGCGCGGCCTGGTCCACCGACCCGCCTCTCGGGCCCGTGCGCCGTACCCGCCCATCCCGGCCGGGACCCTCGTCGCCGGGCGCGCTCGCTAACCTGCCGTGAAATCGAACCTGGCCGCCCTCACCGGACGCGCGACGCCGAGGCACCCTTTTTGCTCATTACCCGAGGCGATGCAGGCGAGCCGCCCGGGAGGGACCCGCCTCGGGAGCCGGGAGGGGTTGAGCGCGGGGTGGCGGCTTGCCTCGCTCCTCTTCTCAGTCCTCATGCTGTCCGGCCACGCTCGACCGACCGCGCATCTTCACCCTGACGCGACCGAACCAGGCGCCCTCGGCGCCGCGCTCGCCGAAGTGTGGGTGGAGCGGAGCGGCGTCGTCGTGACACGTGGCTCGGCCGTGCCGATCGCCGCCCGCGAGGAAGCCGGGCAGGCGGCCTGCTATCTCCTGACCGCCGGGCACGTCGTGGCCGGCGGCGACGCCGACGCGACTCATCTGGTCGTGATCCTGCCCGACGACGAGGGCCCGCGGCGCGTGCCCGGAGAGTTGCTGCACCAGGTGGATCTGGACGACCGGGACCTGGCCGTGCTGCGAACCGTGGGACCGGTGTGTCGGCCCGTGCGGTTGGGGGCCCCCCTCGCCGTCGGGGCCGAGGTCTGGCTCGCCGGGTTCGCGGTCGCCGGCGCGCCGCAAGTCTGGGCCGGTCACATCCGCGACACCGAGCGCCACGGAGGCCTCTCGTGGACGGTGGACGGCTCCGTGACCGAGGGCACGAGCGGCGGCGGCGTCTTCGACGC
>DASYUM010000305.1:0-19602 GCA_036001225.1 Candidatus Methylomirabilota bacterium | reverse complement strand
TCGGAATCGTCCTGGTCACGGCCGCGGTGACCGGCGTCGTGGTGGCGAACTGGCGGAACCACGGCGTGACGCAGGCGCCTCCGGAGGCGTCGGCACCGCCCGCCGGGGGCCAGGTCGCCGCCCAGGGTGGGAAGCCGATGTCGTCAGCCCCCGCGGGGGGACCGACGGCCTCCCCGGCGCGGCCCTCACCGTCGGATATTGCCGCCTGTAACCAGTACGCCCAGGCCAAAGCTCGAGGCGGCACGGCCGACACGATCAAGGACGCGCTCATTGGGGGCGCCGTGGGTGCCGGGGTCGGCGCCGCCGGCGGCGCGATCGCCGATGGCGGCAAGGGGGCCGGCAAGGGAGCCGGCATCGGGGGCCTCGTCGGCATCGCGGCCGGGACCCTGTTCGGACTCAACGAGGCGAACCAGCGGGATGCCCGGGCGGTGCAGGCGTACCAGGCCTGCATGCAGAGCCGCGGCTACGTCGGGTAGGGCGGATCCCGTCCGATCCCCGTAACCCGCGCCGGCTGGGTTCCTGAGTCGGGTGGACGGAACGCCGCCGAGGGCTCGATGCCCTCCGGATTCAGAGCTCCCACGGCGGATCGATGGCGAGTGGCAGCTCGAGCAGGACGGGGCCGGGGTGAGCGAGTGCCTTGTCCAGGGCCGGGCCCAGGGCCTCGAGGCCGTCGAGCCGCTCGCCCGGGCAGCCGAACGCCCGGGCCAGCGCCGGGAAGTCGGGGTTCGTCAGGTCGGCTTCTCCCCAGCGCCCGAACAGCGTTTCTTGTAGCCACTTGATCGCCCCGTAGCGCCCGTCGTTGACGACGAGGAAGACGACCGGCAGGCGGTACTTCACCGCGGTGGCCAGCTCGTTGACGGAGTAGAGGAAGCCGCCGTCTCCCACCACCGCGACCACCGCCCGGTCCGGCCGCGCGAGCTTCGCCCCGATGGCGGCCGGCACGCCGTAGCCGAGCGTGGCCGAGCCGACGGGGTAGAGGAACGTCCGCGGGGCATACACGGGGAGATGCCACTCCATCCAGTAGTTGATCCCGGTCTGGTCGCACACGACCACGGTCTCGGGCGGTAGCGCCTCGCGGAGAATCCTGAGCAGGCGGTCCACCCGCTCGGTGTAGTGGCGCCCCCGGGCCGCCCGGAGGCGGTCGAGCCACGCCCCGTCCCACTCGGCCGCCGGCGCGCCGGAACCGAGCGCCCCCAGCAGTCCGGCCAAGCCGTCCCGCGCGTCGCCGACGATGCCGAGCGCCGGCAGGTTGAGCTTCCCGAGGACGGCCGGGTCCAGATCGAGGTGGATCAGCGCCTGGTCAGGGCGGAAGGTCAGGTTCAACAGGAGCCCGCGCGTCGAGCGATGGGCGAACCGGCAGCCGACCGCCAGCACGACATCGGCGGCCTCGAGCGCGGGCTGGGTCGCGTGCTTGTTCGGCAAGACGCCGAGCCAGAGCGGATCGTCCTCGGGCACACTGCCCCGGCCCATCACGGTCGTGATGACCGGCGCCCCCAGCCGGCGCGCCAGCGCGCGAAGCTCGGCGCCCGCCTCGGCCGCCACCACTCCGCCGCCGGCGATGAGGAGCGGGCGGCGGGCGGCGCGCAGGTAGCGATCGGCGGCCTCGGCAAGGAGCCGCACGTCGCAGGGCGGCCGGCGTCCCTGCCCGGGCGCGGTGAGTCGGGCCTCGACCCGGGCGGCGAGGAGATCGGTGGGAATCGAGAGCGCGATCGGCCCCGGGCGTCCCGTGCGGAAGAGGTGGAAGGCGCCCTGGACCGCCCCCGGAATCTCACCGGCGTCGCGGAGGGCTTCCGCCCACCGGCAGACCGGTTTGAAGCAGTCGATCTGGTTCGGCACCTCGTGGAGGGCGCCCAGGTCGCCGCCGACGAGCGCGGCTGGGATGTCCGACATGACGACGAGGACGGGCTGGGAGCCCGCATACGATTCGACCAGGGGCGTCAGCGTGTTGGTGGCGCCGGGCCCGGTGGTGACGAGCACGACCCCGGGCCGCCCGGACGCCCGGGCATACCCGTCGGCCATGAAGGCCGCGCCCTGCTCGTGGCGCGCCAGGACGTGGGCGATCGCGGACTGGCGGAGGAGCGCGTCGTAGATGGCGAGGTTGTGGACGCCAGGGATGCCGAAGACGTGGCGGACCCCCTCCGCCGCCAGGGCGTCCACCACCCACTCGCCCCCGGTGCGCGCCGTTGCGTCGTTCACGTCGGATGCTGTCGCCGCCGGGCCGAGAACCGAGCAGCCCTAGGACGCAGCAATGCGCGCCGCCGGACGTCGCGGGGCTGGGGCCCCGCCGTCCGAGGCGCGCGAACCCCAAAAGAGCCGGCCCGAGGCGTATGCCGCGTACGCGCGCCGCCGGACGTCGCGGGGCTGGGGCCCTGCCGTCCGGGGCGCGCCACCCGAAGTTGAGGGCCGGCGAGGCGCGAGGACGCCGGGATGCGACGGTTATCGGCCCGGCGCGCCCACTCGCCCCCGGTGCGCGTCTCGGCGTCGCCCATTCAGGCCGCCTCGCCGAGCGCGTCCAGCCGGAGCACCAGCTCGAGCAGGACCCGCGTCCCGGCCGCCAGGTGATCCGGCTCGGCCCACTCCTCGGGGCAGTGGCTCCGCCCGTCACGACAGGGGACGAAGAGCATCCCGATCGGGCCGAGGGCGGCCATGTGGTTGGCGTCGTGGCTGGCGCCGCTGGTGAGGCGGCGGTAGGGCACGCCGACCGCCTCCGCGGCGGCGACGGCGTGCTCGACCATCGGGGGTGAGATCGTCAGCGGCTGCTCGCGGACGATCGCATCAGCCTCCACCGCCACCTCCCGCCGCGCCGCGATCTCGCTGACCGCAGCCTCGAAGCGGCCGAGCGTCTCGGCGATCGCCTTCGCGTCGATCCCCCGGAAGTCGGCCAGGAGCCGGACCTGGCCGGGGACGATGTTCACCATGTTGGGCCGCACGTCGAGGGCGCCGACCGTGCCGACCATCCCGCGGCCGGCCTGCCGCGCGAGGCGCTCGACGGCCAGCACGACCTCGGCCGCGGCCGCGAGCGCGTCCCGGCGGACGTCCATCGAGGTGCCGCCGGCGTGGTCCTGGCGCCCTCGCACCGTCACCCGGAACCGGCTGGGCGCCGCGATCGCCGTCACCACCCCGACCGGAATCCCCGCCCGGTCGAGCAACGGGGCCTGCTCGATGTGCAGCTCGAGATAGCCCGCGAGGGTCCCCGGCGCCCGCCGAGCCTCGTCGAGACGGGCCGCCCGGCCTCCCACCGAGTCGATGGCGGCCGCCAGCGTGCGCCCGGCGGCGTCGGTGAGGCGCGCCGCGGTCGCCGGGTCGAGCGTTCCGCTCATGGCCCGGCTCCCGATCGTCGAGAGGCCGAAGTCCGACGGCTCTTCGCAGGTGAAGTTCACCACCTCGAGGGGTCGGGCCAGCGCCCGGCCGCCGGCCTCGAGGCAGCGGGCGACCTCGAGGGCGGCCAGGACGCCGGCGATGCCGTCGAAGCGCCCGCCCTCCTCGACCGTGTCCAGGTGGGAGCCGAGCACGAGCGCGGGGCCGGCCGGGCGCCCGGGACGACGCCCGATCACGTTGGCCGCCGCGTCCACGGTCACGGCCAGGCCGGCCGTGGCCATCGCGTCGGCGAGCCAGGCGCGGGCGGCGCGGTCCTCGTCGGAGAACGCGCGGCGCGTGTAGGGACGATCGGGGCGGGTGAAGCGCTCGAGCGCGCGGAGGTCCGCCGCCAGCCGCTCGGGGGAAGGGGCGGGGAGGTCCTTCGACCAGGCCGAGGCCACCGGGACAGGATACCGGCCCGGCCGCCGTCTGTCATCGGGGTGAGACGACGGCGCCGCAAAGCTTTGACAGTTCCGTGACAACTCGCCGCCGGCCCGGCCTCAGACTGCGGCGCACGGAGGATCGAGACATGGCGCGGTGGCAGTGGAGGGCTCTCCTCGTGATTCCGCTCGCCGCGGTCTACGCCGCCTGCGGCGGTGGCAGCGGCCAGTCCGGCGCCACTACCGGGCCCACCACCGGCGCCGCGTCGAGCAGCGGCGACGGCGCCGACGCCGGCTCGGGCGGCGGCGGCTCCGGCGGGGGGGGCGGGCTCTCGCTGAACACGGCGAACTTTCGGACGGTCTCCGTCGCGGTGACCCCGGCCGGGGCGGGCACGGTGTCGGACAACCTCGCCGGGGCCGGCTCGATGCTGCGCGACTGCGCGGCCTGCGCCGAGCGCTACCGGATCGGCACCGGCGTGGTCCTCACCGCGCGCTCGGCGGCCGGCTTCGTCTTCGAGCGCTGGCAGGGTGACGAGTGCGACGGGTCCACCAGCCCGAGCTGCGCGTTCACCGTCGAGCGCCCGGTGCGGCTGTCCGCCGTCTTTCGGTGACGCGCGGCGACGCGACGGCGCGGGTGCTCGGCGCCGGCGGCCTGCTCCTCGCCGTCGCCTTCGTCGGCATGCGCGGACTCGGCGACCTCTTCGACCACGCGCGGGCCTTCGTCGGCCTCTTCGTCGTGGCCGGCGTGGGGTACGCCCTGGCCGTGGCCTGGATCGTCCGGCGCCCGCCGGCCGGCCGCGGCGCGCTCCTCGCGATCGTCGGGGCCGGAGTGGCGTTCCGGCTGATCCTGCTGCCGACCGCGCCGACGCTCTCGACCGACCTCTACCGCTACCTCTGGGACGGACGCATCGCCGCGGCGGGGGTGAGCCCCTACCGCTATCCGCCGAGCGCGCCCGAGCTCGCCAGCTTCCGCGACGCGGCCGTCTACCCGCGGCTCAATCACGACGGGTGGCTGACGATCTACCCGCCCGGCGCCCAGCTCCTCTTCGCGGCGATGGCGCGATGGGCGCCGGCCGGCGTGGTCGCCTTCAAGACCGTCCTCGTCGCCTTCGACCTCCTCACGATCGGGCTCCTCGTCGCGTGGCTCTCCGCCGTCGGCCGGCCGCCGGTGTGGGTGCTGGTCTATGCCTGGCATCCGCTGGCGGTCGTGGAAATCGCCGGCAGCGGACACCTCGACGCCGTGGTCCTCACGGCGACGGTCGCGGCGCTATGGGCCGCCGGCCGGGGCCGCGAGGGCTGGGCCGGCGCCCTGGTCGGGGGGGCGGCGCTGGTCAAGCTCCACCCGCTGCTGCTGCTGGCCGCGGTCGGAGGCCGGCGGCCCGGGCGCGCCATCGCCGCCGGCGTCGGCGTGGTCCTCGCCGGCTACGCGCTCTACGCCGGCGACGGCCTCGCGGTGCTCGGCTCCCTCGGACGCTACCTGACCGAGGAGCACTTCAACCCGGGGATCCGCGGCGCGCTCGAGGTCGGGCTGGCGCCGCTGGGATCGGCCGGCCACCAGGCCGCGCGCTGGTTGCCCCTCGCCGCGCTGGCCGGTCTCACCGTCGCCGTCGCGCGGGCGCGGGCGGCGCCCGCGTGGTGGCGCGCGCTCTGGCTCATCGGCGGCTACCTCCTCGCCACGCCCAACCTCTTCCCCTGGTACGCGCTCTGGATCGTGCCGGTGCTGGCGGTGACGCCGTCGTGGCCATGGCTCTACCTGAGCTGGGCGGTGGGGCTCACGTACGTGATCCTGGCCGAGCCGGTCTGGCACCTGCCGGCCTGGGTGCCGGCCGCCGAGTTCGGGCCGCTGGCCCTCGGCCTCGCCCTCGCGCTCCGCCGGCGGTCAGCGCCGGAGGAGACCGTCGGCGAGGCGGGTCGCCACCTCGCGCAGGGCGCGCCCGGCCAGGCTCTCCCCGTGGTCGCGGACGAAGGGCTGCCCCCGGTCGGCGGCGGCGGCGAGGCGGGGGTCGAACGGCACGCGCCCGAAGAAGGGGATTCCGAGCTGGGCGGCGGTGCGCTCGCCGCCCGGCCCCTCGAAGAGGGCGCCGAGAGCCCCGCAGGCCAGGCACACGTAGCCCGCCATGTTCTCGACCAGGCCGAGGAGCGGCGTCCCCGCCTCGCGGGCGAGGACGATCGACTTCTTCACCACTAGGTACGAGACCTCGGAGGGGATGGTCACCACCAGGGCGCCGGTGAGGTCGGGGAGCAGCCCGGCGACGGTGGGCAGGCGGTCGGTCCCCGGCGGCAGATCGAGGAGCAAGAGGTCGAGCGCGCCCCACGCGGTGTCGGTGAGAAACTCGCGGAGGGCGTTGGCTTCCATCGTCCCCCGCCAGGTGTGCGCGTCGGCCTGCGTCGGCGCCTGCCAGACCACCGGCGTCTCGTCGGCGGGGAGCAGGAGGTCCATCGAGAGCACGCGCACGCCATCGGCTGAGCGCGCCGGCTCGACACCACCGGCCGTGACCGCCAGCCGCTGGCCGCGGACGCCGAGCATCTTGGCGATGGAGGGCCCGTTGAGGTCGGCGTCGAGCACGCCGACCACGTAACCCTCCGCGGCCAGCGCGGACGCCAGGTTGGCGGTGAGGGAGCTCTTCCCGACCCCGCCCTTGCCGGAGACGACGGCCACCGTCCGGCGGATCGCGCCCATCCGCGCGCGCAGGCGCGCCTGTTGCTCGGCGAGTTGGCCGACGATATCGGAGCCGCCATCGCCGGCGAGGTCCTTGTAGCGCTTCACGATCCTCCGCCCTCGCAGTCGAGAGGAGCCGCGGCGGGGTCCTCGAGGTACGCCCGGAAGCGCTGCATCAGCTCGGGGCCCAAGACGTCGCCGGCCGGGCGCGCCCGCTCGGTCTCGAAGTACCGGCGGATCGCATCGAGTCGCGCCTGGGCCTCGGGGTTCAGGCTCACGATCCGCATGCGTTCCTTGGCCGCGTCGAAGGCGTCGAAGGTCAGCTCGGCGAACCCCAGCTCGCGGATCCGGCGGACCGCCTTCATCATCGCCTGATTGCGAAACCGGGTGAGGAGCGGCGAATCGATGCGGGCGACGCCGAGCCGGCGCGCCCGCCGCTCGGCCGCCTTCCGAATCCCCTCGCGCACGAACTCGGGCGCGGTCTGCAGGCGGGCCCATGCCTCGGGCGCCCACGCCACCGGCTCCTCCCCGCCGGCCGCCCACAGGCGGTGGAAGACGTCGGCGGTGACGGCCGGCTCGCCCCGCCGGCGCGCCTCGGCCTCGAGGTCGCGCTTGAACAGGAGCAGGACGAAGTCGGCCATCATGGCCGGGGTGCGGCCGAGCCGGGCGAGCAGCAGCGCTTCGGCCTCCGCCGTCCACGGGAGCGGCTCGGCCGTGGCCTCGGCGTCGGCCAGCGCCTCGGCCTCGCGGATCAGCGCCGAGGTGACCGAGCCCGCCCCCTGCGCGGCCGCCAGCTCCTCGCAGATCCGGCGGGTGATCGGCCGCATGAACTCGGGAACCGCGGCCAGGAGCGCCTCCGCCTCCGGAGTCCAGGCCGCTGCGCCGGTCGAGGCGCCCTCGCCGCCGGCGGCGGCCAGCCCCATCATCTCCTGCTTGTAGCGGGTCATCAGTTCCGCCGTGATGACCCCGATCCTCTCGGCGCGGGCCCGCCGCTCCGCGAGCCGGCGGACCATGCCGCGGAGGAAGCCGGGAGCCCGGGCGAGGCGGGCCTCCGCCTCCGGCGTCCACGTCACCGCGGCCGGCGCCGCGTCCGGGCCGCGATCGACGCCGCCGCCCTCGCTCACGGCGTGCTCTTCGGGTTCATCCATGCCATGAGGGCGCCGCGAGCGATCCGGGCCGAGAACCGAGCAGTTCTAGGACGCAGGGAACGGCGCGCCGCAGGACGTCGCGGGGCTGGGGCCCCGCCGTCCGGGGCGCGCCACCCAAAGTCGAGGCCCGCCGACGACCGAGGACGACGGCATGCGACGCGGATCGACCCGGGCCTCACGGATCCCGGCTCCAGCCCGCCCGCGCCAGCAACACCGCCATGGCGACGGTGACGACGAAGAAGGCGACGGCACCGAGGCGCATCGGGATGGCGAAGCCGCCGACCGAGATCAGCTCGACCCGGGGCCGCCAGGCGATCCGACCCACTTCGACGGCGCGATAGGCGACGAACAGCGTCAGGATGCGCGCGAAATCCCGGCGGGAGAGGACCCAGCGCTCGAACCACGGCCGCTCGCGGACCAGGAGCCAGGGGATGACGACGACCAGGGCGCCCCCGATCACGAACAGCGTCACCACGATGCCCCAGCCGGCCGGATTGCCAGCGGGGCTCGGTCCCAGGCCGGCCAGGGCCAGGATGAGGCCGCCGACCCAGTAGACGATCCCGTAGACCACGTAGCCCCACGCGGCGTGTCCGAACTTCTCCTCTCGCGTCGCCACCGCGGGTCACCCGGGCGGCGACGCGGGGATCGGGCGCGGAGTGAAGCGTCCGGGCGTGATGCCCCAGCGCTGCCGCACCTCGGCCAGGAGCGACGGCGTGACGCTCGGCTGGCCCTGGCCCCGAGCGTAGGCCTCGACCGCCTGGACGACCATGGCCCGGGCGAACGCGGGGATCGCGTCGAGCCGCGCGCGCGCGGCCGGCTCCCACGACAGGGTCAGCCGCACGTCGAGACCGAAGGTCTGGGCGGCCGGCAGCCGCAGCACCTCCCCGCCGTGGCGGCCGGGCTGGTAGGCGCAGGCCGGATCCTCGGCCAGGTAGTCACCGAAGGTCGCGTAGGCGCGGCAGCGGCAGCCGCCACAGATCTCGCGGAACTCGCAGGCGCCACAGCGTCCGCCCAGCTGCCCCTGACGGAGATCGGTGAAGACCTGGCCTTGCCCCCACAGCTCGGCAAAGCCGACCCGGCGCAGATTGCCGGCGGCGATGGGCAGGTACGGACAGGGGGTGACGTCGCCCTCGGGCGTGATCCGGCAGTAGTACTTGCCGGCCGGGCAGGAGCCGTGGGCGTAGTTGGCGAGGAGGGGGGAGGTGGGATCGAGCTGCCAGAGGATCCGCCGGAAGTGAGGGGCACACTTGGCGCGGATCAAGAGGTCGCCGACCCGGCCGGCGGGGACGCTCCAGGGATCCTCGACGCCCTCGAAGATGGTCGGCGCCGGGCTCGGCGCCTCGGCGCCGGCCCCTTGGGCGCGGGCCAGATAGGTCAGGATCTGCTCGTACTGCTCGGCGGTGATGTCGGTGAGTCGCTCGCCGCGTCCGGTCCGGACCAGGAAAAAGAAGTTGAGGACGCGGGCGCCGAGCTCGCGGGCGAGGTCGATCATGGCCGGGATCTCGCCGACGTTCCAGTCGGTCACGCTCATGTGGATGGAGAAGTCGAGGCCCACGCCCCGCAGCGCCTCCGTGGCCCGCACCGCGCCCCGCCAGGCCCCGGGTAGATGGCGGAAGCGGTCGTGCTGGACGGGGTCGATCGAGTCGAGGCTCAGCGACGCGCCCTGGACGCCGTGCTCGCGCAGACGCCGGGCCTGGCTCTCCCCCAGCAGCACCCCGTTCGTCCCCAGGACCACGGTGAACCCGTGCTCGCGACCCCGGGCGGCCAGCTCGTAGATGTCGCGGCGAATCAGCGGCTCCCCCCCGGTGAGGATGAGGAAGACGTGGGGATTGACCGCGGCGATGTCGGCCATCACGCGGCGGCACTCCTCGGTGGTCAGCTCGTCCGTCGCGTCGGCCGCTGGCGCCGCGCTGAGGTAACAGTGGGCGCAGAAGAGGTTACAGCGGCGGGTCAGGTTCCAGGACACCGCGTAGGGTCTGTACGACATGGCGCTTCCCTCTCCCCCCCTTGGGGAGACGGTTAGGGTGAGGGGGCGCGAGGTGGGCCCGGGCACCCTCACCCCGACTCTCTCCCTAGGCGGGAGAGGGGGTGGCCCCCTTCCTGTCGCGGATGTAGCCGGCGATCACCTCGTTCATCGTGGTCCGCGCGTGGCCGATCCCCTCCTCGCACACCGTGAGGTCGATGACGCCGAGTTGCCGGTCCCGCGCCACCCGCTCGATCTCTTCACGGGTCATGTCGCGCATGAACCCGGCGGGGACCCGGTTGAGCCGGGCCACCGCCTCCTCGGTCCAGGTGAATTCACCGGCCGGCGTCGTCACCTCCTGGAGGCTGGCAGGGGCGAACTTCGTGTTCGCGATCAGCGTCTCCCAGCCCGCTCCCAGCTTCTCCCGCCCCACCGTCTCCTCGATGAGGGGGAAAGCCAGCTCCTTGGTGATGACCGGGATCTTGCGGGCGCGGGCGTATTTCTCGATCCGGGCCTTGGCCCGGCGGCGGAGATAGGCATCGGTCACCTCGCGCAGCCCCCCCCGGGCGTCGTTGGCCCATTTCACCGCGACGCCCGGCATGACCTCTTCCTCGGCGATGCCGCCCTCGGCGGTCGCGATCTGCTCGATGACGGCCCGGTCGATCAGCGCGAATTTCTCGGGCCCGCCGCCGCAGACCGGGCACCGGACGACCGGGTTGGGTCCCTTGGCCGCATATCCGCAGACCGAGCAGATCGCCGAGACCGCCGCCTCCTCCGCCCGGAGCCGGGCCACCGCTACGTCCTCGGCCACCAGCTGCATCTTCTCCGCCATCCGACTCGGCATGAAGATCGCCATCGCCTCGTCGATGACCTTGGACGTGATCACGGTGTGGCCTTGCTCGATCGCGTAGCGGAGCAGGGCCGTCCGGGCGACTCCGGCCACCGGGGCCGGCACCCGCTTCATCCGCTCGGTGGCCTCCTCGGTCCAGGCGATGATCTCCTCCGCCTTCACGTCGAGGGGCGGATAGAACTTGCCGGCGGTGAGGAGCACGTTGCAGGGCGCCAGGCGCAACAGGTTCTCGGTGTTGGAGCCGAGGTCGGGCTCGTCCGGGTCGGAGTGGACGCCGACCCGGCCCAGGATCAGGAGCCAGGGCTGCTCCTTCCGACAGAACTGGAGGAGCTTCTCGAAGCACTTGCCGTCCAGCAGCGTGATGGCCATGCCCACGCCCTCGTCCCCGGCCAGCTTTTTCCCGATCTCGAGGTGGGATTGGTAGATCTTGGCCAGCCCGGTGTCGATGATCTCCTCGTGGAGCTGCTCCTGCTCTTTGAACCGGAAGACCTTGGCCGCCTTCTCGGAGAGCACGCCCACGATGCCGTTGAACATCGCGTAGTGGAGATAGGGGTCGTAGACGGCGACGGCCTGGAGCGATCGCCGCAGGGCCTTGGCCAGCCCGATGCCGAGCTTGAGCCCGTGGAACGACTGGGGGCTGCCGTCGAGCCCGACCACGATCGCGCCCGGCGACGCCTCCGCGGGGTCGGGGTTCCGCACGACCAGCGTGTCGACGGCCACCCGGCGCACGAACCGCTCGGTCACCGAGCCGAGTTGGCTGTCCTTGACCGCGCCGAGGCCGAGGGCGCCCATCACGACCAGATCGTAGTCGCCCGCCCGCACGTCCTCGATCAGGGCCTTGTAGTGCTTGCCGTCCATCATCCGCCGCTCGAAGGCGAGGTCGGCCGCCGCCGCCTTGCTCGCCATGACGTCGAGGTAGGAGTCCGAGATCAGCTGAAGGCCCATGGCGATGAGCGAGTCGTGGATCTTTCGCTGACGCTCCAGCTCGGTCTCGTCCCGGTACTCCTCGGGCAGGGTGTACTCCATCTGCTTGAACCGGTAGTCGTGGAGCCGGGCCGCGTAGACGTGGCACCCGACCAGGGTGGAGCCGAACGCGTTCCCGAGCTCGACCGCCACGTCGATGGCCCGGTTCGAGAAGTCGGAGTTGTCGACCGGGACGTAGATCTTGCCGAACATGATCTGAACCTCCGGCGAGAGGTTATTTCAGCTCGAAGTCGATGGTCGCCTCGCCCCTGGGCGGAATGGTCACCTCCCGGGTCAGGACCCGGGGCGCGTCATGGAGGGGTCGGCCGTCCTTGTCCTTGCCGGTCACCACCCAGCCCTCGTGCCAGGCCACGACCTTGTAGCGGCCGGGCCGGATCTCGGTGATCCGGAAGGCGCCGTGCTCGTCGGTGACGGCGAAGTAGGGGTTGTCGCGGACGACGATCCAGGCCCGCATGTGGGTGTGCGCGTCGCACTGGACGTCGATGACGCCGACCTTCTTGATCCGCGGCGTCACGTCGATGACCTGGTGCTGGTTGGGCAGGGCGACGTTGAACACGGTCATCCGATCGTGGAAACCGTGGGTGTTGTGGAGGATGGGGTCGGCGTTCTTGATCCGGGCCCTGGCCCCCGCCATCACCGCCGCCACGTGGGGCACGAACAGGCACTTGGCGTTGTCCAGCTCCAGCTCCGGCGGCTTCTTTCCGCGCTCCACGCCTTCCAGGTACACGACGGTGTGGCGCACGCCGTGGCTCGGGCCCACCATCAATGCCTGGAACGGTTTGGTCTCGCCACAGACGTCGGCGTTCTTGCGAACCGGGATGAGCTCCCCCTTGACCGGCTCGCCGGTGAAGCGGACGTGCCCGACCAGCGTGCCGCCGTCGGGAACGGGGGCTTCGACGTACCCGAGCGCCGCCAGCGGGCTCGCGATCAGCAGCAGTAGTAGGGCGATGACGAGGCAAGGCGGCCGTCCCATCGTCTCCCCTCAGGCATTCGGTCGGGTATCGACCGGGTCCACCAGGTAGTCCAGGCTCAGCCAAAGACTCTTGCTATAGCGGAAGAACCAGAGCGGGAACGCGACGGCGACCGGTCCCCACACCAGCAGCTGGGCGGTCACCGGCGGCGCCAGCCAGGCATCAAGGGCGAAGTACCCGCCAATGGTCAGCACCGTCGTCACCCCGTAATTGAGATAGATGGCGCCGACGAAGTAACCCGGCTCCCGCTCGAACACCAGCGCACAGGCCGGACAGCGCGCCCGCATCCGGAAGGGGCCCTCGAAGAGCCGGGCCGCCCCGCAGCGCGGGCAGCGCAGCCGGAACCCGCGCCGAAACACCCGCCAGGCCCGCCCCCGCTCCACCGCGCCGTCACGTCGCGCGGCGCCGTCGGGCCCAGCCTCCCTCGCCCGGCATGCTCCCGCTCAGTGCGAGGGCGCGGCGATCTTGGCCGAGTCCTCCGTCCGGTGCTCGACCTCGCGATGATCGGGCAGCAGCACCAGGATGAGGAGCGTCCCGATCGCGAGCGGCGTCAGCGCGATGTAAGCGAGGGTCCGCGTCTCGAAGCGAAGGTGCATGAAGTACATGGCGACCAGCGCCGCCTTGGACAGGGCGAGCGCGACCAGGATCACCCACTTGCCGGGAGGCGGCAGGAAGTAGGCGCCGATCTCCATGACCGTCAACACCGCCAGCCAGAAGAAGATCGCCATGTAGTTCGGCGTCTTGTGGGCATGCGCCTCAGCCATCGCGTCGTCCCCCCACCGGACTCACAGGAGATAGATGAGCGTGAAGACCATGATCCACACCAGATCGACGAAGTGCCAGTACAGGCCGGCGATCTCGGTGATCATGTAGCTGTACCGCCGGTCGGGATACCGGGAGACGGCGGCCAGGATCACCGACAGGTAGATGACGCCGCCCGTCACGTGCAGTCCGTGGAACCCGGTGATCATGAAGAAGCTGGCCCCGAACAGCGTGGCCCCCCATGGGTTGCCGAAGATTCGCATTCCCTGCTCGATGAGATGCGTCCACTCGTAGCCCTGCATCCCCAGGAAGAGCAGGCCGCCGGCGATGGTCATGAGGAGAAAGCGCGTGGTGGCGCGCCGGTCCTCGCGCTGGATCGCGTCGAGGGCCTTGACCATGGTGACACTCGAGCAGATGAGGAGGAACGTCATGAAGGCCGGGATGTTGATCCCGAGGATGTTCGCCGGTGGCGGCCAGTCGGCGCTCGACGCCCGGACGGCGCCGTACGACCCCAGGAGCACGCCGAAGCCGACGGCGTCGCCGGCCAGGAAGATCCACATCCCGAGCTTGCCCCAGCTCTCGGGCGTCAGCGGGGACTCGGCCGGCTCGACGACCGGGGGATGGAGGGCGACTTCAGCCACGATGACGTCTCCTATGTCAGATAGACCAGGACGTAGAGAACCGGCCACAAGGCCACCACGAAGTTCCAGTACATCGCGCAGGTGGCCACCCCGACGTGTCCCCGCGCGCTGTAGCGGCCGCGGACGGCGGCCACCCACACCAGGCTGAGCCAGATCAGCGCGCCGAGGACATGGACCCCGTGGGCACCGATCAGCGTGTAGAAGGTGGCGCCGTAGGCGCCGGACGCCACGGTCAGCCCGAAGCGGACGAGCCGGACCCACTCGGCTCCCTGGACGGCGAGGAACAGCCCGCCGAGGAGCCCGGTCCGGGCGAGCCAGCGCCTCAGCCCCGCCGGATCGCCGGAGCGGATCGCCCGCCGGGCCCGCGCCAGCGTGAGGCTCGAGGCCAGGAGGACCAGCGTGTTGAGGGCCGTGACGCCGACCGGCAGCCGGGGCTGGAGCGGCGGCGGCCAGGCCGGCGCGTTGAGGCGCAGCATCAGAAAGGCGGCCACCAGGCCGCCAAAGAACATGGTCTCGGTGGCCAGCAGCATCCACATGCCCAGACGCGCATTGGAGACCGGCGGCCACGACTCGCCGCCGTCACCGCCGTCGCCGTCGCGGCGGGAGGGTGGCGCCGGCGGCCGCCAGTCGCCACCGACGGCGCCTGCGCGCCTCCGGACGTCGCGGGGCTGGGGCTCCGCCGTCCGGGGCGCGCCACCCGACGCCGGCGGGCGGCTCGCCCCCCGCGCGATCTCGGGTCCGACGACGGCCATGGCGGCAGCGCCTCCGCTCAGTTCCGGAGCCAGATGACGATGACGGAGACGATGATGAGAAAGACGATCCAGGCCACGAGCCAGCGCGCCGTGCGACGGTTCCGCGCGGCCAGCGCCTCCTCGTCCGCGCGTCGCTCGAGGATGCCGGGCATCGCCTAGTTCCTTCGGAGGGGGCCTCGACGGCCCCCTCCGAGACCTCCCCCAGGAAAAAATTGCGGCGGCAAAGCCGCCGCTCGAAGCGGACCACCAGACGGTTGGCGGTGAAGGCCGGCGTCCGATTTCTCCGACACGCACTTATACCCCGGAGCCGGGCCGAGAACCGAGCAGCCCAAGGACGCAGGCCCGAAGCCCGCCGAGGCGTATGCCGCATACGTTGAGGCGGGCTGAGGGCCGAGGACGCCGGGATGCGACGGTTATCGGCACGGCTCAACCCACCTTGTCGAGAGCCATTAGGCCGAGCAGCAGCGGCAGATACAGCACCGAGGCGAGGAGGAGCCGGCGCGCCGCCACCGCCGAGGGAGCCACGGCCTGGGCCAAGCCGCAGGCGAGGAACATCCCGCCCAGGCCGAGGGCCCCGAAGAAGTAGAGAGGGCCGGCGAGGCCGACCAGCGTGGGGAGCAGACCCACCGCCAGAAGCGCCAGACAGCCCGCCACGATCTGCCGCTCGGTGCTGGCGCCCGACGGGTCGACGACCGGCCACACGCGGATCCCGGCCCGGGCGTAGTCGTCGCGGTAGAGCCGGGCGATGGCCAGCGTGTGGGGGAGCTGCCAGAGGAAGAGGATGGCGAACAGCACGCCGGCCCCCAGGCCCAGATCGCCCCGGGCGGCCACCCAGCCGGTGACCGGCGGGAGCGCGCCCGGCACCGCGCCGATCACCATGCAGAGCGGGGTCACCAGCTTGAGCGGCGTGTAGGCGAACAGATAGAGCAGGGCGGTCGCCGCCGTCACGGCCGCGCTCCCCACATCCACCGCCACGGCCAGATAGGTCACGCCGGTCGCGGTGGTCAGCGCCCCGAAGACGAGGGCCTCCGCCGGCTGGAGCCGCCCGTCCGGCAGCGGCCGCCCGCGGGTCCGGGTCATGCGGGCGTCCACGTCGCGCTCGAGGAACTGGTTCAAGGCCAGTGTCCCCGCCGCGGCGAGCGCGGTGCCGATCAGGGTGTGGACGAGCCGGGCATAATCGGGGATACCCGCCGAGCCGAGGTAGTAGCCGACGAACGTGGTCAGCAGGACCATGACCACCACGCGGGGCTTGGTGAGCGTCACGAAGTCGGCCAGCCGCCGCCGCTCGGCGAGCAGGACGAGGGCCTCCGTGCGGGTGATCACGCCGGCACCTCGCGGGCCACCGCGCCGGAACGCACACCGCGCCGCGCCGTGCTGGGTGCCCGCCGCCAGCTCTCGAGGGCGAGCGCGACGGCGGCCCCGAGCAGAAGCGACGCGATGGCTCGATGGGCCACCGGCAGGGCGAGCGCGACGGCGGGACCGCCGGGGACGGCCGCGGCCGTGAACCGCGCGACGTACGCGCCGAGCCCCAGCGCGAGCTGGACGCCGAGAAGGGCGATCAACACGCGCGCCAGCCAGGCCAGCGCGTCCTGGCCCGCGTGTCGGGCCAGGACGCGAAAGGCGAGCCCGCCGGCGGCGACGGCGGCGATGACCGCGCCGGCCAGGTGGAGCGCGACCCAGCCCGGCCGCGTGCCATGGGTCGTCAGGGCACCCAGGACGATCTGCCCGAACAACGCGGCCACCCCGGCCGCCGACAGCCGGGCCAGCGCCCGCCTGTCAGCGCTCGGAAGCGGTGCGGCCGGCGCCCGCCAGGCCCCCGACGTGACCAGGGCCAGCGCCACCGTGAACGCGAAGAACGCCTGCGCGAGGCAGCCGTGGACGATCGCCAGCGTCTCGCGGAGGAGCAGGACGCGCAGCCCCCCCAGCAGGCCCTGCAGGACGACCAGGCCGATCGCGACCAACCCCAGCCCGCGAAGCCAGCGCCGGTCGTCGGCGAGCCAGAGCACGGCCGCCAGGGCCAGGGTGAGGACGCCGACCACGGCGCCGAGGAGGCGGTGCGTGTGCTCGTAGAAGACGCCGCCGACCATCCCCGACCAGGGGAAGAGGAACATGTTGTGACCGAAGGTGGTCGGCCAGTCGGGGACGGCCAGCGCCGCCCCCGTGTTGGTGACCAGCCCGCCGGCCACGATGAGCAGGAGCGTGGCGCCCGACAGGACCACGGCCAGGCGATGCGCCCAGGGGGCGGGCGCGACGGCCATCGCTAGTGCGGCCGGGGGGCGGCGCCCGCCGTCGCCAGCCGGCGGTTCTGCGGAAGGTAGTCTTCGGGGACCTCGGGCGAGCTGTATTCATAGGGCCCGCGATAGACGACCGGCAGCGTGGCTCCCCAGTTCAGATGCGGCGGCGGCGAGGGCGCCGTCCACTCCAGGGTGTTCGACTCCCAGGGGTTGACGGGCGCCTTCGGTCCCTTGAACAGGCTCCAGAGGAAGTTGACGATGAACGGGATCTGGACCAGGCCGAGGCCGAACGCGCTGAGCGAGATGACGATGTTCCAGGGGTGCGTCCACTGCAGGAATTCGTACTGGAGCGGGTTGTAGATGCGCCGCATCATCCCGCCCACGCCCAGGATGTGCATGGGGAAGAAGACCGCGTTGAACGTCACGAACGAGCCCCAGAAGTGGACCTTCCCCCACGTCTCGTTCATCATCCGGCCGAACATCTTGGGGAACCAGTAATAGATCCCGGCGAAGGCGCCGAAGATCGAGCCCCCGAAGACCACGTAGTGGATATGGGCGACGATGAAGTAGGTGTCCTGGATGAAGATGTCGACCGGGGTCGAGGCCATGAAGATCCCGCTCAACCCCCCGATCACGAACATGGAGACGAAAGCGAGCGCATTCAGCATGGGGACCGTGAATCGGATGTTCCCGCCCCACAGCGTCCCCAGCCAGTTGAAGGTCTTGATGGCCGAAGGCACCGCGATGACCATGGTCGTGATCATGAACGAGGTGCCGAGGGCGGGGTTCATCCCGCTCACGAACATGTGGTGGCCGTACACGACCCAGGACAGGAAGGCGATCCCGATGATCGAGAAGGCCATCGCCCGATAGCCGAAGATCGGCTTGCGGGCAAAGACCGACAGCACGTCGGAGGCGATGCCCATCGCGGGCAGGATCAGAATGTAGACCTCGGGGTGGCCGAAGAACCAGAACAGATGCTGCCAGAGGAGCGGCTCCCCGCCGCCGGCCGGCGCGAACCAGTGGGTGCCCAGCACCCGGTCGAAGAGCAGGATCGCCACCGCCGAGGTGAGGACGGGCAGCGCGAGCAGGAGCAGGATGGCGGTCACGAACATCGCCCAGATGACGAGCGGCATCCGGAACAGCGTCATGCCCGGACAGCGCATGTTCACGATGGTCGTGATGTAGTTGATCGAGCCCATCATCGAGGAGACGCCGAGCACGAACAGGCTGATGCACCAGAGGTTCTGGCCCCAGTTCACACCCGAATAGCTGGGAACCGACGACAGCGGCGCGTAGGAGGTCCAGCCGGCGGCGGCGTGGCCACCCTCCACGAAGAAACCGGCCAGCATCAGCACCCCCGACAAGGCCCCGGTCCAGAACGAGAGCATGTTCAGCTTGGGAAACGCCATGTCGCGAGCGCCGAGCATGAGCGGGATGAGGAAGTTCCCGAAGGCGCCGGCCAGGATCGGCATGATCACGAAGAAGATCATGATGGTGGCGTGCATCGTGAACATCATGTTGTACACGGCCGGCGAGATGACGCCCTCGTTGTCCGGCCACAAGAGGCGCCCCACCCCCGGCACCGGGGTCTCCGGCCACGCCAGTTCCCACCGGAGGAAGAGCGCCAGCCCGCCCCCGATGAGCATCATGACCAGGCCGAGGAAGAGGAATTGGCGGGCGATCATCTTGTGGTCGGTCGAGAAGATGTAGGTCCGCACGAAGCCCAGCTCGTGGTGGGCGTGGACATCGTGAGCGCTCGCCGTTGCCGCTGCTGGATGCGCCATCGTCGTCTATCTCCCGGGTTCTAGTGCGGTCCCAACGAATCGGCCGTAGTCACCAGACTGGTGGGCCGATATGCGGGGCCAAGTAACGAGCATAGCGAGGACGCAGGGAAGGGCGAGCCGCAGGGCGTCGCGGGGCTGGGGCCCCGCGGCCCGAGGCGAGCGATCCCAAAGAGGCGGCCCGAGGCGTATGCCGCATACGCGCGCCTCCGGACGTCGCGGGGCTGGGGCCCCGCCGTCCGGGGCGCGCCACCCGACGTTGAGGGCCGCCGACGACCGAGGACGACGCTAGGCGAAGTTAATTGGACCCGCACTAGGACGACCAGTTCTCCTTGAGCCACTTCTGGTAGTCCTCGGGGGTGTGGGCGAAGAGGAAGCCCTTCATCCCCGAGTGGCCGAAGCCGCAAAGCTCCGCGCACGGAATCTCGTACTTCCCCGGCTTGGTGATGTGCACCCACTGGTTGATCACCCGGCCCGGCACCGCGTCCTGCTTGAAGCGTGCCTGGGGGATGAACACGCTGTGGATCACATCCCGCGAGGTCAGGTGGAGGACCACCGGCCGCCCGACCGGGACGTGGACCTCGTTGTCGAACGTCTTGTCGTCATCGGTGTCGAACTTGCCGTCGGGGCCGGGATAGGTGACTTCCCAGTTGAACTGCTTGGCCGTGATCCGGATGTGGACGTCCGACTGGGGGATCTGCTGCTTGATGCGGCCCCAGGTCGGCACCGACAGGAATGTCAGGATGACCAGGATGAGGGCCGGCACCACCGTCCACACGATCTCCAGCGTCGCGTTGCCGTGGGTGAAGGTGGCCCGCCGTCCTTCCCGATGACGGTAGAGGACGAGGAACAGGACCATGGCGCCGGCGACCAGGACGAACGTGCCCCCGGTGATGTAGTAGATGAGGTAGAAGAGCCAGTCCACGTCCTGCCCGTACGTGGAGACGTTCTCCGGGAGCCAGCTCATCATGGCAGTCGATCCCCCGTGCGGTGCCTTGTCCGACCTTTCACAATCACGGGACTTGGCTGAAGAAATGGCAACTTAGGGCGCCTCCATTATCGTCAGGCGCCCCGAGGTGTCAAGCGCCAAGTTACTTTCAGGGGGGGGGGGGGGGGG
>DASYUM010000304.1:0-1781 GCA_036001225.1 Candidatus Methylomirabilota bacterium | reverse complement strand
GATGTGGACGGCGATGCCGCCGACCTTGTCGTCCATCAGCTCGCACTCGCCGGTGTGGAGGCCGGCCCGGACGTCGAGGCCGAGGAGCCGCACGGCCTCGGTGATCGCGCAGGCGGAGCGGATCGCCCGAGCCGGGCCGTCGAAGGTGGCCAGGAAGCCGTCGCCGGCGGTGTCGATCTCGCGCCCGCGGAAGCGCGCCAGCTCGCGGCGGACCGCGGCGTGATGCTGCTGGAGCAGGTCCCGCCATCGCCGATCCCCGAGCGTGGCCGCCCGCTCGGTCGCCCCCACGATGTCGGTGAAGAGCACGGTGGCCAGCACCCGGTCGGGCTCCGGCCCGTGGCGGACGCCGGTCAGGAACTCCTCGACCTCGTCGAGGATCGCGTCCTGGTCCCCGACCCAGGGAATGTGGTCGATGCCCGGCAGCTCGACCAGCCGGGCGCCCGGGATGCGGCTGGCCATGTACCGCGCCTGCTCGATCCTGGTGAGCCCGTCGGCCACGCGGTGGAGGATCAGGGTAGGCACCCGCACGGTCGGCAGCACGGGCCGGACGTCGATCTCGCGGTTCATCCGCATGACAGCCAGTGCAGCCCCGGGACTGGCGGCGAGCCGCAGGTAGGAGGCGGCCGCCCGCTGTTGCTCGTCGTTCTCGAGCACGCTGGGGGCAAAGAATCGGAGGAGCCTGGGCCCGCCCCAGTCGTGCTCGATGGCGCCGAGAAGCTGTTCCCATTCTTCGTCGGGGAGCCCGGCGGGATGGTCGGGCGCCCAAGAGCGGCGGGCATAGGAGCCGTACATCACGAGAGCGGTCGTGCGCTCGGGGTAGGTGGCGGCGAACAGGATGGACATCGGGCCACCCTCGGAGATGCCGAACAGCGCCGCCCGCTCGGACCCGACGGCGTCCATCACGGCGCGCACGTCGTCCATCCGCTGCTCCAACGTGAAGACCTGTGAGGCGCGGTCGGACATCCCGGTGCCGCGCTTGTCGAACATGATGAGGCGCGAAAACGAGGCCAGCCGCTCGAAGAACCGGGCCCGCCGGGGGAGCTGCCAGCTGGCCTCGAGATGAGACACGAACCCCGGCACCAGGACCAGGTCGAGCGGGCCGGCGCCGGTGACCTGGTAGGCGATGTGGACGTCGCCGCTCTTGGCGTAGCGGGTCTCGGGCGGCTTCACGCGCCCGCCTCGACCGCGAACAGGCGCCACTCGCCGGGGACGCCCTTCAGCGCACGGATGCCGCGGTCGGCGAATCGGAGGCCGGAGCCCGCGACCAGGTCTTTGACGGTGTGGGAGACCAGCACCTCGCCGGCCTTCGCTTCGGCGGCCACGCGGGCGCCGATGTGGACGGCGATGCCGCCGACCTTGTCGTCCATCAGCTCGCACTCGCCGGTGTGGAGGCCGGCCCGGACGGCGAGGCCGAGGGGCCGCACGGCCTCGGTGATCGCGCAGGCGGAGCGGATCGCCCGGGCCGGGCCGTCGAAGGTGGCCAGGAAGCCGTCACCGGCCGTGTCGATTTCGCGGCCACGGAACCGGCCCAGCTCGCTGCGCACGGTGGCATGGTGCTGCTCCAGGAGCTCCCGCCACCGGCGGTCGCCGAGCGCGGCCGCCCGTTCGGTGGCGCCCACGATATCGGTGAAGAGCACGGTGGCCAGCACCCGGTCGGGCTCCGGCCCGTGGCGGACGCCGGTCAGGAACTCCTCGATCTCGTCGAGGATGGTGTCAGCCGGGCCCACGAACGGCAGGTGATCGATCCCCGGCAGCTCGACGTACTTGGCGCCCGGAATGCG
>DASYUM010000303.1:0-8009 GCA_036001225.1 Candidatus Methylomirabilota bacterium | reverse complement strand
AGGGGGCCGTCGAGGCCCCCGCCGACAATCTAGCGATCGCTTCGCGCTGCATACAGGCGGAACCCCTCGCCCTCCACGGCCAGCCGATACCCCGCGCCGAGCCAGGCCGCCAGCTCGGGGAAGGCCTGAAGCCGGCCGTAGTCCCCGCTCGGCCAGCCTCGCTCGAAGAGCACCACCGCGGCCGGCGGCCGGCGGCGGAGGCCGTCGAGCAGCTCGGCCCGCAGGGCGCGGACATAGGGGTGCCCGACGTCGTGGTAGAAGTGGAAGTCGTAAAGGAACCGGGTCGGCTGGCGGGCGCCCAGCAGAAGCAAGGCGTGAATACCCCCGTCGGTGGTGTCGAGCACCTGGACCGTCCCACCGCGGGCGACGATCGGCGTCAGCGCGCGAGCCACCGCGTGGGCCCGCATCGTCTTGGCCCGTAGCCAGGCCGGGTCGAGGTTGCGGGCGCCCTTGGCGGCCAGCCCCGCCGCCGAGATCCCGAAGGCCAGCAGCAGCAGGGCTGTCGCCACCTGCCGGCCACGGCCAACCGCCGTGCCCAGCCCGGCCGCCCCCAGCGCGATCGCGAAGAGCGCGAACGGGTAGAGATGGTACTCCCAGCCCTTACCCTGCAGGGCGAAGTGGAGGACCCCGTAGGCCACGCCGGAGGCGAGGAGCCCCGCTCGCCGGTCGCGGCGACCGAGCACCGCCAGCCCCCCCAGCGCCCACAGCCCCAGGCCGCCGAGCGCCCACGCGCCCAGGTCACCTCGCCGGACGACGTCGAGGAGCCCCTCGCGTCCCAGCCGGCCGTAGAGCGGCACCAGGTAGCCGAGGACGACGTCGACGAAGGCCGGCAGGGCGCCGGCCCTCCCCAGCCAGAGCAGGACCAGGGCCGCCGGCACCGCCAGGCCGAGCCCGAGCGCGGCCACCGCCGCCGCGCGCGCCCCGGGCGGTCGCCGGAGCGCCAGCACTCCCAGCACGGGCACCAGGAGGAGGGCGTGCGGCTTGATCCACACTGCCGTCCCGAGGCCGAAGCCGGCCAGGAGCAGCGCGCGACGGGTCGGGGTCCGGAGGTCGGCGAGCGCGGCCGCCGTCGTCCAGGCCAGCGGTAGACAGAGGATGAGATCGCGCTGGCCGGCGCGCCACGCGCCGCCCGACACGTGATAGAGCCAGAACAGGGCGACCGCCGCTCCGACCGCCCAGCGGTCGAAGCTGCCGAGGGCGGCCGCCAGGCCGGCGAGCGTTCCGGCCAGCACGGCGAGGTCGAGAGCGCGAAAGCCGCCATCGCCGGGGCCGGCCACCACCAGACCTGCCAGGTGGACCAGGTAGACGCCGGGGAAGTTCATGTCGAAGATGTCGCGGTACGGCACCGCCCCCGCCAGGAGACGGGTCGCGACATAGTGCATGAGCGGCGCGTCGTGGCCGAGGGCCCAGTCGAGCGAGCGGACCGTGAGGACCAATGCGGCGGCGGCCGTCCCCGCCACCGCGAGGCCGGCGAGGACTCGGATCCCTCTCCCCCGCCGGGGGAGAGGGCAGGGTGAGGGGGCGACGCTCTCACCCCAACCCTCTCCCTCTCCCGGCGGGAGAGGGAGAGGGGGGACCTGAGTCACCGCCTCAGCGTCCGAAATAGGCCTCGATGACCCGGGCATCGGCCCGAATCGCCTCCGGGGGCCCTTCGGCGATCTTCTCGCCGTAGTCGAGGACGAAGACCCACTCGCAAAGGCCCATGACGACCTTCATGTCGTGCTCGACGACGAGGATCGTCCGCCCCTCGTCGCGCAGCCGCTGAATTGCCGTCAGCAGCTCGTTGAGCAGCGTCCGATTCACGCCCGCGGCCGGCTCGTCGAGGAGGATGAGGGCGGGCTCGAGCATGAGCACGCGCGCGAACTCCAGGAGCTTCTGCTGGCCATAGGAGAGGTTGCCGGCGTATTCGCCGGCCAGCCCGTCCAGCCGCACGAACCCGAGCAGCTCCCGGGCCCGGGCCACCGCCCCGTCCCGATCGCGCCGGGAAACGACCAGGAGGTTCTCGAGCGCGGTCAGCTCGGGAAAGACGCGGATCACCTGGAAGGTGCGGCCGATGCCGAGGTTGGCCACCCGGTGGGACGGCAGCCCGTCCACCCGGCGTCCCCGGAACCTGATGATGCCGGCGTCCCGAACGGCGAGCCCGGTGATGCAGTTGAACAGCGTGGTCTTCCCGGAGCCGTTGGGGCCGATGAGGCCGTAGATCCGGCCGGGCGTCAGCGCCAGCGAGCACCGGTCCACCGCGGTCACGCCACCGAAGCGCTTGGTCAGCTCCGAGACTTCGAGGATCGGCGCCTCCGTCATATGCCCGCGCCCGGCCGCGGACGATGAGGTGCGACGGGTCTCGGCACGGCGCTCACACGTAGCGGGGGAGCCGGTACCGCTGCTGGAGCACCCCCAGGATCCCGCGCGGCATGAACAGCACTACCAGGATGATGATGGCGCCGAAGAGGAACTGGTGGAGATAGAGGAAGCGGGCCCACACCAACTCCTGGAGGACGAAGAGAGCGACCCCGCCCAACACGGGACCCCACACCGTCCCCTTCCCGCCGAAGAGGACCATGACGATCATCGTGATCGTGAAGGCCAGCGGGAAGACGGCGATCGGCTCGATGTAGCCCTGGTCGCGGGCGAAGAGCCCGCCCACCACGCCGGGAACGAAAGCGGAGAGGAGGAAGGCGTACAGCTTGTGCCGGGCCGTGTCGATCCCCATCGCCTCGGCGGCGACCTCGTCTTCGCGGATCGTCATCAGCCGCAGGCCGAAGCGAGAGGTGATCACGAGGTAGGCCACCGCCGTCACCACCACCGCCGCCAGCCCCATCGCGTAGTAGATGGGGACGCTGGCGTAGAGCGTGGGCAAGGAGAGCCCGAGCCCGCCCCCGGTCAGTCCCTCGAAGTACGACACCAGCACCCGCATGACCTCGTTGAGGCCCAGCATGGAGATGGCGAAGTAGGGCCCCTTCAAGCGCAGGCAGGGAAAGCCGATGGCGAGGGCCAGGAGCACCGCCACCAGCCCACCCGCCAGCGCCGCCGGCAGCCAGTGCCAGCCGTGGGTGGTCGCCAGGATACCGGTGGTGTAGGCGCCGGTGCCGAAGAACGCGACGTGGCCGAAGGAGACGTAACCCGTGAGCCCGGAGATCAGGTTCCAGCTCTGGGCGAGGGCCACCCACATGAAGAGCTGGAGCATGAAGCGGATGCCGTACCCGCTCGCGATCAGCGGATAGAGGGCGAGGAGGACCACCGTGGTGGCGAGCGCGCCGACGAGCAGCCATCTCACGTGGCGCACGCCGCATCGCCTTGGCTCCCCGCGAGTCGAGGCCGCCGGCCGAGCGCGTCCTGGCGAGACGAACGACGCCGCGGGGCGACGGGCATCGGCTCGCGGCACCTCACGTGGCGCATGCCATCGCCTTGGCTGCCCGCGAGTCGAGGCCCGAGCCCCGCTAGGACGCAGGGAGGAGGCGCGCCGAGGCGTATGCCGCATACGTTGAGGCGCGCCGACGACTGAGGACGCCGCGGGGCGACGGGCATCGGCTCGCGGCACCTCACGTGGCGCGGCCCCCGAGCAAGCCCGTCGGCCGCACCAAGAGCACCAGCACCATCAGCACGTAGGCCACGGCCTCCGAGAGCTGGGTCGTCAGGAAGAGCGACGTGAGCTGCTCGATCAGCCCGAGCAGCATCCCGCCAACGAGCGCGCCCGGATAGTTGCCGGCGCCGCCCAGCACGATGACCAGGAACGACTTGAACGTGTAGACCTGACCCATCTCCGGCTGGATGGCGACCATGACCGCCACCAGGCTCCCGCCGGCGGCGGCCAGGGCGGCCGCTATCCCGAACGTGTACATGTGGACCCGGACCACGTTGACCCCGCAGACCATGGCGACCTGGGGGCTCTGGGAGGTCGCGCGAATCGCCTTGCCGAGCCGGGTCTGCTGGAGGAACCAGTAGGCGACGGCGGTGATGGCGGCGGCGAAGGCGAAGGCGATCACCCGGGACTTGGAGAGGGCGAACCCTCCCACCATCCAGGCGCCGGTGATGAACTCCACCGAGCGGAGGTCGGAGCTGAAGGCGAGCTGGAGCAGGTTCACCATGGCGATCGAGATTCCGAAGGTCAGGATCAGGGAGGACAGCTCGGGGGCCTCCACCACCCGGCTCACCAGCACCCGCTGGAGCGCGACCCCGACCAGGAACATCAGCGGCATGGAAGCGACGAGCGACAGGTAGGGATTCAGGCCGAGGAGCTGGAACCACCAGAAGGTCGTGTAGGCGCCCACGGTGAGGAGGGTGCCATGGGCCACGTTGATGACGCGCATGACGCCGAAGATCAAGGCGAGGCCGAGGGCGACCAGGGCGTAGAGCGCGCCGGCCAGCAGCCCGGAGATCACCACCTGGCCGACCATCGCGGGCGTGATGAGGACGCTCATGGGGAGCCCGAATGCGGCGACGCCCGCCGGGGACCCCGACGGGCGCCTGCCACCTCGCGCGTCAGCGGCTCACGCCCTTACCGCTGAGGCCAGGGAGGCGTCGGGAAGCGGATCGGCCCGGTGGCCAGCTCGTCCGGCCACACGATGACCTTCTTGCCCTCCTGCCACTGGAACATGATCATCTTGTGCGAGATCTGGAAGCCGTCGGGGTCCACCTTGAAGCCGCCGTACACGGTGTTGAGGTCGAGCTTCAGGATGGCTTCCCGGATCTTCTCGCCGTCCAGCGAGCCGGCCTGCCGGATGGCCTCGACAAGGATCTGACAGCCGGCATAACCTCCCGCGGTGTGATACGACAGGTCGGCGCCGGGGAACTCCCTCCGGTGGGCCTCGACGAACTCTTTCGACCCCGGATAGGGCAACTCGGGCTCCCACTGGCTGGCGCCGTACACGAACTCGGCGTTCTTGCCCAGCAGCTCGTAGAACTTGGGCAGATCCCCGCCCACGGTCACCCCGTACATCTTGGGGTTCACGTTCAGCTCTTTCATCTGGCGGGTGATGGCCACCGCGTCGTCGAAATAGGTGGCGGCGCCGAGGACGTCGGGCTTGCTGGCCCCGACCTTGGTCAGAATGGCCGAGAAGTCGGTGTTGCCCTTCGGATAGGCCTCGACGAAGACGACCTGGAGCCCTTTTTTCTTGGCCAGCTCCACCGTCCCCTGGATCGTCGCCTTGGGGAAGAGGGTATCCTCGTTGATGAGGGCCACCGTCTTGAGCCCCTTCTTGGCGGCGACGTCGAGGAGCCCCTCCAGGTAGACCTCGGCCGGGGATTGGACCATGAAGATGAACTTGCGACCCTTCTTGAAGATGGAGGTGGTGGAGGCCATCGGGGCCACCATCGGCGTCTTGTACTTCTCGTTGACGTTGGCCACCGCCTCGCTGATGGGCGAGGAGTAGGGGCCCAGCACCAGATCCACCTTGTCCTGGGTGATCAGCTTCTCGTACAGGCGTACCCCGGTCGCCGGCTGCGACTGGTCGTCGTAGAGGACGAACTCGATCTTGCGGCCGAGAACGCCCCCTTTGTCGTTCACCTGCTTGACGCACAGCTGGTAGCCGCGGTGATGGTTCTGCCCAGGGGCGGCGTAGGTGCCGGTGAGGGAGAGGGACGCCCCGATGCGGATGGGGCCCTGGGCCAGCGACGGCGCGGCCGCGAAGGCGACCACGGCCGCGGCGGTAAGGAGACCGAAGGCGAGAGACGGACGGGCGCTCGTTGTCATCGTGCTCCTCCGGAGCTCGCCCGAACCCCGAACGGTGGCCGGCGGGCGCGGCACGTGGGGACTCGTGACGCTCGAGAGCGGGTCGCAGCCGAAATGCGCGGTTGACGCGCGACTCATCTAACCAAACCCTCGGCACGCCTGTCAAGGGACGCCGCCACCCGGACCGACTGCCGGGCCCGCTCCGCGCCCGTCCTCGGCCGGGGATCCGATGGGGCCGAGACGCGCCCTTCTGCGAATAGACTTCCGCGACCCGCTGGTCTAACGGATAGAGTAGAGGACAAAGGGGGCGACGCCATGAGTGAGACGAGGGGCGGGCGAGGCTGGCGGACGGCGGTCGTCGGGTTGGGAAGCATCCTGGGGCTCCTCGGAGTCGGAATGGCGACGCCGCCGGCCGCGGCCGCCGGGGGCGCCCCGATCGCGCCCTACGCGGCCCCGTCTCAGGGGGCGGTCGGGAGCCTGAGCAATGGTGAGGCGCGTCGCTCCTGGGATGGCCGGGGGTCGGGCTACCCCAGCGTTCCCGATGATCCCCGCTGGCGGAGCCGGGACTGGGGTCACCGTCCCTACGACTGGCAGCGAGAGGCCTGGTATCACCATCATCGGAGAGGGTACCCGTACGCACCCTACCGTTGGGTGACGGCCCCCCCACGGTGGGCCTGGAACGGGTACGGCTGGGTGCTCGTTCCCGGCGACTGGGTGCTCGTCCCCATCGACTAGCGGCGGCCGTCGCGGACCGCTACAATGGGCCTGCCGTCAAGCCACGGCGGGCCTATTCGTTTTCCCTTTCCCCACCCCGCCCGCCCCACGGAGGCGCCAGCGATGAAGGCAGCGGTCTTCCACGAGTTCGGCGGGCCCGACAAGGTCCGGGTCGAGGATGTCCCCACCCCGACACCCGGGCCCGGTGAGGTCCTCGTTCGGGTTCGGGCTTGCGCCCTCAACCACCTCGACCTGTGGGTCCTGGGCGGGCTGCCCGCCCTCAAGACGCCGCTCCCCTTCTGGACCGGCTGCGACATCGCCGGCGAAGTCGCCGCGCTCGGCCCCGACGTCAGCGGGCCGCCGGCGGGGACGCGGGTCGCGGTGAACCCGAGCCTCTTCTGCGGCGTCTGCGAGTGGTGCATCAAGGGTGAGGACTCGATGTGCGCGCGCTACGGGATCCGGGGCGAGCACGTCCGGGGCGGCCTCGCCGAATACGTGGCGGTGCCGGCCGGCAACCTTCTTCCGATGCCGGATCACCTGAGCTTCGAGGAGGCGGCCGCCGTCATCCTGGTCAACATGACGGCCTGGCGCATGCTGGTGACCCAGGCCGGCCTGCGCCCGGCCGAGGACCTGCTGATCCTCGGGGTGGGCGGCGGGGTCTCCTCGGCCGCCGTGCAGATCGGGAAGCTGTGCGGCGCCCGTGTGTTCGTGACGTCCAGCTCGGACGAGAAGCTCCGGCGGGCCAAGGCTCTCGGCGCCGACGACGGGGTGAATTACACCCAGTCGGACTGGGGCAAAGTGGTCCGCGAGTGGACCGGCAAGCGCGGGGTGGACGTGGTCCTCGAGAACGTCGGAGCCGCGACGTGGGCAACGTCCATCCGGGCGCTCGCCGCGGGCGGTCGGCTCGTGACGTGCGGCGCGACCACCGGTCCCATCGGGGAGACGGACATCCGCATCGTGTTCTGGAAGCAGCTTCGGATCATCGGCTCCACGATGGCGAACCGCAAGGAGTTCCGCGACGTGATGGGGCAGCTCTTCGCCGGTCGCCTCAAGCCGGTGGTGGACCGAACCTTTCCCCTCGCCGAGACGGCAGCCGCGCTCACGCTCCTGAAGAAAGGCGAGCAGTTCGGCAAGATCGTCATCACCATCTGAGCGGACCCGCCGCCGGGCTGGCGCTCCACACGGTCGGCTTCTCGACCCGCACGGTCGAAGAGCTGGTGACGATCCTGCGCAGCGCCGGCGTGCGACTCCTGGTCGACGTGCGCACGGTGCCGCGCTCGCGCCACACCCCCGAGTGGAACCAGGAGCAGGCGGCGCCCGCGCTCCCCCGCCACGGCGTCCGCTACCACCACCTTCCCGCCCTCGGCGGCTTCCGCAAGCCTCGTCCCGATTCGCCCAACACCGGCTGGCGGAACCTTTCTTTTCGCGGCTACGCCGACTACATGGCGACGGCCGAGTTCGCGGCCGGGCTGGTCGAGCTGCTCAGGCTGGCGGCCGATACGCCGACCGCCGTCGCCTGCACGGAGGCGGTGCCGTGGCGCTGTCACCGCTCGCTGATCGCGGACGCGCTGACCGTGCGCGGCGTGGAGGTCCGCCACCTCATGAGCCCGACGTCGGCCCGCCCCCA
>DASYUM010000302.1:0-6800 GCA_036001225.1 Candidatus Methylomirabilota bacterium | reverse complement strand
TCGGCGCCCCCGCCTGCACCGTGATCATGGCGACGCCGGTCCGCGACCGCTGGGACCGCGTCGCCCATCCCTCGTACCCCGAGGTCTGGGAGCGGGTGTTGCCGGCGACCCGCGACCCCTACGAGATCATGCGCCGCTTCGCCGACGACTACGCCGGCCGGCCCGAGTACATCCAGGCCTATCGCGAGCGGTTCGGCTTCCATCCCGTCCACGCCATCATGGCGGTCTACCCGCTCAAGCGTCTCCAGCACATCGGGCGGGTCGTCGTGGCGGCGCCGGCCGACCCGGCGGTCCCGCGGCATCTCGGGTTCGAGGCCGCCGACAGCGTGGAGGCGGCGATGGCCCGGGCGGAAGCCCGCCATGGCCGCGGCTGCTCCCTCGCCTACCTCGAGCACCCGCGCCCGCCGGCGGTCCCGTCGGCGGCCACGTGACGTTCCCCCTTGACATGAAGCGGGGCGGTACACTACAAAGGAATCGTCTTGTGATCGTTCGAACAAGCGAGGCCCAGGCCCGGCTGGCCCCGCGTCGCGCGTTTCCATCCCAGGGAGCTTTCGAGCGGATCGGTGTGCGAATGCGAGCGCCTGACGCCCGACTGAGCCGGCGACCGCTCGTCGCCACCGTCCTGCCCGCGCTCCTGCTGGCCCTCGGCCTGTGCCTGGTCGCCGGCCCCGGCTGGGCCCAGGAGCCGCAACGCGAGGCCGCCTACCGGGCCTTCCCGTGGGTCGGCTCGCGGCTGGCGGTGTGGGTGGTCGCCCAGATTCATCTGAATTTCGCCGCCTTCATCCTCGGCGTGCCGATCTTCGCGGTCATCATCGAGTTCATGGGCTGGCGGACCGGGCTCGACCGCCCCGAGGGCCGGCGCTACGACTGGCTGGCCCACGAGTTCGTGAAGCTCACCTTCGCCGCCTTCTCGACCACCGCGCTCCTGGGCGGGCTGCTCCTCTTCTTCCTCATCACCCTCTATCCGAAGTTCTGGACCTACATGAGCGCGATCTTCGCGCCGACCATGTGGCTCTACGCGGCGCTGTTCTTCCTGGAAACCTTCGCGGTCTACCTCTGGTACTACGGCTGGGAATGGCTCTCGGGCCCGCGCAAGGGGATCCACCTCGCGCTCGGGGTCCTCTCGAACCTGCTCGGTACCGCCATCCTCGTCGTGTCGAATTCCTGGGTCACCTTCATGGTCTCGCCGGCCGGCGTGAACGAGACCGGCCAGTTCACCGGGACGCTCTGGCAGGCCATCAACAACTACACCTGGATGCCGATCAACATCCACCGGCTCATCGCGAACATCGTCTTCGGCGGCACGGTGGCGGCCGCCTACGCCGCCTTTCGCTTCCTCGGCGCGCGGACCGACGAGGAGCGTGCCCAGTACGACTGGATGGGCTACGTCGGCAACTTCGTGGCGGTGTCGGCGCTGATGGTGCTCCCGTTCGCCGGCTACTGGCTCGGCTTCGAGATCTATCGCTTCAACCAGACGATGGGCGTCACGATGATGGGTGGCTTCATGTCCTGGCTGTGGATCGTCCAGGCCATCCTCATCGGAGTGCTGTTCCTCGGCTCGAACTACTACCTCTGGCTCGGCATGGAGCGCATCCCCGGTTCCGAGCGCTATCGCCCGTACATCAAGTACCTGCTCTTCGTCATCGCCCTCGGCTTCATGGTGTGGGCGACCCCCCACACGCTCATCGCCTCGCTCGGCGAGGTGCGCCGCATGGGCGGGACCCACCACAAGTTCCTCGGCCTGTTCGGCGTCATGTCGGCCAAGAACACCGCCGTGAACCTGATGATCCTGACGACGTTCCTCTCCTATCTCCTCTACCGCCGGGCCAACAAGGTCTCGACCAAGCCGTGGGCTCGGATCGGGATGGCCGCCCAGTGGCTCGTCTTCGCGTTGGCCGCGGCCGCCGTCATCGGCCTCGGCGTCGGCGGCTACTTCGTCGAGCCGATCATCCGGATCGTCCGGCTGTCACCGCTCCAGGTGGCCGCGGTCCTGCTCACGATCGTGGTCGTGATGGCGATCGACATCCCGATGTTCCGGGGGGCGCGGTCCACCGGGGCCATCCGGTGGGGGACGATCGCTCCCCGCTCGCAGTACGTCCTGATCCTGCTGGCGGTCACGTTCACCTGGCTCATGGGGCTCATGGGCTTCGCCCGATCGGGCATCCGCCAGCACTGGCACATCTACGGGGTCATGCAGGACACCTCCCCTGACGCCGTGACGCCGGCGCTCGGCTACGCCGCCAACGTCATCACCATCACCACGATGCTGTTCCTGGGGATGGTCATGTTCATCTTCTGGCTGGGCGGCCTCGGGACGCGAGGCTACGAGCCGGCCCATGCCGGGGAGGCGGTTCCCCCCGGCGCGCCGCCGCGGGCGGTGCCCATCGCCGGCGGCGCTCCCGAGCGCCACCCGTGACCGGCGGTGGAACCGGGCCCCGGCCCGGGCAGGGTCATGGCCGCGCCGCTTGCCGGACCGTACACCGGTGACCGTCCCCGTCCCGATCAAGGTCAGCGTCTTCGCCCTGATGGTGATGGGCAGCTACAGCTGGTACGCCAACTCGATCCCCCAGATCGAGTCCAAGCCCCCCGAACAGCTCTCGCTGGAAGGCGCCAACGTGACCCCGCAGCAGCTCGTCGCCGCCGGCGAGAAGATCTTCGAAGGGAAGGGCCAGTGCACCACCTGCCACGGGATCGGCCGGGCCGGGCGGGGTCCGGACCTGGCCGGCGTCGGCGGCCGGGCGGGGACGCGCAAGCCGGGGACCCCCGCCAAGGCCTACCTGATCGAATCGCTGCTCGACCCGGCCACCTACCTGGTGCCGGGCTTTCCCAACATCATGCCCAAGATCGACCGCCCGCCGATCGCGCTGAACCGGAGCGAGCTGTGGGCAGTCGCCGCCTTCCTGGAGAGCCAGGGTGGCACGGTGGACGCCAAGCTCGACGACATTCCGGCCACCGCCGGCGCCCCGGCCGGGGGCGGGGCCGCGGCGTCCATCGAGCTCCCCGGCGACCCGAAGGCGGGTCAGGCCGTGTTCGCCGGCAAGGGGACGTGCGTCGCCTGCCACACTGCGGGCCCGGTCGTGGGCGGCAAGATCGGGCCCGACCTCTCCAATCTCGCGGGCACCCAGACTCTGGACTACATCATGGGCAAGATCCTGAATCCCGCCTCGAAGGGCGTCGTCGCCGGCTACCCGGCCGGCGTGATGCCGCCGACCTTCGGGCAAATGCTCACCGCCCGCGAGTTCACCGACCTCGTCGCGTTCCTCATGACGCTCAAGGGTGGCGGCGCTCAGGCGGCGGCCCCGGCCGCGCCGGCCGGCGGCCCCCCGGCGCCGTCGGCGGCGCCGGCGCCGCAGCAGGCACCGGCGAAGCAGCCGGCCAAGCCGCCGGTCAAACAATAGGCCGGGGTAGGCCGTGACCCTAGCCGCGCCAGATCGCCGTCGCTTGCCGCGCCTGCCCGTCGGGGGCAGGTTTGCCCAGGCCATCCTGGTCCTGGTCGTCGCCTACCTCGTCTTCCGGTTCGGCATCCAGCCGCCGATGCCGTTCAGCCTGCTTTCGCTCTACATGGCGATCACGCTGCTGGCGATGCTCGTCTACGTCTCCTCGGATTCGGAGTCGTGGCGGGCGTTCCGGGCGCCGATCTGGGAGACCCTGGTCGACCCCCGCCGGCGGCCGGTCCGCCTCGGGTTCGCCGTCCTGCTGCCGCTGCTGGTCGGCTACTACGCGTACTCGCAGGCCGCGGCCAAGGCCGAGGCCCCCGTCGAGCTGCGCGCCGTCCACCCCGCCCCGCCGACCTCGATCCCGCTCCGGGGGAGCACCATCGACCTCGAGGCGACCGACACGCCGGTCCGCAAGGACATCGCCGCGAATCCGGCCAACCGGGCCAAGCACCTGGCGGCCGGGGGGGCGATCTACATCCAGAACTGCGTCTTTTGCCACGGCGACAACCTCGACGGCAAGGGCCACTTCGCGCACGGCTTCAACCCGACTCCGGCGGACTTCACCGATCCCGGCACCATCGCCCAGCTCTCCGAGGGCTACCTCTTCTGGCGGATCGCCAAGGGCGGCCCCGGCCTCCCGAAGGAGTCCACGCCCTGGAACTCGGCGATGCCGTCCTGGGAGGACCGGCTCAATGCGGAGCAGATCTGGCAGGTGATCTACTACCTCTACGAGACGACCGGGTACCCGCCGCGCGTCATGAGAGGCGGCGAGCACGCCGCGCTCCCCGGGCCGCCGGCGACCGTCCTCCCGGCGCTGTTCGCCCGTGGCGTCGCGGGGGTCGCCCCGCCGGCGGCCGAGGCCCAGGGCGACCTGGCCCTCGGCAAACAGGTCTACGAGAAGCGGTGCGCGCTCTGCCACGGCGGGGCGGGCAAGGGCGACGGCCCGGCCGCCGAGCGACTCCTGCCCAAGCCGCGCGACTTCACGGCCGGCAAGTACAAGATCCGCAGCACCGCCTCCGGCCAGCTCCCGACCGATCAGGACCTCTTGAACGTCGTCGCGAAGGGCATGCCGGGCACCTCGATGCCGGCCTGGGACAAGGCCCTGTCCGAGGCCGAGCGGCGGGCCGTGGTGGCCCATCTCAAGACGTTCGCCGAAGGCTTCAAGGGCGCCAAGCCCGAGCCGGTGAAGCTCCCCGGTGAGGTCGCCTCCTCCGACAGTTCGATCAAGCGTGGCCGGGAGATGTTCGAGGCGATCGAGTGCAACAAGTGCCACGGGCCAGCCGGGCGCGGCGACCCGGCGCCGGGCTCGGACCTCAAGGACGACTGGGGCCACCCCGTCCGGCCGGCCAACCTCCACAAGCCGTGGACCTTTCGGGGCGGCCCCGAGCGCAAGGACGTGGCGACACGCCTGGCGACCGGGCTGATGGGCTCGCCGATGCCGACGTTCGCCGACTCGGTGGAGAAGCCCGAGGATCTCTGGCACCTGGCCAACTACATCCGGTCGCTGGGGCCGGACCGCCTGAGCTGGGCGACCGTCCTCCCGGTTCGGGCCGCCGCCGGCGAGGTGCCGTCGGATCCCAACGCCGAGTTCTGGCCGAAGCAGCCCGGGGCCAACTTCCCGCTGGTCGGGCAGGTGATCGTGGACCCGCGGAACTTCAATCCCACCATCGACATGATCACGGTGCGGGCGGTCCACACGCCCGACGAGGTCGTCTTCCACCTGACCTGGGACGACCCCACGCCGTCGGACCCCACCACGGGCGCGCCCAAGCCCGACATGGTCGCCCTCCAGTTCCCGGCCGGTGGCGAGGGGGGCGAGCGTCCCTACTTCCTGATGGGGGACGGTGGCCACCCGGTCTCCCTGCTCACCTGGCGGGCCGGGGCCGGGGTCGGCGAGGCCACCGCCGCCGGTATCGGCAAGCTCACGCCCCAATCGGGCGCCGCCGTCCAGGCCAAGGGCCAGGCGGTCTACGAGGCCGGCCAGTATCGGGTGGTGATCCGGCGGGCGCGGAAGACTTCGGCCGCCGGCGACTTCGTGTTCCCGGCGGAGGAGTTCTTTCCCATCGCCTTCTGGGTCTGGGACGGCTCGGAGGGGGACGAGGGCGCGAAGGCGTCCATCTCGTCGTGGTATTATGTGCGCTTGGAGGCTCCGCCGTCCAAGCGGCAGTTCGTCATCCCGCCCATCGCGGCCCTCGGCACCGTCGTCCTCGAATTGGGACTCCTGCGATGGGCGCAGCGGCGCCGCGGCCCGGCGGCGTGAGGCCCGATCCACCATCGAAGGAGGAGTGAGGAACCATGCGTATGTCCGTGATCGCGAGCGTGCTCATCGTCGCCCTGGTGGCGGCCGCCGCGCTGTTCGGCTGGAACGCGCCGGCCGGGGCCCAGGGCGGCGGGACGATCGTCGGCGAGGTGAAGGTAACCGGCACCCCGCCGGCCCCCAAGACGGTCAAGGTCAACAAGGACAACGAGGTCTGCGGCAACGAGAAGAAGATCGTCGACGTCGCGGTCGGGCCCGGCAACGGGCTCGGCGACGCCGTGGTCGCCGTCACCGATGCCAAGGGACCCAAGCCGGCCAAGAAGCCGGCCCTGGACCAGAAGGGCTGCGAGTTCCATCCGCCGCTCCTCGTGATGGCGCCGGGGGAAGTAGACATCCTCAACTCGGACGGCGTCCTGCACAACATCCACACCCTGTCCACGGTGAATCCGGCCATCAACAAGGCGCAACCCAAGTTCAAGAAGGTCATGACCGAGAAGTTGGAGAAGCCGGAGGCGGTCAAGGTCCGGTGCGACGTCCACACCTGGATGCAGGGGGCGATCTACGTCACCGAGAACGCGGCGGCCCTCACCGACCAGAAGGGCAGCTTCAAGATCGACAACGTGCCCGCCGGCAAGCACAAGGTGGAGGTCTGGCACCCGATCCTCGGCAAGCAGACGAAGGACGTCGAGGTGAAGGCGGGCCAGGAAGCCAAGGTCAGCTTCGAACTGGCCGCCAAGAAGTAGATCGGTCCGATCCCCGAGGGGGCCCGCGCGCCCCCTCCGGGCCAACTTGGCCCTTGACACGCCGGGGCGCCCGACGATAATGGGAGGCGCCCTAAGTTGTCATTTCTTCAGCCCGTCCCGTGATTGTGAAAGGTCGGACAAGGCACTGCACGGGGGATAGACCGCCATGATGGCTTGGCTCCCGGAGAACGTGTCCACGTACGGGCAGGACGTCGACTGGCTCTTCTACCTCATCTACTACATCACCGGGGTGACGTTCGTCCTGGTCGCCGGCGCCATGATCATCTTCCTCGTCCTCTACCGGCACCGGGAAGGGCGGCGGGCCACCTTCACCCACGGCAACGCGACGCTGGAGATCGTGTG
>DASYUM010000301.1:0-4275 GCA_036001225.1 Candidatus Methylomirabilota bacterium | reverse complement strand
CCAGCAGCAGCGGGTAGCCATCGCCCGCGCCCTGGCCATGCAGCCCAAGCTCATGCTCTTCGACGAGGTGACCTCGGCCCTCGACCCCGAGCTGGTGCGCGAGGTGCTCGACGTCATGAAGCAGCTCGTGCGGGAGGGCATGACCATGATCATCGTGACCCACGAGATGGGCTTCGCCCGCGAGGTCGCCCACCGCGTAGTGTTCAT
Organism: Candidatus Methylomirabilota bacterium; assembly: GCA_036001225.1. Lineage (GTDB taxonomy): Bacteria > Methylomirabilota > Methylomirabilia > Rokubacteriales > DASRDR01 > DASYUM01. The sequence goes on along the minus strand of DASYUM010000301.1, from coordinate 4,068 downwards.
GGACGAGGGACGGATCGTCGAGGAAGGGACGCCCGGGGAACTTTTCGACCGGCCGCAGAATTCCCGCACCCAGGCCTTCCTCTCGAAGATCCTCTGATTGCCGGTCAGGTCCCGTGGTCGGCCGCGTCGCCTGCCGATGGCGGGCGTCGATGGCGCGCAGGCATTCCACTTCGCGTCGGCGCTCAAATACGGCGATTTGATTTCGCGGGCCGGGCCGCCGTATTCTACTCGCTACCGGCCGACGGGCCGGGTCTGACATTCCGCCTACGGCTGGGGGGAGAGACCATGAGCAAGCGGGTGATCCAGGCGAGCGTCCTTTACCGCGACCTCAAGCGGGAATACCCGACGATCGTCCGCGGGGAGGGCGTCTACCTCTGGGACGCCCACGGCAAGCGCTACCTGGACGGCTCCGGCGGCGCGTCGGCGGTCACCTCGATCGGCCACGGCGTCGGCGAAATCGCCGACGCCATGGCCGCCCAGGCCCGGAAGGTCGCCTTCGTGCCGATGCACCTGTTCACCAGCGAGCCGCTGCCGGCGCTGGCCGAGGCGGTGGCCAAGTTCGCCCCCGGCGACCTCAACAAGGTCTGGTTCGTCTCCGGCGGCTCGGAGGCGACCGAGAACGCGGCCAAGCTCGCCCGCCAGTACTGGCTCGAGCGAGGCCAGCCGTCCAAGTCCATCGTCATCGGCCGCTGGCAGTCCTTCCACGGGAACCTCTTCGGCTCGCTCGGCTTCGGGGGTCACACGATCCGCCGGCGGAAGTACGTGCCGATGCTCCAGGAGGCGAGCCACCTGCCACCGATGTACTGCTACCGCTGCCACTTCAAGCTGAGCTATCCGTCGTGCGAGACGTACTGTGCCGATTACCTGGAGCGGCTGGTCCGGATGCAGGGGCCGGAAAACGTCGCCGCCTTCATCGCCGAGCCGGTGGTCGGCGCCACGCTGGGCGCGGTGCCGCCGGTCCCCGAGTACTTCCCGAAGATCCGCGAGATCTGCGACCGCAACGAGATCCTGTTCATCGCCGACGAGGTCATGACCGGGTTCGGCCGCACCGGCGCCAACTTCGGGGTGGACCACTGGGGCGTCGTTCCCGACCTCATCGCCACCGCCAAGGGGATCTCGGGCGGCTACATCCCGCTGGGGGCGGTCATCGTGCGCGACGAGATCATCGCCGCCTTCGAGCGGAACAACTCGAACTTCGTGGGCGGCCACACCTACACCGGCCATCCGGTGGCGGCCGCCGTCGGCCTCGCCGTGCTCCGCTACATCGAGGAGCACGACCTGGTCCGCAACGCCCGCGAGGTCGGCGCGCACTTGCTGGCCGGATTGCGCGGCCTCATGGCCAAGCACCCGATCGTCGGCGACGTCCGGGGCCTCGGACTGATGGTGGGGCTCGAGTTCGTGGCCGACCGCGCGACGCGGGCGCCGTTCCCGCCCGAGCGGGAGGTGGCGCGGGCGATCGCGCTGGAAGCCCTCGACCGCGGCCTCGTCACCTACCCGGGGACCGGGTCGGTGGACGGCGTCATGGGCGACCACATGAAATTCACGCCACCGCTCGTCCTCACCCGCGCCCAGGCCGACGAGCTGGTAGCGATGCTCGACGAGGCGATCGGAGCCGTCGAGGCCCGATTGTAGGCGGCGCCGCCGGTCGGGAGGGAGGCTACTCGATGATCTGCGCGACCTGTCAGGTGACCGTCCCCGACGACAGCACCTTCTGCCTTCGGTGCGGGGCGCGGCTGATCCCGGTCGAGCGGGTCGTTCCGGTCAACGGGGGCAAGGGGGCGGCTCTCGCCATGCCGGCCGGGCGCGCCACCACCCCGGTCGTCCGACCCACCGTCGGATCCGCCGTCGGCGCGGCCGCCGGTCCAGCCGGGAAGCAGGCCTACTCCCTGTCGTTCAAGCCGCTGTCCGACGAGCGTCTGCGCTATCGCGTGGCCCGCTGGGTGTGCGAGGTGGCCCCCGCCCACCCGATCTCCGAGGTGCAGCAGAACCTCCTGACCGGGCAGTTCGCCACGTTCCTGGCCCTGACCCCCCAGGAGGCGGAGACGGCGGGCCAGCGCATCCAGGCGCTCGGCGCCCATCCGGCCCTCTGGCGGCTCGCCCCGGCCTCCACCGCCGAGCTGCTCCTGCCCGAGAAGGCACCGGGGAAGGCGGAGTGGAGCGCGCAGAAGAAGTTCGCGGTGGTCGGGATCTCGCTACTGATCCTCTTCCTCTTCGGCGCGATCGCCTGGAACCGCTACCAGACGGCGACGTCGAGTCTGCCCACCCAGCAACGCACCGTCCCGACCCTCGGCGCCCGGCCCTGAGGGGGCCCGGAGGTAGTCCCATGAACGACGTCTCCCGTCGCGACTTCCTCGCCGGCGCGGCCGCGGCCGCCACCAGCTCCGCCGTCGTCGGCGAGGCCCAGACCGCCGCCAGCGAGGTGAACGTGGAGGCGTTCATCGGCGGGGTGCGGGCCGCCCGCCTCTTCGACCTGGGCTTCATCTGGGACAGCCGCTCGCCGGTGCTGTCGCTCAACCCGCCCTTCGCGTTCGCGCTCAACGCCACCCACCGTCAGACCCACGAGATCTTCGGGACGGTGCCCGGCAGCCAGGTCTCGTGGACGTCGGAGATCATGTACTTCTCCGGTCAGCACGGCGCGCCGACCATCGACGCGATCGGCCACATCGGCCGCAACCTCAAGCTGCACGGCGGCGTGGACGCGGTGGCAGCCACCGCCCGCCCCGACGGCATCGGCAACGACCTCGGGATCGAGACCTTCCCGGCCGATCTCCTCCTCTCCCGCGGCGTCTTCCTCGACGTGGCGCGAGCGGTGGCCGGAGGGGGGCCCGAGCCCTTGCCGCCCGGCTTCGTGATCACCGCCCAGCACCTCCAGGACGCCGCCCGCGCCCACGGCGTCCAGGTCCGGCGCGGCGACTCGGTCCTGATCCGGACCGGCTGGGGGCAGTACTTCGGGAAGGACAACGCCCGCTATCTGGGCGAGCAGTCGCCAGGCCCCGGCGTGGACGCCGCCGGGTGGCTGGTGAGCCAGGGCGTCCGCCTCACCGGGACGGACACCGCCACCTACGAGGTCCGGCCCGCGGTCCACGGCAAGGAGCTGTTCCCCGTCCACATGCTCCTGATCGCCGACAGCGGGGTCTACATCGTGGAGAACGCGAACCTGGAAGAGCTGGGGGCGGCCAACGTCCACCTCTTCTGCCTGGTGGTGCCGCCGCTCCGGATCCGGGGGGCGTCGGGCTCGCCCCTCCGGATGCTGGCCCTGACCCCCAAGCAGCCCTAGGAGCCTGTCGGGATAGGCGCGCGCGCCGCGTGGCGCTGAGCCGCGCGCGCATGGTCGTCCGCTCCGAGCTGCGGCTTTGCCGCCGCAACCCTCGGGGGGGAATCGGGGGGGTGTTCCGACACCCCCCCGAAGTAACTAGGCCGCTTCAACTTTCCGCGAGACGGGCTCGAGCCGCGGGCGGGGGGCGCCGTTCAGCTCGGCCAGGCGGGGCACCGCGACGGCGGGCCGGCCGCGGATCAGCCCGCGCGCCCAGCCACTGACGTCCCGCGGCAGGATCCCCAGCCGGACCACGGCCATCAGATAGCCGGCGCCGCCGAGGGCCGCCACCAGCATCCACGGCGCCCCGAGCGCCCGGCCCGCTCCCAGCGCGGTCGCCAGCGCCGCGCCGACCGCGAGCGCCCGGGCGGCGACCCGGACCGAGGCCCGGCCGAAGGTGCCGGCCGGGATCGCGTGGAGCGCCCAGGCCAGGATGAAGACCTCGGTGACCAGCGTCGCCGCGGCGGCGCCGATGCCTCCGTTGGCGTACCAGCCATCCGTGGCCGGGATCAGGACCCAGTTCAGGGCCAGGTTCACCAGGCAGGCGGCGCCCACGATCGCGAGCCACACCCGCTCCCGGCCCATCGCCATCAGGATGCCGACCAGGTAGTAGTCCACGAAGACCATGGCCAGCGAGAGCGCGTGGACCCGCAGGATGGGAACCGACGGCCGGTAGGTCTCCAGCGTGAAGAGGAAGCCGACGATCTCTCCCGCCAGCACCAGGAGGGTCACCGCCAGCGGGACCGTGATGACCA
>DASYUM010000300.1:0-50598 GCA_036001225.1 Candidatus Methylomirabilota bacterium | reverse complement strand
ATCGGAGCCCCGGAGCGCCGTCCCGAGCGCGGGACGGCCCGTGCGCCCGAGCCGGACGGCCGTGAGGAAGGCGCCCGCCCCGAGGTAGAGGAGCGCGGCCAGGAGCCAGGGCGAGACGGTGCCGAGCAGGAGCTTGGCGAGGGGCGCGCTCAGGCCGAACAACAGGGCGGCGGCCACGGCCTGCAACACGGGCAGCACGGCTCCATTTTAGCCGACTGGCTGCAGTGCAGCGCGGCGGCCACGCAGCGCCCGTTGAACCGGTGTCGGGCTTCGTGGTACAGCCACGGGCGATATGCACCGTTGTGCACGTCGCCTCCGAGGTCCGACACAAAGTGTCGCTCGAGGGTGCGAGAAGGCTTCCGATTGGGCGGAGCCGAAACGCCGTGCTGGCAGCCCGTCTTGCCCGCACCGGGATCGAAACCGGGAGGAAAATGCGGCCCTTGACCCGGCCCCCAGGGGCCGGGTTTAGGATAGCGTCGTGGCTCGAGCGGGCCTGCTGATCGGAGACGTGATCACGCGGAGCGGGGTCACCCGCAAGGCGCTTCGGGTGTACGAGGCGGCGGGAATCCTGACGCCGGCGTCCCGCACGCCGGCCGGGTACCGCGTCTTCGGTGACGACGTACTGCCGCTGCTTGCCTTCGTCAGCCGCGCGCGGCGGCTCGGGTTCCGTCTGGCCGAGATCCGGGACATCGTCGCCCTCCGGCGGGCCGGCCAGACGCCGTGCATCCACGTGCGCGCGCTGATGCGGCAGCGGGTCGCCGACCTCGACCGCACGATCGCTGATCTGTCCGCTCTGCGGACTCGGCTGCGAGCCGCGTTGGTGGGCTGGCGCGTCGGCACGACGGCCAGCGCCGCCGTGTGCCCCCACATCGAACGAAAGGAGGAGACCCAATGGCGTCCAAGTTCTCGCTCTGCCCGGCGTGCGATGCCTGCCCGGAGGTCGAGATCCGCCCGGACGAGGTCCGCATCGGCGAGGCCGGCAACCTCGTCGTCCTCAAGAGAGCGGAGTGGAACGTCCTGGTCGAGCTGATCCAGACCGGCCAGGTAGCCAGGCTGTAGCAAGCATCCGGAGGGTGCAGATGGCGCTGAAAAAGGGCGAACGATACCGCTGTCCCGACCCGAAATGCGGCTGCGAAGTCGAGGTCACGAAGGGCGCGGCGCCGGGCCAAGGCGGCGACCTGAACCCGCGCTGCTGCTGCGGGAAAGAGATGCAGCGGGTCTGAGGATCGGCACGGGGCCGGGGCCGGTAGCGGCCCCGGTTCCACCGCGCGGACCGGCCCGACTCGTAGCGGCGAGTGAGATACTATCCTCTCAGGAGCCGCGAGGAGTTCACCATGACGGCGACGTCCGGCAGGGACTGCGCCGCCGCGGCGCCGATGGGCGGGAGCCACCCGAGGGCAGCCAGGAGGACGCCTGCCGCGTTATAGGCCGCGGTGAACCACAGGTTCTGCTGGATCGTCCGGAACGCCCGCCGCCCGATCGCCACGGCCTCCGGCACGAGCCGCCAGTCGTCGCGCATCAGGGCCACGTGGGCCGCCTCGATGGCCGCGTCGGTGCCGGCCGCGCCCATCGCGATTCCCACGTCGGCTTGGGCGAGGGCAGGGGCGTCGTTGATGCCGTCGCCGACCATCGCGACGATCGCGCCGTCTGACTGCAGCCGCTTGACGACCTCGATCTTTTCTTCCGGGAGGCATTCGGCCCGATAGTCGACCCCAAGGGCGCCTGCCAGCGCCCGAGCCGCGCGCTCGTTGTCGCCGGTGAGGAGCAGGAACCGCCGAACGCCCAGGGCCCGAAGCCGCTTCAGGGCCTCGGGAACCTCGGGACGCAGGGTGTCGGCTACGCCGATCAGACCGAGGAGCCGCTGACCCTCGGCCACGTATACAACCGTGCGGCCCTGACTCTCCAGCGACCGCACCTGGTCCAGGACGGACGGCGATATCTTGACGGCGCCGCGTTCCATCAGCCGCTCGTTCCCGCAGAGGACTTGGGCCCCGTCGACCCGGGCCGTCACGCCCTCGCCCGGAACGACCTCGAACACCTCGGGCGTGCCGACGGGAAGGCCCCGGGACTGGGCCGCGGCCAGCACGGCGGACGCCACCGGGTGCTCCGAGTACCGCTCGACGGTCGCCGCGGTGGCGAGCAGCTCGGCCTCGGGGGCGTGATCGAGGTTCACCACCTCGGTGACCCGCGGCGTCCCGAAGGTCACGGTCCCGGTCTTGTCCATGACCAGCGTGTCCACCCTCGCCAGCGCTTCCAGGGACCGGCCGCCCTTCACGATGACGCCCCGGCGGGCGGCCCGGCCCACGCTGGCCAGGACCACCGTGGGCGTCGCCATGGCGATGGCGCACGAGCACGCCACCAGGACGACCGCGACGGCGGCCGACGGATTCCGGCCCAGGAGATAGGTCAGCACGGCGACGCCGCCGACGACGGGGATGTAGTACGCCGTGAAGCGGTCGGCGAACCGCTGGACCGGGGCCTTGTGGGCCTCGGCCTCCTCGACCAGGCGCAGGATCCGGCCGAACGTGGTGTCCCTGCCCACCCGCTCGGTCTGAACCCGCAGGAAGCCCCGCTCGAGAATGGTGGCCGCGAAGACGCGGTCGCCGCCGGCCTTCTCCACCGGCATCGATTCCCCGGTGATGGGCGCCTGGTTGACCGCCCCGTGCCCGGCGACGACATCCCCGTCGACGGGGATCCGCTCGCCCGGCTTGACGATCACGACCTCGCCTGGACGGACTGCCTCGGCCGGCACCTCCTCGTCGTGCCCATCGCGCTCGACCCGGGCCGTCTCGGGAGCCAGGCGAAGGAGTTCCCGGATGGCTTGCCGCGACCGCTCGGTGGTGAAGCCCTCCAGGAAGTCGGCAAAGCGCATGAAGAACACAATCACGGCCGCGGCCGCGTACTGGCCGATAGCGAGCGCCCCCAGGATCCCCAGGGTCATGAGGGCGTGGGAGGTCACGGTCCGGTTCCGCAGCGCGCGCAGCACGTTCCGGAAGATCGGGAGGCCTCCGACCAAGACCGCCGCCACGGTGACCCACGCCGGGAGCCGGTCGGTCACGGCTTCGAGAAGACCCAGGCGCTCCCCGACGATGTCCACCAGGGCGACGAGAGCGACCGCGGTCACGAAGAGCCCGCCGAGAACCGTTGGGACGGACGCCGGGCGCCGGCGGGCGGGCGCTCGGTCCGCGCGTACCGTCATGCCGAGCTGCTCGACCGCGGCCCGAAGCTCGGGCGGTCCGATCCGCTCAGGATCGTACGTGATGAAGACCTTGCGGGCGCCGACGGCCGTGCGGACCTGTCGGACGGCCGCCAGCCGGCCGAGCGCGCCTTCGATCTGGCCAGCTTCGTCCGCACAGTCGAGCTGCTCGACGATCAGCTCCAACTCGGCCGTCGAGCGGTTCAAGCCCCGCTCCTTCCGGGTCGGCGGCGAGTCCGCGCCCGTCGCGCTGCGGGAGCCCGCACCTCGTAGCGCGTGCACCGGTAGACGTGAGACCCGACCTCCGCGAGAATCGCCTCGGCTTCCTCGAGGATCCTGACCACGCGCTTGTCCGCGATGGCGTAGTACACGAACCTGCCGCGCCGCTCGCGATTCACCAGGCCGCATTCGCCGAGGCAGGCCAAATGAGCCGACGCGTTCGGCTGCGAGAGCCCGGTCGCGGCGACGACCTCCGAGACGCAACGGGGCCCGTCTCGAAGGGCTTCCAGCACGGCGAGCCGGGAGGAATCGGCGAGGCCCCGGAACAGCTTTGCTTTAAGGGAACCGTCGGGTAACCGGTCGTCACGGGCGGCCGGACTCATATCAATGCATAATTATATTTAGCGTGTAGCTGTCGTCAATGTGAGTCCTGGGAGCGGACACGAACGCGGCCAGGGCACGCGGCCTCGTTGCGGTGAGAAACCTGATAGCCTGTCCGCCGGATGGCCCTGGTGGCAGGCCCGGCCGCCCCCGGAGGGTGTACCCTACCGCGAGCGTCGTCTGGCCCGTGGCAGTCGTCCTGAGAGCGTTGATTGCCGCGCCGACGCTCGACCTGGCCTCGAGCGAACCTGTCCACGACGCTGCACGCTGCCCCGTCCACGCGAATCCCTACCTCGCATCGGGGACCGCCTGGCCCGCGGTTGCGGTCCCGATGGCGCTTCTCCTCGAGGTCGGGAAAGGCACGACCGTGCGCTTCACCCTCCCTGCCGCGCCGGGGTCGGCGTGAGCTGACGCCGGGCACAGCGCGTGCTCGTCGGCGGCCTTCTCCTCATCCTCGGGCTCGCCCTGGTGATCTGGAGTGCCGAGCGGTTCACTGACGGCGCCGTCCGGACCTCCGTCCTCCTCCGGCTCAGTCCCTTCTACGTCGGGATCGTCGTGTCGGGACTCGAGCCCGAGAACCTCGTGACCGGCCTGGCGGCCGCCCTCGCGGGACTGCCGCAGGTGGCGCTGGGGACCGTGGTGGGATCGACGATCTTCCTGCTCACGGGAGCCCTGGGTGTTTCGCTCCTCCTCATTCCGATGGAGGTGCAGATCCCCCGGGCCGGCGCCGTCGCCATGGTCGCCAGCCTGGCGGCGTTCGCCGCCGCGCTGCTGCCCGGCGGCCGCGTCGGCCGGGTCGAGGGGGCGATCCTTCTCGGTCTGGCGGTCGGTCTCCTCGCCTGGCTCTACCGCCGGTCTCCCGCGTTCCTGCCCGGGGAAGACGACGACGATGACGGCGCCGCGCTCTCACCTCTGCGGACCCTCGGCTGGTTGGTCCTCGGAGTAGCCGGGATGCTGGTGGGGGCGGAGCTGGTCGTGCGCGGCGTGGGCCGGCTCCTGGCGACCGCCGGGCTCTCTGAGACGTTCCTCGGGATGGCCGTGGTCGGCATGGGCGAGAGCGTCGAGGAAGTCGCGCGCATGGTCACGCCGGCCCGGCGCGGACACCCCGAACTCGCCTGGGGGAACGTCGTGGGGACCGTCGTGATCCTTCTCGGCGTGAACCTTGGGATCATCGCCCTGGTCGCCCCGCTCGCGGCCGACCCCCTCGTCCTGCGCCTCCATGCGCCCTACCTGATCGGCACCGTCCTGCTGGTCGCCGCCGGCCTCGGCCTCGCGCGCCGGCTTGGTCGGGGGTTCGGGCTCGTGCTCGTCGGTCTGTACGGGCTCTATCTCGCACTGAACCTGTGGCACGAGTTTCATTGAGGGCAAGTCTCCCAGGCCCGGCGCCCGCCGGAGAGGACGCGGGCGAGGGGCCGGCTTTCGCCGTCGCGGCCTTGGAGTCTCAAGGTCACCTTCGGCCCGCCGGCACCCATTCCCGGCCGATGCGCCGGCGGCGTGGATCTAGTTATACTTCCCGAAATGACGCAGTTCTGGGTGGTGAAGCAAGGAAGACTCGCGCCCGATCCCTCCGGTCGGGTTGCGGCTCTACTTGAGGGCGAACCGATCGGCGACGTCAAGGTTGACGGGGCAGCGAACGTCTCCGACTGGGTCCGCCTCGAGTCGGAGATGGACAGTGGCGAGCTCTTCGTCCACAGGAGATGAGCGTGGCGACGCGTCCGAGCGGCCATCGGGTGACGGCGAACGCGGCGCCCCCCACGGAAGGGAGGACGATCCGCTGGGCCCGCCTTTACGACCTCGGGACTACCGTCCTGTCCCTGGGGCGGCTCTCGGCCCTCCATCGGAAGATCGTGGAGCTCGCCGGGATCACGCCGGGCGAGCGGATCCTCGACGTCGGATGCGGTCCCGGTCGACTCGCCATCGTGGCGGGAAGGGTGGCGGCGCCAGCCGGCGAGATCTGCGGGATCGACCCGGCACCCGAGATGGTCGAGCTGGCGCGGCGCAAGGCGGCGCGGGCCGGCGTGGGGGCGCGCTTCGAGGTCGGGGTGATCGAGGCCCTCCCGTTTCCGGCCGACCACTTCGGCGTGGTGCTGAGCAGCCTGATGCTCCACCATCTGCCTGACGACGTGAAGCGTCGAGGGCTGGCGGAGATTCACCGCGTGCTCAAGCCGGGTGGCCGCGTGGTGGCCGTCGACTTCGGGGCGACGCCCGGAGAGGGGATCGGTCACCTCCTCTGCGTGCTTGGCCTCCGCAAGGGCTGGGACCACGCCGAGCGCCTCCGAGACATGCTCCGTGATGCCGGCTTCGAGGCCGTCGAGATGGGGGCTACCGGTCATCGTGCCCTGGCGTTCGTGCGAGGCCGAAAGCCGCACCTGACGCCGGGCTAACAGGTCCGGCGAATGAGCAGGTCTTGTTCCTTAAATTGGGTCGCGCGACCCGGCACCTGCCTCAGGGTACTGATCGCCGCTTCCGGTTGCGCCCGGGTTGCGGGCCTGCCGGTCTTGCCGCGCTCTGCAACCCGCTGATTCTCATCTGTCGTGAACTTCGCGGGTGGGTGCAGGCCGGGCAGTCTCGGGGTCAGAGGTTCAAATCCCCTCAGCTCCACCAAATCAACACGCGGGGTTCCGGGACGACCGGGCCCCGCGGTTTCGTTTTTTCGAGGTGCTGGTTGCGCAGGGGCTGCGGATGGTTCCACCCTCCGTACGTCATCGTCGGCATCCAGTCCATGCGCCGCGAAACCTCTCACAGGCCGAGAGCGCCCCGCAAGCGGTCGGAGGCCTGATCGACGAGGGCCTCGGCTGTCTGCCGCGCCTGGTCCGCTGCCGCTGCCGCATCGGCCGCGGCTTCGGCCACCCCGGTCTCGATGAACCCTGCCGCGGCGTCGGCGTCCTCGCCGAGCCGAGTCAGCAGCTCCGCGCCAAATCTCTCGAGGGCGTTCCGCCACTCGGCCGCGGACGATGCCGGCAACAGACGACGCAGCGCCGCCCTCAAGGCATCGGGGCTGAGATCGGGGAAGGCGTCCTCGAACCATTCGAGGACATCGTGCCGGTCGAACCGGTTGCGATAGGCGAGAAACGCCGGTGGCGGGCCAGGGTTCCCAGGCGGCAGCAGCTCGTTGAGTGCAGCCGCCGCATCAAGAGCCCCCGGTCCCCAACGCCGGTGCCATCCGCCCGGCACGAAGGCGCTTCCCGCGAGGATCTCCTTGAAGACCGATTGCAGGGACCGGAGGTTGCGATATCGACTCACCAGCGTGGGCCGCATCTGCTTGTCGAGCCAGAGGGCGGCGACGCCCGCAACCATGGCCGTGGCGAAGGTGGTGCCCTGACTCAGCCCCCCGATGGCCGTGTGCATTCCGCTCCCATCGACGCTGCCGGGCGCCCCGTGCCGGATGTCCTTCGCCGGGGCGGCGATCCCGACTTTCGGTCCGAAGGCGGACGGCCCCCACAGCGTCAGGCGATCGCGCATGACCGTGAAGTCGTTCGACAGCCCGGTGGTGTCATTCAGTTTCGTTCCCGCGACGGCGATGCAGTTGCGAAGCGCGGCGGGCATCACGACGACGGGTGTGCCCTGGCCCGCCGCCGCGACGACGATCACGTCATTGAGGACCGCGTTGTTGAGGGAATAGTGCAGGAAAGGCGAGATCGATGGCCCCCCGAGGCTGATCGAGATGACGTGGGCCCCACCCGCCGTCAAGAACTGGATCGCTTGGGCCACATACGAAAGGGGACCGACCACGACGCTCCGGGTGACCCGCGTGGGCAGGATCGTGACACCCGGCGCGACGCCGCTGAAGGTCGTCGTCGGTCTCGCCTGAGCCGCCCCCGTGGCAACGGGCACGCCGGGATCCAGCGACCCCGCGATGACCGTCGAGGAGAACGTGCCATGTCCCGGGACGTCGGCGCGGGTCCCCGCGGCCGGCAGAGGATCGATCGGGGGGGAACCCGGTCTGAGGAAATCAAACCCTCCCGAGAGGTTGACGCGACCGCCCAGCAGGACGTGCGGCACGATTCCCGTGTCGACGTGCCCCACGACGATTCCGGCGCCCAGTCCGGAGGTCAGGCCCCAGGCGGGCGGCACGTTCGCCGCAAACAGGTGCCAGCCCGCGTTGTCCGGAGGCGTGGACCGCAACATCACGCTGGGATCGGGGACCGAGTCGGGCTCACGGACGGCCGAGGCGGTTGGTCCCAGCGCCACCAGCGGGTCCGGGCTCGCGCTCACCGATCTCGTCGCCTCCTGCAGGGCATAGGCGAGATCGTACGGGTTCACGTTCAGCGCGCGGGGATCGAGGCCCGGCCAGCGGACCAGGAAGAAGTCCTGCAGTGTCGGCAGATCGCGGCGCGGCCGGACCCACGGGAACAGCCGCTCGACGGTCGCTCCGAGGCCCGCCTGGCGCCGAACCATTCTGGTAAATACGGCGGGATCCTCGTCGCGCCGTTTCTGAAGCACCACGCGCGTCTCGTTCAGGTGGGTCATCCCGGCCTTGTCGATCACCGGAGCGTCGGCCCGACCGAGCAGGGCACGAAGATGGCGATCCAGCTTCTCGAGCGGATCCTTCGTCGCGGTTCGTTTCGCGCTGGCCATCCTGCCCGCCGCGGCCCTCTTCTTCATGGCTCTCTCCGCCAAAGTCCGAGGAAACTCCGCCACTCGAACCGAGGAGCTGCGAACGCACGTTCCGGCATTGCGTCCCCAGGCCGGCAGGTCCGTTCCCGGCGCACGCGGAACGATACCCCACCCGCAGGTGCGACGCCAGGGGTTCGGGGCGCCCTCGGCGGCGCCCGACGGGCGAGCGACCGCACTTGCGAAGAGCGGCGCTCGGGCCGCGAACGGGTCGGGGGCCGATTCCTCCTCGCGGCCGGCGGCCCGGCCGACGAGCCGGCGTCGCACCCGACGCCGAAGCCGCGCGAGCAACTCCGCGATATGCTCATCGGAGGGGCCGGTGTCGGACGGAAGAGAGGCACAGCGATCGGTGTGGGACTGCGAGGACGCCAGCCAGCACGAGCCAGTGAACGTGGAGGTTCTGATCACATGTACGACCGCGGGCCCCAGGGAGACCCGCTCGGCGGGGTAGCGAGGCCGTGACGGTGACGGACGACGAGATCCGGATACTCGTGCGGGCGCGGTTGAAGACGGGGGCCCTCCCACGCGACCTGCCCGCCTTCGGGCCGACCCGCTCGACGGAGGATCGCGCGACCACCATGATCATCCGGCCGGGCCGGGGCCAGTCCTGCGCGGCGTGCGACGGGCCGGACGCGGACGTCACCTATCGGTATCCCGACCGTGACGTGTCCTTCCACCTCCGGTGCGACGCGATCTGGGGCGAGGAGCGGCAGCTCCTGTGAGGCCGGCCTGTCCCAGGGGCCAGGGGAGATCGTGTGGGTGTTCAACGGTCGAGCGGAAAATGCGACCGCCCTCGGACGCCCGAGGGCGGTCGGGAGCGACGCGGCGAGCGGGGTCCGGCCTACTTCACCATCTCGGCGAGCATCTTGGCGGCCTTGGCCTTGGCCTCGGAGCGGGCGTGCTTGCCGGCCGCGTGGTCGGCCTCGGCCGCCTTGCTGAGATCCTTGGCCTCCTCGATCATCCCTTGCGCGCGCACCTTCTCCCGCCCTTCCGGCATGGCGGTGGCCTTCGGCTCGGCCTGGGCGATCGCCTCGTTGGCCGCCTTCACGAGGGTCGGGCAGCTGAACGCGAACACGGGTCCGGCCGCCAACCCGACCGATACCAGAGCGGCGAGCACCAGCGTGAGCGTCTTCATGGAAACGGCCTCCCTGTTGCTGGGATGAGAGTGGTCGGCCGCGGAATGCGGCCGTACGCTATCGTCAACCCGCCGGTCTCGGCAAAGGTTCCCCCGCCGCGCCCCGGCGCGAACCGCACGCCATCCTATCACCGTGGCCGACGCCGGTGAACAGCCGCACCGGAGGCGCGCGCCCGATGGCCCCTCCGGCCGTTGGTATGTATAATGATCGCGCGATGATGGAATACGTCCCGGTCCTCGTCTTTCTCGTCATGATCGTCGCCTTCGGAGGGGTGAGCCTGGCCGTGGCCGGCTTCATCCGACCGGCTCGGCCCGATCCGGTGAAGCTCCAGAACTACGAGTGCGGTCCCGAGCCGATCGGCCCGGCCTGGATCCAGTTCCCGGTCGGCTTCTACTTGGTGGCGCTCGTGTTCATCGTCTTCGACGCCCTGGCCGTGTTCCTCTTCCCGTGGGTGCTGGTGCTGCGGACGCTCGGCTGGGCGGCGTTCATGCCGATGGTCGTCTTCCTGGGGATCCTCCTGCTGGGGTGGCTTTACGCCTACCGGGAAGGGGTGCTGGCGTGGAAGTGAAGGCACCGGTTCCCCAGGTCCCGCCCCCCGAGTGGGAAGAGTTCAAGGACCTCCAGGAGTGGGTCAAGTACCGGCAGGATCGGATCGATGGTGACCAGGCCTCGGCCGCCTTTGCCGCCCTGGCCGATCGACTCGAGCACTTCCCGGGAGGGTGGCTCATGGTCACTTCGACCGAGAAGATCTTCAACTGGGCGCGCAAGTCGTCGATCTGGCCGGTCACGTTCGGTCTGGCCTGCTGCGCCATCGAGATGATGGCGACGTTCGCCTCCCGGTTCGACGTCGAGCGGTTCGGGATGGTGCCGTGGGCGTCACCGCGCCACGCCGACCTCATGATCGTCTCCGGCACCGTGACCATCAAGATGGCGCCCATGCTCAAGCGCATCTACGAGCAGATGCCCGACCCCAAGTGGTGCATCTCCATGGGCTCCTGCGCGAACTCGGGCGGTCCCTTCCGGCACGGCTACCACGTGGTCAAGGGGGTGGACCGCGTGGTGCCGGTGGACATCTACGTTCCCGGCTGCCCGCCCACGCCGGAGTCGCTGATGTTCGGGATCCTCAAGCTCCAGGAGAGGGTGGCGGAGTTCCAGAAGACGGGGAAGCGGTCCACGCCGGGGCCTCCGACCGACTGACGGCGCCCGTGACCCTCGAGGCCGCAGTAGCCGCCATCCGCGAGCGCTTCGGCGTCGAGCCGACCGGGGAAGACCCCAAGCGGCCCCTCGATCCCCGGCATCTGGTACTCGTCGTGCCCGTCGCGCGCTGGGTCGAGGCGGCCCGGTTCGCCCAGGAGACGCTCGGCTGCCGCTACTTCTGCCACCTGACGGCGGTGGACTGGAAGGCCGACGGCTTCGACGTCGTCTGCCGGCTGGAGAACCTCCAGACCGGGCTCGGGCTGACCCTGAAGACGCGGCTCGGCCGCGACGCCGCCTGCCCCAGCCTGACCGACCTCTACCGGGGGGCGTCGTGGATGGAGCGCGAGTGCTATGACCTGTTCGGGATCCGGTTCGACGGCCACCCCGACCTCCGGCGCATCCTTCTTCCTCAAGACTGGGAGGGCCATCCGCTCCGGAAGGACTACGCCGTGGACACGCCGCATCCACCGTATCGCTAGCCAGAGGGAGACGGACCCATGATCCACGAGCTGCGCACGTACACGATCCAGCCCGGCAAGGCGCCGGAATACGTCGAGCTGGCCGGCTCGGTGGGGCGGCCCATCCGAGGCGACCGGTTCGGGAAGCTCCTCGGGTACTGGTCCACCGACGTGGGCCCCCTCAACCAGGTGGTTCATCTCTGGGAGTTCGCCGACGTGGCGGCCCGGGCCCAGGCCCGGGCGGGCCTCGCCAGGGACGAGCGGTGGACGAAGGAGTACATCCCGAGGAGTCAGACCCTTCTGGTGGCTCAGGAGAACATGCTGCTGACCCCGGTGGACTGGTATCCGCTCAAGCCGGCGACGGGCATGGGGATCTACGAGCTGCGCATCTACCGGTTCCAGCCCGGCAAGGTCGCCGAGTGGGCGCGGCTGGCCCAGGAAGCCTTGCCGCTCCGCGAGAAGCACTCCTCGCCGGTCGGCTTCTGGCAGACGGAGGTGGGACCGCTGAACACGGTCGTCCACCTCTGGCCGTATCGGGACGCCCAGCATCGGGCCGAGGTGCGGAAGGCGGTGGCCGCGGATTCCGGCTGGCAAGGGATCATATCCAAGCTCTACCCGCTGCTCCTGGCTCAGGAGGCGAGGCTCCTGGTACCCACCCCGTTCTCGCCGCTCAAGTAGCCGCCGAGTCGGAGTAACCCGCTGACGACTATGCAGGCGCCGCGAGCGATGACCTCCGAGCGGCGGTTTTGCCGCCGCAACGACTGGGGGGGATCGGGGGGGGTTTCCGAACCCCCCCCGAGGGCGCGCGTCGGAGAAATCGGGCGCAGACCGGTGACACTACCGCCGACCGCCAGCTGGTCCGCTCCGGGCGCGGGCTTTGCCCGCGCCCTTTCCTCCTGGGGAGGCCTCGGAGGGGTGTTCCGACACCCCTCCGATTACTAGCCCATGCCCGACCCGGAAGCGCGGACCGTTCTCGAGTACGGCTACGGGGGCAACGAGCGCCTCGTGATGAACATGGGGCCTCAGCACCCGTCCGCCCACGGCGTCTTCCGGATGATCCTCACCCTGGAGGGCGAGACGATCGTCGCGGTGGAACCGGTGATCGGCTATCTCCACCGCTGCCACGAGAAGCTCGGCGAGAGCCTCACCTACGTCCAGTACCCGTCGATCGCGTCCAAGACCGACTACGTGGCGGCGATGACCGCCGAGCTCACCTACGTGCGGGCGGCCGAGCAGGTCGGTCAGATCGAAGTGCCCAAGCGCGCCCAGTACCTCCGGGTGCTGGCCGCCGAGCTCCAGCGGGTCGCCTCCCACCTCCTGTGGCTGGGGACCTGGTGCATGGACATGGGCGGCGCCCTCGGAGGGGGCGCCACCATGTTCCTCTACTGCTTCCGCGAGCGGGAGATGATCCTCGACCTGTTCGAGGCCCTGACC
This sequence comes from Candidatus Methylomirabilota bacterium, assembly GCA_036001225.1. Classification (GTDB taxonomy): domain Bacteria; phylum Methylomirabilota; class Methylomirabilia; order Rokubacteriales; family DASRDR01; genus DASYUM01. The sequence continues at coordinate 37,963 of DASYUM010000300.1, read as the reverse complement.
GGAGCGCGGCTCCTCTACGGCTTCCACCAGGTGGGCGGGACTCGCTACGACCTGCCGGTCGGCTGGGCCGACACCTGCCGGCAGACGATCGCTCACGTCGAGACGCGGCTCGCCGAGTACGAGGGGCTGCTGGAGGGGAACACGATCTTCCTCGTCCGCACGCAGGGGGTCGGCGTGATGTCGGCCGCGCTGGCCCAGGACGTGGGCGTCTCGGGCCCGCTGCTTCGGGGGTCGGGGATCGCCCACGACATCCGCCGGGCCGAGCCCTACTCCTCGTACGAGGATTTCGCCTTCGACATCCCGCTCGAATCGGCCGGCGACTGTTACGCCCGCTACCGGGTACGCATGGCGGAGTTCCGGCAGGCGATCGCGATCGTCCGCCAGGTGCTGGACGGCCTCCCGGCGGGACCGATCTCCTCCCGGCCGGGCGTGAAGTCGGTCGCCCAGGTGAAGCTTCCCAAAGGAGAGGGCTACGCGCGGGTCGAAGGTCCGCGGGGCGAGGTGGGGATCTATCTGGTCTCCGAGGGGGCCACCAAGCCCTACCGGATGAAGTGGCGGGGCGCCTCGTTCTCGAACCTGGCGGTCGCCGGCCACATCCTCCCCGGTCACAAGGTCGCCGACGCGGTGGCGATCCTCGGCTCCATCGACCCGGTGTTCGGGGAGGTGGATCGCTAGCCCGTGAGCGCCAGCGACCTCGTCTGGCTGGTCCTGCCCTCGTTTATCCTGCTGAACGGCGTCCTCGCGCTGATCACGTACTTGACGCTCCTGGAACGCAAGTTCGCCGCTCGCCTGCAGTCGCGGGTGGGACCCTACCGGGTGGGCCGCCCCCACGGCTGGCTGCAGCCGATCGCCGATGCGCTGAAGCTCATGCTGAAGGAGGACATCGTCCCGGCCGCCGCCGACCGGCCGGTCTACAATCTCGCCCCCATCGTGTTCCTGGTGCCGGCCTTCCTCATGTACGCGGCGATCCCGTTCGCCCCCCGGCTGGCCCTGGCCGACCTCGAGATCGGGCTCCTCTTCGTCCTGGCCGTCTCGTCGCTGGAGGTGGTGGGGCTGTTCATGTGCGGCTGGGGCTCCAACAACAAGTACGCGCTGCTCTCGGCGATGCGCGCGGTGAACCAGATCATCTCCTACGAGGTCCCCTTCATCTTGACCGCGCTGGTCCCGGCCGTCCTGGTCGGCTCCCTCCGCCTTCAGGATCTGGTGGCCGCCCAGCAGGGGCTGTGGTTCGTCGCCTACCCGGTCCTGGGCCAGCTCACCTTCGTCGCCTTCGTCGTGGTGGCCCTCGCCTCCGAAAACCGCATTCCCTTCGACATCGTGGAGGCCGAGTCCGAGCTGGTGGCCGGCTTCCGGGTCGAGTACTCGGGGATGAAGTTCGCGCTGATCCAGCTGGCCGAGTTCACCCACCTCTTCGGGGTGGCCTGCCTGGGCACGCTCCTGTTCCTCGGCGGCTGGCTCGGCCCGGGACCGGCCGGGCTGGGGCCGGCTTGGTTCCTCCTCAAGGCCCTCATCCTCTTCGTCCTCATCGTCTGGATCCGGTGGTCCTTCATCCGGATCCGGGTGGACCAGATCCTCGGGCTGTCCTGGAAGGTCTTCCTGCCGGCCGCCCTCGTCCTCCTGCTGGCGGCGGCGGTAGTGGTGATCGCGCGCGGGGGCGGCGGTGTCTGAGACCCGACGGGTGGGCGGAACGACGCTGTCCATGGTCCGAGCCGGGGCCAGGGCAATGGCCGTCACCTGGCGGAACCTCTTCCGCCGGCCGGTTACCGTCCACTATCCCGACGTCGTGCGCCCGTACCCCGATCGCTTCCGAGGCGTCCTCGCGCTCACTTACGACCCCGAGACCGGCGAGGAGAATTGCATCGGCTGCCGGCTCTGCGAGTACATCTGTCCGCCCCAGGTGATCAAGGTCGAGATGCTGAAGGGCGAGAAGCGGAACTACGCGAAGATCTTCTTTCTCGAGCTGTACGCCTGCGAGTTCTGCGAGCTGTGCGTGCAGGTGTGCCCCACCGACGCCATCATCATGCTCAAGACCTTCGACCTGGCGGTCCACGACCGCCGGGAACTGCTCCTCGACAAGGATCGGCTGCACACGCTGGGCCAGCAGTTCGAGCCGTCCTGGGCCACCGGGACCGGTCTCCGGGCGATGCAGGCCCCCGCGCCGAAAGGCGGTGAGAAGGCCAAGGCCGCCACGGACGCCGCCGAATGAGCGGTCCGGGCCGATGCGCGTCGCCCCGGGTCGTCCTCGGTCGTCGGCGGGCCTCAACGTATGCGGCATACGCCTCGGCCCGCCTCCTCCCTGCGTCCTACCGGAGCTCGCGCCTCGGCCCGGCCCCACCGTGTGGGAGAAGAGACCTTGACCTCGCGATTCGTTGCCGAGTGAGCGGCCCGGTGCCCCCGGCGGGACGGGAGACCCTGACCCTGCGCACGGTGGCCGAGTGAGCGGCGAAGCGGTCGGCTTCGTCGTCATCGCCGCCGTCCTCCTCGCCGCCAGTCTCCAGGTCGTCATCTCTACCAATCTGTTCCACTCCGTGCTCTGGCTGGCGCTGGCCCTGGTCACGACCGCCGGCCTCTTCCTGCTCCTGCACGCGGAGTTCCTGGCCGCCGCCCAGGTGCTTCTCTACGCCGGCGGCGTCGTCACCATCGTCGTCTTCGCCATCATGCTGACCGAGCGCCTGACCGGCCAGACGATCCGCCAGATGAACCGCGGGATCGCCTGGGGGGGCGTCGTGGCGACCGGCGTCTTCGCCAGCATTGCCGGTGTCGTGCTGCGGGCCCCGGCCCGGCCCGCCGGGTGGGGCGCCGAGCCGGCGAGCACGGCCACGCTCGGCCGCGCGCTCCTGAGCGACTGGGTGTTGCCGTTCGAGGTGCTGAGCGTCTTGCTGGTCACCGCGCTCCTGGGCGCGGTGTACCTGGCTCGCACCGAAGACTAGACGAGCCGGGCTCAGGGAGGGGGCGTGCTGAAGGCGTACCTGCTGGTCGCCGCTGCCGTCTTCGCCATCGGTCTCTTCGGCGTGCTCACCCGCCGGAACGCGGTCGGGATCCTGCTCGGGATCGAGCTGATGTTCAACGCGGTCAACATCAACCTGCTCGCCTTCGCCCGCTTCGGGGGCGGCGTGGCCGGCTGGATCCTGGCGCTCTTCACCATCGCCATCACCGTCGCCGAGATCGCGGTCGGCCTGGCCATCGTCATCGTCATCTTCCGCGTCCGCCGGACGGTAGAGGCGGATCACCTGACCTTGCTGCGAGGCTAGCCCTCCCGTGACCCTGACCGCGCTGGCGGCCCTGGTCGTCGTCCTGCCGTTCGTTGCCGCCGTGATCCTGGGCGCCTGTCCGCCGCTGCGGCGGGCCGGGCGGCCGGCCGCGGTCGTCGCCCTGGCCGGCTCGGGGCTCTCGCTGATCCTCGCCGTGCGGCTGGTGGCCGAGCTGTGGGGGATGGTGCGGACGACCCTGGCCTTGGGAGCCGGACCGCCGCGGGAGGTGCTGCTGACGATCGCCTGGCTTCCCCAGGCCGGCCCGGAGCCGCTGGCGTCGGTCGGGGTCCTGGTGGATCCGCTCTCGACGGCGATGGCCGCCCTGGTCGCGCTGGTCGCCTTCCTGGTCCAGCTCTACTCGCTCGGGTACATGGCCGAGCAGCGGCCGGGCTCGCTCGGCCGCTACTACCTGTATCACTCGCTCTTCGTCTTCTCGATGCTGGGGCTCGTCTTCGCGCCGAACTTCGTTCAGATGTTCGTCTTCTGGGAGCTGGTCGGACTCTGCTCGTACCTGCTGATCGGCTTCTACTACCAGCGTCCGGCCGCCGCGGCGGCGGCGGTGAAGGCGTTCTGGGTGACCAAGCTCGGCGACGTCGGCTTCCTGATCGGCATCGTGCTGCTGTGGGGCGCCACGGGTCTCTTCGCGTTCCCCGCCCTCGCCCGCGCCGTCACCGCCTTGAATCCGGGTTTCCTCGCGCTCTGCATGTTCCTCGTCTACCTGGGCGCGGTTGGCAAGAGCGCCCAGTTCCCCCTCCACGTCTGGCTGCCCGACGCCATGGAAGGGCCGACCCCGGTCTCCGCCCTCATCCACGCCGCCACCATGGTCGCCGCCGGGGTCTACCTGGTGGAGCGCGCCTACCCGCTGTTCCTGGCCGCGCCCGCGGTCCTCGCCCTGATGGCCTGGGTCGGCGCCTTCACCGCGCTGCTGGCCGCGTCGCTCGCCCTGGTCCAGACCGACATCAAGCGCGTGCTGGCCTACTCGACCGTCTCCCAGCTGGGCTACATGATGGCGGCGCTCGGTGGGGGCGCCCCGCTGGCCGGGTTCTTCCATCTCCTGACCCACGGCTTCTTCAAGGCGCTCCTCTTCCTGGCGGCGGGGGCGGTGATTCACGCGGTGGCGACGAACGACATGTTCCGCATGGGCCGATTGGCCCGCGGCATGCCGAAGACGACGGCCGCGTTCGTGATCGGCGCGGTGGCCCTGGCCGGGCTCCCGCCCTTCTCCGGGTTCTTTTCCAAGGAGTCGGTCCTGGCCGGCGTCTGGGAAGGCGGGCTCTACGTGCCCTTCGTGATGCTCACCCTCACCGTGTTCTTGACCGCCTTCTACATGTTCCGGGTGGTCTTCCTCACCTTCGGGGGTCCCCGGCAGGCCGAGGGCGATCCCCACGATCCGCCGGCGGTCATGCTGGGGCCGATGTGGGTGCTGACGGCCGGCGCGCTGGCCGGTGGTGTCCTCGTCGCCGAGTGGGGCGGCCCCTCGCTCGCACAGTTCGTCGCCGAAAATGTGGACGCCACGCTTCCGCACGGGCCCTGGTGGCTCACCCCGATCTCGGTGGTGCTGGCGGTCGCCGGGATCGTCGGCGCCTGGCTGGTCTATCAGCGGGAGGCGGTGTCGGCGGCGACGCTGCGCCGGGAGTTCGGGCCGCTGGCCCGGGCGGCCGAGCGGGGGTACGGCCTGGATGCCGCGTACGGCGCCCTCTACCGCCGGGTCTTGCTGGGGACCGCGGGGGTCATCGGGTGGATCGACCGCTACCTCGTGGACGGGGTGGTGAACCTGGCCAGCGCCTGGACGCTGCGGGCGGGCGCACGGCTGCGGACCATGCAGACCGGGCGGGCTCAGGACTACCTCTATGGTGTCGCCGTCGGCTTCCTCCTCCTGGCCCTCCTGTGGGGGGCCTGGTGAGCGGCGTGCCCGTCCTCTCGCTGATCACCGCCGCTCCCTTCGTGGGCGCGCTGCTCATCATGTTCACCGCCCGCCACCGGCCGGGCGCGGTCCGCGGCATCGCGATCGGCTCGACCGCGGTGTCGCTGCTCCTTTCCCTCTACGTCTATGCCGCCTACCGGCCCGACCAGGGGGGCTTCCAGTTCTACGAGCGGTACCCGCTGGTGCCCTCGCTGGGGGTGGCGGTCGAGCTGGGCGCCGACGGGATCTCCATCCTCCTCATCCTGCTGACCGCCATCATCATCTTCACCGGCGCCTTCGCCTCCTGGACCATCCGCACGCGGGACCAGGAGTTCTACGCGCTCTTGCTCACGCTGGTGACCGGGGTCTTCGGCGTCTTCTGCGCGCTCGACCTCTTCGTGTTCTTCCTCTTCTACGAGCTGGCCGTCCTGCCGATGTACCTGCTGATCGGCATCTGGGGGACGTCGGCAGCCGTCCCACCCCAGGGACTGTTCGGGTGGACATTCCGGGCCACCGGGGTCGGCAGCAAGGAATACGCGGCGATGAAGCTGACCCTCTACCTGCTGCTGGGGTCGGCGTTCATCCTGGTCGGGATCTTCGTCCTCTACTTCCAGGCCGGCACCGCCTCCTTCTCGCTGCTGGCGCTCCAGCAGGCCGAGTTCGGCCCCGGGGTCCAGCGCTGGGTCTTCCTGGCCTTCTACGTCGGCTTCGGGGTGCTGGCCGGCATCTGGCCGCTCCACACCTGGTCGCCCGACGGCCACGCCTCGGCCCCGACGGCCGTGTCGATGCTCCACGCGGGCGTCCTTATGAAGCTGGGCGCCTACGGCGTGGTCCGGATCGCGATGGGGCTCCTTCCCGAGGCGGCGGCGGCCTGGGCGCCCCTGATGGGGACGATCGCCACCATCAACATCGTGTACGGGGCGCTGGCCGCCATGGCGCAGAGCGACCTCAAGTACGTGGTGGCGTACTCCTCGGTGTCGCACATGGGCATCGTCATGCTGGGGGCGGCCACCCTGACCGAGGCCGGCCTGAACGGCTCGGTCTTCCAGATGTTCGCCCATGGGATCATGACCGGGCTGTTCTTCGCGCTGGTCGGCCTCGTCTACGAGAAGGCCCATACCCGCGAGATCGGCAAGATGGGCGGCTTCGGCCGGCGGATGCCTGGCATCGCGGCCGCCTTCACCTTGGGCGCGCTCTCGTCGCTGGGGCTTCCCGGGCTGGCCGGCTTCGTGGCCGAGCTGCTCACCTTCCTCGGCGCCTGGCAGTCCGCGTACCGGTGGTGGCTCTTCCCCGCGGTCGCCGGCACCTTTCTGACCGCCATCTATATCCTCCGGGTAGCCCGGCGCATCTTCTGGGGCCCCTTGGCCGAGGGCGAGTATGCCCATCTCGGGGACGCCGAGGGTCCGGAGTGGGTGGCGCTGGTCGTGCTCTCGGTGGCGCTCATCCTGTTCGGGCTGGCGCCCGTCCTGGCCCTGGGGCCGGTGGACCGGGCCACCGTGGCCCTCCTCGACCGGCTGGGGATCTTGCCGTGATGCTGCTGACCCTCGAGCTGACCCTGGCCGGGCTGATGCTCTTCGTCTTCGTCCTCGGGCTGCTGTGGGGTCCGGCTCGGCGGCGGGAGATCGGCGCGGTGACCGCGGCCGGACTGGCCGGGCTGCTGGTGCTGTCGTTCGTCCTCGACTCTCGGGGCCCCCTGTTCGGCGGCGCCTTCGTGATGGATGGGCTGGCCCGCTTTTTCAAGCAGGTCTTCCTGCTGGCGACGCTGCTCGGCGTGGTCGGCGGGCTGGCGCTGCCGCAGCCGACGTTTCACCGGCGGGCCCCGGAGTATCACCTCCTCATCCTGGCCTCGCTCCTCGGCATGATGCTCCTGGCCTCGGCCCGGGAGCTGGTCCTCCTCTTCGTCGCCTTCGAGCTGATGTCGATTCCGCTCTACGTGCTGGCCGGATTCCTCAAGCGGGAGGAGATGGCGGTCGAGGCCGCGCTCAAATTCTTCCTGGTCGGCAGTCTCTCGACCGCCGTGCTGGCTTACGGGCTGTCGTTCCTGTACGGCGTGACCGGCTCCACGATGCTGCCCGACGTCGTGCGGGCGCTGGGCACCGGCGACCCGCTGCTGGTGCTCGGCTTCGTGCTCGTCCTGGCCGGGGTCGGGTTCAAGATCGCGGCCTTCCCCTTCCACATGTGGGTGCCCGACACGTACGAGGCCGCCTCTACGCCCTTCGTGGCCTGGCTGTCGGTGGCACCCAAGGCGGCGGGGTTTGCCGCCATCTTCCGCGTCTTCATCGAAGGGGCGGGCGACCGGGCCGTGCTGTGGGTTCCGCTGGCGGCGACCCTCGGGGGGCTCACCATCGTGGCGGGCAACCTCATGGCGCTCCCCCAGACCAACGTCAAGCGTCTGCTCGCCTACTCGGGGATCGCCCACATCGGCTACATGCTGCTGGGCGTCGCCGCCGTCAGTCCGTTCGGCGTCGCGGTCGTGCTCTTCTACTTGGTGGCGTACGTCTTCTCGAACATGGGAGCCTTCCTGGTGGTGGAGGTCGTCGCCCAGGCCGAGGGCTCGACCGGCCTCACCGCCTTCCGGGGGCTCGCCCAGCGCTCGCCGCTGCTGGCACTGGCGATGCTGCTGTTCCTGCTCTCGCTGGGCGGGATTCCGTTCGTGGTGGGCTTCTGGGCGAAGCTCTACGTCTTCTGGGCGGCCGCCGAGGCGGGGTTATACGGGCTGGTGCTGCTCGGCGCCGTGCTCACGGTGGTGGCGCTCTTCTACTATCTGATGATCGCCAAGCAGATGTACATCGACGCCCCGGCGACCCCGACGCCGTTGCCGATCCCGCCCGCGCTCGGGCTCGTCCTGTTGGCGAGCGCGCTGGCGGTCGTGCTGCTCGGGCTCTATCCCCGACCGCTGGTCGAGACGGCCTTGCGCGCGGCGGTTCCGCTGTTTTGATCTCGGAGGGGGGCGAGGCCCCCTTTCGAGGCGGCCTCCCGAGGTGCGCCGGCCGCCCCGGCGCTGGGAACGCGTCGATCAGGGGGGTGGGCGGGGAGAGACCGCGGCGGGTCTACGAAGGAGAGTAAAGCCCCCTCGGGCCGACGGCGACTATCGCTGGACCCACCGCCCCTCCTCCCACCGCCAGCCCCCGTCTATTTTCTTGTGGCGCCCGGGGACGTAAGAGGTACCGGGCGCCGCGTTCTCCCACCGGCCGGGCACCCACTCGTACCGACCGTTCTGCCAGAGCCAATGGCCCGAGATCCACACCGCGTTCGGGCTTGGAGGCCGGCCCGGCGATTCCACCTGAGGAGGCGGGGGCGGCTGGGGGGCGACGTCGGGCTGGGCGACGGCCGGCCGAACACCGAGTGGCCCCGGCAGCGCGCCGCCGAACGTCATGGCCAGGGCGGCGAGGCCCACCGCGATCAAACGGACCGACATCGTCACACATCCTCCATTCGCTCGGACGGTGCGGGCGTCCGCCTCATTCAGCAGCGTCCCGGCGATCGTCCGCGCCCCGACACTCCTTCTCCCACTGCTACCCGACCGCCGAGAAGGTGTCAAGCACGCCCCGCCGCGCTTGACCATGCGCGGCCGCCATGGTACGAGGGAACCCACGCCTCGCCCCTCGACCCGCCCACCCTGGGAGGAGGATCCGGAATGCAGCTCGTGACCCCGGTCCTGTCCACGAGCGCTCCATGACCGGCCCCGTGCATCGGTCGAGGCCTGCGGTTCGCTGTGACCCCCGATAGAGCGATGAGCGCGCGCGCGGAGACGGCCGAGTGGTCCGATGAGCGGCTCCACCGCGAGCTGGTGGCCCAGGCCCCGGCGGCGGTCGAAGAGCTGGTCGCGCGGTTCGGGCCGCGCATTTACCGGCTCGCCGTCCGCATCACCGGGACCCCCGAGGATGCCCAGGAGGTGACCCAGGACGTCCTGTGGACGATCGTCCGCAAGATCGACACCTTCAAGGGCGAGGCGGCGCTCGGAAGTTGGATCTACCGGATCACCGCCAACGCGGCCTATCAGAAGCTCCGCGGCCGTCGCGGCAAGGACGAGGTCTCATGGGAGGCGCTGCTGCCGAGCTTCGACGCCGACGGTCATCACGTCGAGCCGGTGCGCGACTGGACCGTCGACTTCGAGGACCCGGCGGTCCAGGCCGAGGCCCGGCGCCGACTGCGAGAGGCCATCGACAGCCTCCCCGCCGATTACCGGACAGCGTTCGTGCTTCACGACATGGAGGGCCGGCCCAATCCCGAGATCGCGGAACTGCTCGGGATCAGCCTCCCGGCCGTGAAGTCGCGAGTGCATCGCTCGCGGCTGTTCCTGCGCCAGCGGCTGGCCGACTACTTCGAGCGCGCGCGCTGAGCCGGGGGCCCGGCCTCTCAGCTTCCGCGGGAAGGCTCGGCGGGCGGGCTGCCGAGCCAGCGGGCGAGAACGGGGCGGCCGAGCGTGGCCAGCGCCGCCAGGGCGAGAATCCCCAGCAGGCCGCCGAGAAACGCCCACGGCGACCGCCAGCCGGCGTCGCCCGCCGCGGCGGCGAGGAAGATGGCCGGAGTCATCCCGAGCCCGGTCGCCACGCAGAACGGGGCGAGGCGCATCGCGGTGAGCCCCGCGGCGTAGCTCAGGAGGTCGAACGAAGTCAGGGGGACCAGCCGCCCGAGGAAGAGCGCGATCCCCCCGAAGCGGGCCAGATGCCGGTCCGCCAGGGCCAGGGCTCGCGGACTCACCACCCGCTCGACGACGGGCCGGCCGAACAGGCGGGCGAGGCCGAAACAGATGACGGCCGAGAGGAGGATGCTCGTCCAGGATAGGAGCCCACCCCACAGGGTGCCGAAGAGGAGGCCGTTGGCGTACACGATGGGGAAGGAGGGCAGGGGTGCGATGATGGCCTGCAGCTGCATGAGGCCGACCGAGACCAGCGGCGCCCACACCCCGAAGCTCCGGAGGTAGTCGCGAAGTCCGGCCAGGTCGCCGACCATCAACAGGTCGGTGACGTGGCCGAGCGCCTGGCGGACCTCGGGCCGGAGTCCGAGGAAGCCCAGGCCGACCAGACAGCTCCCGAGACCGAGAAGCGCGACCAGGCGGAGCACGTCCCGATGGTAGCACGCAGGAGTCTCCGCGTTGACACGCGGGAGGGCCTGTGGTGGAATTAGAGCTTCGGATTCCGCGCAGTCCAGACCGGTTGAGGGGAGGATCGTCGTGGAGGCCGTGATCGTATCGGGCGGCAAACAGTACCGCGTCCGCGAGGGCGACGTGGTCCGGGTCGAGCGGCTCGCTGCCGACCAGGGCGCGACCGTGGAATTCAAGCCGGTCGCCTACGTCCGGGGGGACGACGGTCCGATCGTGGAAGCGGAGGCACTGGGGGCGGCGCGGGTCCTCGGCCAGGTCGTCGGCGGGGGTCGGGGACGCAAGCTGGTCGTGGTCAAGTTCAAGCGGCGGAAGAACTACGCGCGCCGGCAGGGACACCGGCAGGCCTACACGGCGGTCCGCATCACGCGGATCGAGCTCGGCCGGTAGCGGAGAACGACACATGGCACACAAGAAGGGCGTCGGCAGCTCTCGCAACGGGCGCGACAGCCAGCCCAAGATGCTCGGGGTCAAGCGCTTCGCCGGCCAATGGGTGCCGGCCGGCTCCATCCTGGTCCGCCAGCGGGGCACCCGCTTCCGCGCCGGCCAGAACGTCGGGCTCGGCTCCGACTTCACGCTGTTCGCAAAGGCCGACGGCTACGTCCGCTTCGAGGAGCGAAGCGGGCGGCGGTTCGTCAGCATCCTCGGCCCGGCTTCCTGAGCGCCGGGCGCGCGGCCGGCTCCGCGGGCCGCCCCTCCGGCGTTTCCACTCAACCCGACGCCCGCATGTTCGTCGACGAGGTCAAGATCCTGGTGAAGGCGGGCGATGGCGGGCGCGGCTGCGTGAGCTTCCGCCGCGAGAAGTACGTCCCCCGGGGCGGCCCCGACGGCGGTGACGGCGGCCGCGGCGGGTCGGTCATCCTGGAGGGCGACGAGGGTCTCACCACCCTGCTCGACTTCCGCTACCGCCGCCAGTACCGGGCCGAGCGTGGCGGGCACGGCAAGGGCGCCGACAAGCACGGCGCCAACGCGCCCGACCTCGTGCTTCGGGTCCCCCTCGGCACCGTGATCCGGGAGCGGGACACCGATCTCTTGCTCGGCGAGGTGACGGCCCACGGCCAGCGGCTCGTGGTCGCCGCCGGCGGCCGGGGGGGCCGCGGGAATGCGGCTTTCGCCACCTCCACCCGGCGGGCGCCGCGGATCGCCGAGCCGGGGGGCCCCGGCGAGGAGCGCTGGCTCGGGCTCGAGCTCAAGCTCTTGGCGGATGTCGGCGTCGTCGGCTTCCCGAACGCCGGCAAGTCCACGCTCGTCTCGCGGCTGTCCGCCGCCCGCCCGAAGGTCGCCGACTACCCCTTCACCACGCTGGTGCCGACGCTGGGGCTGGTCCGGCTGGACGAGGAGCGGAGCTTCGTCATCGCCGACATCCCGGGGCTCATCCCGGGCGCTGCCGAGGGCAAGGGCCTCGGCCTCCGCTTCCTGCGTCACGTCGAGCGCACGCGCGTCCTGATCCACCTCCTCGACCTCGATCCGGCCACCGGCCGCGACCCCGTCGAGGATTGGCAGCAGATCCAGCGCGAGCTGGCCGAGTATTCGCCGGACCTGGCCGCTCGTCCCCAGGTGCTCGCCGCCAACAAGGTCGATCTGGCCGAGACGGAGCCGCGCCTTCGTCGCGTCCGGGAGCTCGCCCGTCGCGAGCGGCTGCCGGTGGTCGCGCTGTCGGCCCGGACCGGCGCCGGCCTGGAGGACCTGCGGTCGGCCGTCGCCGGCGTGCTTCCAGTCCCGACCGCGCGCCGCCGCGCGGGAGGAGCCCGATGAGGCGCCTTCCTGTGCTGCGGCGGATCGTCGTCAAGGTGGGGAGCGGCCTGGTGGCCGAGCCCGGGTCGGGACCGGACCCGGTGCGGATCGGCCGGCTGGCCGCCGACCTGGCCGCGGTCTACCGCCGGTCCGTCGAGGTCGCCCTGGTCTCGTCGGGCGCCATCGCCTCCGGGACGGCTCGCCTCGGCCTCAAGGATCGGCCCCGGACGATTCCCGAGAAGCAAGCGGCCGCCGCCGCCGGCCAGGTCGCGCTCATGTGGCACTACGAGCAGGCCTTCGCGGCCCATGATCGCCGGGTGGCCCAGGTCCTGCTCACCCAGGAGGACATCAGTCACCGCGGGCGCTACTTGAACGCGCGCAACACGCTGCTGACGCTGCTCAGCTACGGCGTGCTCCCGATCGTCAACGAGAACGACACCGTCGCCGTCGAAGAGATCAAGGTCGGCGACAACGACAACCTGGCCGCGCTGGTCGCCTATCTGATCGAAGCCGACCTGCTCGTGCTGCTCAGCGATACGGACGGTCTCTACACGGGTGATCCCAACCGAGACCCGACGGCCCGGCGGATCGAGACCGTCGAGGCGATCACGCCCGAGATGGAGCGGCTGGCTGGCGCCCAGGGCCCGCTCGGCACCGGCGGGATGGTCACCAAGCTCCAGGCGGCCCAGAAGGCGATGGCCGCCGGGATCCCGATGGTCATCGCCGACGGCCGGCAGCCCGCCGTGCTGGCAGCGCTGCTCGCCGGTGAGCCGCTCGGCACCTACTTCCAGCCACGGGGCGATCGACTCGCGGCGCGCAAGCGGTGGATCGCCTTCGCCATCGCGCCGCAGGGGATGCTGGAGGTGGATGCCGGTGCCCGCCGCGCCCTCGTCGAGGGCGGCAAGAGCCTTCTGCCCTCGGGGGTGGTGAAGGTGGACGGCGAGTTCGCCGCCGGCGACGCGGTCGGCCTCCGCGATCCCGCGGGCCACGAGTTCGCGCGCGGGATTGTCAACTACGACGCCCGGGAGGTGGCCCTCCTCCGCGGCGTCAAGACCGGGGACATCGAGCGCCTGCTCGGCTACCACGTGGGGGACGAGGTCATCCACCGCGATAACCTCGTGTTACTCTAGGAGCCGTGCCGATCCCCGTCGCATCTCTGCGTCCTCGGCGCTCGGCGCGCCTCAACTCCGGGTGGCTCGCCCCGTCGCGCCCCCCAGCCCCGCGACGTCCTGCGGCGCGCCTTCCTGCGTCCTTGATCTGCTCGGGGCTCGGCCCGGCTCAGATCTCTAGGAGCCACCCCGATGGCGACTGACATTCGGGAACTCGTCGAGTCCCGGGCGCGGGCAGCCCGCGAAGCCTCGCGGGCACTGGCCCTGGCCTCGACTCGCGTCAAGAACGACGGCCTCCTCCAGATGGCGCGCGGTGTGGAGGAAAAGGCGCGGGTCATCATCCGCGCCAACCGCGCCGACCTCGAGCGCGCCCGCACCCAGGGCCATCCGCGCGCGTTCCTGGACCGCCTCACGCTCACCGACGCCCGTATCGAGGAGATGGCGGCGGGCATCCGTCAGATCGCGGCCCTCCCCGATCCGATCGGGGAGACGGTGCGGATGTGGCGGCGGCCGAACGGCATGGAGGTCGGGCGCGTGCGGGTGCCGCTGGGGGTCGTCGGCATCATCTACGAGAGCCGCCCCAACGTCACCGCCGACGCCGCTGCCCTCTGCGTCAAGGCGGGCAACGCTTGCGTCCTGCGCGGGGGAAGCGAGGCCCTCGAGTCCAACGCGGTCATCGCGGCGATCCTGGCCAAGGGGCTGGAGAAGACCGCGCTGCCGCCGGAGGCGATCGGCTTCATCGACGTTCCCGACCGGGCGGCCGTCGACCTCCTGCTCGGCCTCGACCGCTACCTGGACCTCATCGTGCCCCGAGGTGGGGAGGCGTTCGTGCGCATGGTTGCCGAGCGGGCGACCATGCCGGTGCTCAAGCACGACAAGGGCGTCTGCCACGTCTACGTGGATGCCGACGCCGATCCCGCGATGGCGGCCGAGATCGCGCTCAATGCCAAGGTCCAGCGGCCGGGGGTCTGCAATGCGATGGAGACCCTGCTGGTCCATCACGCGGTGGCCCTGACCTTCCTGCCCGGTGTCGCCGAGCGCTTCCGGGAGGCGGGGGTCGAGCTCCGGGGCTGCCCGCGGACGCGCGAGCTGGTGCCGTGGGCGAAGCCGGCGACCGACGAGGACTGGAGCACCGAGTACCTCGACCTCGTTCTCTCGGTGCGCGTGGTGGACGACTTCGAGGCGGCGGTGGCCCACATTCGCAAGTACGGGTCGGGACTGGCCGAGGCGATCGTCACCCGCGAGTACGCGCGAGCCCGGCGGTTCCTCGCCGAGGTGGACGCGGCCTGCGTCCTCGTCAACGCCTCCACCCGGCTCTGCGACGGAGGTCAGTTCGGCATGGGCGCCGAGCTCGGCATCTCGACCTCGAAGCTCCACGCCCGGGGCCCGGTGGGCGTCGAGGAGCTGACCACCACGAAGTTCGTCGTGCTGGGCGACGGACAGCTCCGGGAGTAGCCCGCCGGGTGGCCAGCGCCTGACCGTCGCATGGCGGAGCTGCGGCTCGGCGTCCTGGGCGGCACCTTCAATCCCATCCATCTCGGTCACCTCGTGCTCGCCGAGTCGTTCCGCGAGCGCCTGGCTCTCGACCGCGTGCTCTTCGTCCCGGCCGGCACCCCGCCCCACAAGCGCGCCGAGGCGCTGGCGCCGGCGCTCCACCGCTACGCGATGACCGCGCTGGCCGTGGCCGGGCACCCCGGGTTCGCGGTCTCGGACGTGGAGGTGCGACGGCCGGGTCCCTCGTATTCGGTGGAGACGGTGGAGACCCTGGCCAGCGAGTGGGGGGGGGCCCGGCTCTTCTTCCTGATGGGGAGCGATACCTTCCTCGATCTGCCCACGTGGCGGACGCCGGAGCGGCTGACGGCGTGGGCGACGCTGGCGGTGGGCCACCGGGCGGGCGACGAGTTCCGGCCCGCGGCGGCGGCCGCTCAGGCCGTGCTCGGACGCCTGGGCCGTCGGGGCTGGCGGCGAGTGCCTCCCGAGCCGGGCGAGTCCGCCGACGCGGTTCACGCGATCGCCCCCGACGAGGTGCTGCTGGTCGAGGTGCAGTCGCTCCCCGTGTCGGCGCGGGAGATCCGCCGCCGGCTGACCGTTGGCCAGAGCATCCGCTACCTGGTGCCGCTGCCGGTGGCCGAGTATATCGCCCACCAGCGCCTGTACTCCGCCGAGCCCGGGTAGTGCGACGCTGGCGTCGAGCGGAGCCGGTTCCAGGGGCCAGGGAGTCGGCCCGAGCGTGCCATTGACGGCCGCGGCCAAGGCCCAGCTCGGCGCGCGAGCGGCCCTCGCGAAGAAGGCGGACGCGCTTCTCGTCCTCGATCTCCGGGCCGTTTCCACCATCACCGACTACTTCGTCATCTGCACCGGCGCCTCGACGACCCAGCTCCGCAGCATCGCCGATGCGGTCGAGAGCCGGCTCGAGGAGGAGGGCCTCCGCGTCTTCCATCGCGAGGGGCTGCCCGAGTCGGGGTGGCTCTTGCTCGACTACAGCGACGTGATCGTTCACGTCTTCCTGCCGGAGACGCGCGACTTCTACGCCCTCGATCGGCTATGGGGGGATGCGCCCGAGGTTCCCATCGAGGCGTGAGGTCGGGCCAATAATCGTCGCGGCTCGGCGTCCTCGGCCCGTCGCGCGCCTCAACGTATGCGGCATACGCCTCGGCACGCTTTTCGGGTTCGCGCGCCTCGGACGGCGGGGCCCCAGCCCCGCGACGTCCTGCGGCGCGCCTTCCTGCGTCCTTGATCCGCTCGATTCTTGACCCGACCTCGGGCGTGAGGTCGGGCCAATAATCGTCGCGGCTCGGCGGCCGGCGGCGCGCGTCGGCGATCGAAGCCCAGGGGCGTTTTGCGGTGGACAGGGGTAGGGTCTCGTGCTAACGTGTGCCCCCAATCGCGGACCTCGCGCGTTTCGATCGAGGAGGCATGGGAGGCATGAAGCTCAAGAAAGACCGCCTCGCCCACTTCCGAAAGACGCTGCTCGACAAGCGACGCCAGCTCGAGGATGAAGTCGGCCGCAGCTCGCTCTATGGCAAAGGGCAGGAGGACGATTCGATCAAGGACCTCGGCGACCAGGCGACGACGGCCTACACGCGGGAGTTCTTGTTCGAGCTCGGCAACGGAGACCGTCGCCTGCTGCGAGAGGTCGTGACCGCCCTGCGGAAGCTGGACGAGGGCGGCTTCGGCGACTGCGAGCGTTGCGGGGAAGCGATCGCCGAGAAGCGCCTGGAAGCGCTGCCCTTCGCTCGCTACTGCATCGGCTGCCAGCGGCTGATCGAGCAGGAGGAGAAGGCCGCTACCGGCTGAGCGGCGGGCGCCGCCCGGTCGGCTCGCCGCGTTCGCGCCACGCGCCCGGCCCGCGAGGATGAGCGGCTGGCTCGACGCCGTCCTCGATCTGCTCTTCCCCGCGATCTGCCCCGTCTGCCAGGCACGTTCCGACGACCGCGCCCACCGTCCGTTCTGTCAGGTGTGCTGGGCGGCCCTCCCGTTGCTGGCGGGTGGAGGCTGTCGGGTGTGTGGCCGCCACTTTCCCGGCCTTCCCGAAGGGCTCACCTGCGATGCGTGTCATCGGGAGCCGCCGCCCTTCGACTACGCCCGGGCCGTGGGTGCCTACCGGGACGGGTTGCGGGCGGCCATCCACGCGCTGAAGTACCAACGACGCCAGCCGATCGCTGTCCCGCTGGCCGCGCTCCTCGCCGAGGCGGGCGCTCGCCTGCTCGGCTTCGCGCCCGACGATGAGTCGGCGGCGCCGTTCGACGCGATCGTGCCGGTTCCGCTCCACCCCGCGCGCCTGGCCGAGCGCGGTTTCAACCAGGCCGAGCTGCTGGCGGCGCCCTGCGCCCGCCGGTGGCAGCGGCCGCTGCTGACGCGCGCCCTCCTGCGAACCCGGCCGACCCGCCCCCAGACCGAGCTGGACGCCGCCAGTCGCCGTCGGAACGTCGCCGGCGCCTTCACGGTCGGCGAGCCGGCGGCCGTCGCGGGCCGGCGGTTGCTGGTCGTGGACGACGTCCTCACCACCGGCGCCACCGCCGGCGCGGCCGCGCGAGCGCTGCGTCGGGCCGGCGCTCGCGCGGTCGGGGTGCTGGTGCTCGCGCGGGTCGCCGACCCCTGAGGCACCGGCGCGGCGCGTTGACGCTTCCGACGCCCGGCTCCTATAATCAGGTCGAGGGATCGGGCTCTTCGTCTTTCGCCGCGCCCGAGACCCGCGACGGCACAGCCGTCGGGGGCGACGGCGCGGACAGACTTCGCGTCATCGCTCCGGCGGCGAACCTTCTGGCCCACCCGCACAAGGAGTAGGCATCCATGGCGCTGAAAGTCGGGATCAACGGCTTCGGTCGGATCGGCCGCGTCTTCTTCCGCGCCGCCTGGGGCACGCCCGGGCTCGAGGTCGTCGGCGTGAACGATCTGTCGGACGCCGCGACCCTGGCCCACCTGCTCAAGTACGACTCGGTTCACGGCGGCTTCAAGGCCGAGGTGGTGGCCAAGGGCGACGCCTTCTTCGTCGACGGGCGCCAGGTCCGGGTGGCCGCCCACAAGGATCCGGCCAACCTCCCCTGGAAAGAGCTGGGGGTGGACATCGTCGTGGAGTCCACCGGGATCTTCCGCGACAAGGCGGGGGCCAGCAAGCACCTCCAGGCCGGCGCCAAGAAGGTCGTGATCACCGCCCCGGCCAAGGATCCCGACGTCACCGTCGTGCTGGGGGTCAACGAGGCGATGTACGACCCGGCCAAGCACCAGATCGTGTCCAACGCCTCCTGCACCACCAACTGTCTGGCCACCGTGACCAAGGTCCTTCTCGACCGGTTCGGCGTCCGGCGGGGGTTCATGTCCACCGTGCACAGCTACACCAACGACCAGCCGATCCACGATTTCCCCCACAAGGACCTCCGGCGGGCCCGGGCCGGTGCCGTGTCGATGATTCCGACCACCACCGGCGCCGCGACGGCGGTCGGCCTGGTCCTCCCCATGCTGAAGGGGAAGCTGGACGGCATCGCGATCCGGGTGCCGATCGCCAACGTCTCGGTGGTGGACCTGACCGCCGAGCTCGACAAGCCGGCCTCGACCGAGGCGGTGAACGACGCCTTCCGGGCGGCGGCGGGGGGGCCGCTCAAGGGCATCCTCGCCTACACCGACGAGCAGCTCGTCTCGGTGGACTTCAATGGCAACCCGCACTCCTCGATCGTGGACGGCCCGTCGACCGCGCTGATCGAGGGCAACCTCATCAAGGTGCTCGCCTGGTACGACAACGAGTGGGGGTACTCCTGTCGGGTGCGCGATCTGGTGCTGTACATGGGGAAGACCCTCTAGCTCGTGCCGAAGCGCACCGTCGAGGAGGTCGAGCTCGGCGGCCGTCGAGTCTTCCTGCGGGTGGACTACAACGTGCCGCTGGCCAAGGACGGCACGGTCGCCGAGGATGTCCGGATCCGGGCCACCCTCCCCACGATCGAGCTCTGTCGCAAGGCGGGCGCCCGGGTGGCCCTGGCCTCCCACCTCGGTCGGCCCAAAGGCGGTCCCGACCCCAAATACTCGCTGAAGCCGGTCGCCGCGCGCCTGAGCCAGCTCGCGGGTGAGGACGTGCCGCTGGCGGCCGACTGCGTGGGGCCGGCGGTCGAGGCCCAGGTCCGGGCGCTCCGCCCCGGCGGCCTCCTCCTCCTGGAGAACCTCCGCTTCCACCCGGGTGAGGAGGCGAACGACCCGGCATTCGCCCGTGCGCTGGCGGCCCTCGGCGACGTCTACGTGAACGACGCCTTCGCGGCCGCCCATCGCGCCCACGCCTCGACCGAGGGGATCACCCGCTTCCTTCGCCCGGCCGTCGCCGGGTTGCTGATGAAGCAGGAGCTGGAGGCGCTCGCGCGCATGTGGGAGTCGCCGGCCCGGCCGCTGGTCGCCATCCTGGGCGGGGCCAAGGTCTCTGACAAGCTCGCGCTGATCGAGTCGCTGCTCGGGCGGGTCGATCGGCTGCTGATCGGCGGCGGCATGGCCTTCACCTTCCTCGCGGCGCAGGGTCGCGAGGTGGGGCACTCGCTCCTCGATCGCGACCTGGTCCCCACCGCCGCTCGGCTTCTCGACGCGGCGAAGGGGCGGGGGGCTGAAATCGGACTGCCTCTGGATACGGTGGTGGCGGCCTCGCCCGACGCGAGCGCCGGCGAGGTGGTGCCGGTTACCGCGATCCCACCCGACCAGATGGGCCTCGACATCGGCCCCGCGACCGTCGCCGCCTTCCGGTCGGTCATCGCCGCCAGCGGGACCGTCGTCTGGAATGGGCCGATGGGAGTCTTCGAGCGCCCACCGTTCGCCGCCGGGACCCTGGCCATTGCCCGCGCGGTGGCCGACGCGCCCGGGCTCACCGTGGTGGGCGGCGGGGACACGGTGGCCGCCGTCGACCAGGCGGGCGTGGCCCGGCGGATCGGCTACCTCTCGACGGGCGGCGGCGCCTTCCTGGAGTACCTCGAGGGGCGGACGCTGCCGGGCGTGGCGGCCCTCGACGATCGCTGAGCGCCGTGCCGATAACCGTCGCATTTCGGCGTCCTCGGGCTTCGGCGCGCCTCAACTTCGGGTT
Organism: Candidatus Methylomirabilota bacterium; assembly: GCA_036001225.1. Lineage (GTDB taxonomy): Bacteria > Methylomirabilota > Methylomirabilia > Rokubacteriales > DASRDR01 > DASYUM01. Next base: position 18,312 of record DASYUM010000300.1, on the reverse strand, counting down.
CGCTCGCCTCGGACGGCGGGGCCCCAGCCCCGCGACGTCCTGCGGCGCGCCGTTCGGGTGGCGCGCCCCGCACGGCGGGGCCCCAGCCCCGCGACGTCCGGTGGCGCGCAGGCGCGGCATACGCCTCGCGCCGGTCTTTGGGACAGCGCGCCCCGGGCGGCGGGGCCCCAGCCCCGTGACGCCCGGCGGCGCGCATTCCTGCGTCCTTGATCTGCTCGGTTCTCGGCCCGGCTCGGCGTACTGAGCGCGATGCGCGAGCCTGTCGTCGTCGCGAACTGGAAGATGCACACCACGCTCGCCGAGGCGCGCGCACTGGCCCAGGCCGTCCGGGACGGCTGCGCCGGCCTGCGCGGCATCCGGGTCGTTCTCTGTCCGCCGTTCACGGCGCTCGCGGCGCTGGCTGAGCTGCTGGCCGGGTCCGCCCTCACCGTGGGCGCCCAGGACGCCCACTGGGCGGCGTCGGGGGCCTTCACCGGCGCGGTGTCGCCGGCCCAAGTCGCGGACGCCGGCGCCCGGGTCGTGATCCTCGGCCACTCCGAACGGCGCCAGTACTTCGGCGAGACCGACGACGTAGTCCAGAAGAAGGTGCGGGCCGCGCTCGCCCACGGGCTCACGCCGCTGGTCTGCGTGGGGGAGACGGCGGCCGAGCGGGCCGCCGGTCAGACGATGGCAGTGGTCGAGCGCCAGCTCCGCGGCGCCCTCGCCGACGGGGGCGACACCCTCCGTCGGTGCTGGATCGCCTACGAGCCCGTGTGGGCGATCGGAACCGGGCAGACCGCGACCCCGGCCCAGGCCGTCGAGGTCCACGCCCGCCTGCGGGGCCTCCTCCGCGAGCTGGCGACGCCGGCGGTCGCCGAGGCCTGCCCGATCCTCTATGGTGGGAGCATCAAACCTGATAACATGCCGGCGCTGATGGCGGAGTCCGATCTGGACGGTGGCCTCGTCGGTGGCGCCAGCCTCAAGGCGGCGGATTTCGTGGCGATCGTCCGGGCGGCGTTCGAAGCCAAGGGGCGCGCGGCAACCGGCGCGCACTGACACTTCGGAGGGGGAGTGTGCCCCCTCCGACGGCCCTCGGCAAAGCCCGAGTCGAGGGGTATCCTCAAAGGAGAGGTTCGGACCGTGTACATCGCTCTGGTCATCCTCCACGTTCTGGTCTCGCTGTCCATCATCGCCATCGTCCTGCTCCAGGCCGGCAAGGGAGCCGACATCGGCTCGGCGTTCGGCGGTGGCGGCAGCCAGGCCGTCTTCGGATCGATGGGGACGCCGACGATCCTGGGCAAGATCACGACAACGGTGGCGATCATCTTCATGGTGACCTCGTTCTCGCTGGCGCTCATCTCCTCCCGTCACGGATCGGTCGTTCCTTCCAGTGGGCCGCCGGCGTCGTCGGCCCCGGCCGCTCCGGCCGACCAGCCGGCGCCGGTGCCCGCGCCGAAGTAGCGCGGTCGGCGGCGGCGGCGCGTCACGCCGCCGTCGCCAGCCCGTCCCCCTCCGCCGGCTGTGCGCTCCCCGAAGCTGCTCCTCCTCGCCGCCCCGACCGTGGTCAGCGTCGTTCTCCTCCAGTCCTATTTCTGGGTGCCGACCTTCGAGCACCAGGCCCGCGGCGATCCCGGGCGGCTCACGCGCTATATCAGCGTCTCCTCGGGCGACGCCTCGATCCTGAACCCCACGCTCTCGGCCGACTCCGCGTCCAGCGAGGTGAACAACCTCGTCTTCGAGGGCCTGATCGACCGCGACCTCGACCTGTCGTTCCGCGGGCGCCTCGCCGAGTCCTGGCGGATCTTCGAGGAGGCCTACCTGATCGCCGATCCAGCCGTGCGGCTGGCCGACGGCGCGCCGGCCACGCCGGACACCTTGCGGGCGCGCATCCAGGCCGCCGGCGGCCGCGGCGGACTCGGACCGATCGAGGCCATCGAGGTCGTCCCCGCCGCCGCCGAGACGGTGCGGGTGCCCGATCCGGCGGCGCCGCCCGGGAAAGACGGGGCGCCGCCGCTGACGCTGACGATCCGCCGACCACCCCGGATCAAGCTGACGCTGGCGGCCGTGGACCAGGATCTCTTCGCCAGGCTGGACCGCGCCCTCGGCGGCTACGTGGGACGGCTCGACTCGACCCGCTACGTCGAGGGCCCGCCGGCAGCGGTATCGGCCCTCGCCGCGGAGCTGGCACCGGCCGCCGAGCACAACCCCGTGATCCTCTTCACACTGCGGCGGGGCGTGCGCTTCCACGACGGTCACGAATTCAGCGCCGCCGACGTGAAGTTCACCTACGAGACCATCGTGGACCCCCGCAACCTCTCCCCGCGAGTCCCCGACTACGAGCCGGTGAAGTCGGTCGAGACGCCCGATCGCCATACGGTCCGCATCACCTACAAGCGGCTGTTCCAGCCGGGCTTCGAGAGCTGGGGGATGGGAATCCTGCCCGAGCACCTCCTCAACCGCGACGCCCTCCGGCGGGAAGCCCAGGCCCTCGGCCGGGACCCCGAGAAGTACTCGGTGCGCGACGCCCGCTTCAACCGCCGGCCCATCGGGACCGGGTCCTTCCGCTTCGTCGAGTGGAAGACCGACGTCTCGATCAAGCTGGCCCGCTTCGAGGACTACTGGGAGGGCCCGGCCAACTTCCACGAGTACCTGATCCGGATCATCCCCGACACGCTGACCACCGAGCTGGCCTTCTACGCGGGTACCGCCGACGCCTACGGGGCCCAGCCCCACCAGGTGGCCCGGCTGCGGAACGACCCCCGCTTTCACACCGTCTCCCGGCTCGTTCTCGGCTACACCTTCATCGGCTACAACATGCGGCGGCCGATCTTCCAGGACGCGCGCGTCCGGCGGGCCCTCGGCATGGCGATCAACGTGGACGAGATCATCCGCTACGCCATCTACGGGCAGGCTGAGCGGACCACGGGGCCGTTCCCCCGGCAGACCGAGTTCTACGACCCCGCCGTGACGCCGCTGCCCTACGATCCCGAGGCGGCGGCCCGGCTGCTGGCCGAGGCCGGCTGGAAGAAGAACGCGGTCGGCATCCTGGAGAAGGAGGGCCTGCCGCTGGCCTTCACGATCATCACCAACTCGGGCAACGAAGAGCGCAACGCCATCATGGTCATCGCCCAGAACGCCTGGCGGCGGCTGGGCGTCAAGGTGGAAGCGCTGTCGCTGGAGTGGGCGGTGTTCATCAACCAGCGGGTGGACAAGGGTGACTTCGACGCCATCGTCCTCGGCTGGTCGATGGGGCTCGATCCCGACATCTACCAGATCTTCCACTCGAGCCAGAGCGGGCACTTCCAGCTCAACTTCGTCGGCTACCGGAACCCGCGCGCCGACGAGCTGATGGTGCGGATCCGCCAGGAGTACGACGAGGCCCGCCAGGTCGCCATGGCCCGCGAACTGCACCGGCTGATCGCCGAGGACCAGCCCTACACCTTCCTCTACGTCCGACGCGCCCTGTCGCTCATGGACGCCAAGATCGTGCGGATGGTCCCCGGGCCCGACGGCGGGCCCCGCTACCTGCCCTTCACCCCCGACAAGCTCGGCCGGCTCGGCTTTCACTTCAAGGAGTGGGTGAAGACGCCCCGACCGGTCCTGCCGCCCTACCGGCCCGAGCGGTCTCAGGGCTGAGGCCGGTGAAGCAATTGCGAGGTTCAGTGGCCATCGCGCGGCCCCGTCCCCCCTCCCCCGGTGGCGACCGGAGGGACGGGACGTCGCGAGGGCCGCAGGCCCGAGCCGGCCCGGCGACCCGATCGAGAGGGGTCGGGGGTGGGGGAGGTCCCGACTAATTGTTCAAGTTCGTCCTGCGGGCGCTGTGGCGGAAGCTGTGGACGCTCGTCGTCATCTCCATCGTCTCCTTCGGCGTGATCCACCTCGCCCCCGGCCAGCCGAGCCAGATCGATCCCATGAACCCCCGCTTCACCAAGGAGCAGCTCCTGCGCTATCGGGCGGCCTTCGACCTCGACAAGCCGCTGCCGGTCCAGTACGGGCTCTTCTATCAGAAGCTGTTCACCGGCCAGCTGCGCTCCTTCAAGGACAACCAGCCGGTGATCGGGAAGATCATCGAGCGGGCCTGGAACAGCTTTCCGCTCTTCGTGGTGGGGACGATCCTGGTCTGGTGTTACGCCTTTCCGCTGGGGATCGCGGCCGCCGTCCGCCGGAACTCCGTCTTCGACCGGCTGACCACCGTGCTCGTCTTCGCCTTGATCTCGATCCCCGGCTTCTACCTCTCGTATCTGGGGATCATCTTCGTGGTGGAGACGTTCCACGTGGACGTGATCGGCCTCCGCACGTTCGGGCGAGAGAGCGCCGGGCCGCTGGCCGGAGCCATGGACCGGGTCTGGCACCTGGTGCTCCCCTCGGCGCTGGGCGTCACCGCCGGGGTTGCGGTGCTCTCGCGCTACGTGCGCTCGCAGATGCTGGAGGTGATGGGCTCCGACTACGTCCGGACCGCGCGGGCCAAGGGGCTCGACGAAGACGCCGTCCTCTATCGCCACGCCCTCCGCAACGGCCTGCTGCCCTTCGTGACCATGCTCGGCCTCCTCCTCCCCGGGCTCATCGGCGGCAGCGTCATCTTCGAGACGATCTTCGCCTGGCCGGGGATCGGCCGCCTCGGCTACGAAGCGATCCTCGGCCGCGACTACCCGGTGGTGATCGCGCTGAACTTCATGGCGGCCGGGCTCACCGTGCTGGGGACCCTGCTCTCCGACCTCCTCTATATGGTGGTCGACCCTCGCATTCGCCTGTGAGAAAGACCGCCGCCGACGCGCGCTCGCCGTTCCGCCTCGCCTGGCGGGCGTTCCTCGGCAACCGTCCGGCGGTGATGGGCATGGCCATCGTGGCCGGCTTCTTCACGATCGCGCTCGCCGGCCTCGTGCTGACGTCGGGCAGCCATCCCCTGCTCGACCCCCGGGAGGTCCGGCTGCCCGACAAGCTGAAGCAGCCGTTCGCCCGGCCCAACCGGGAGGCGGTGCCGGCGGCCAGCCTGCCGCGCCTCGGCGTCTACCTCCTGGGGACCGACGAGCTGGGCCGCGACGTCTTCGCCCGCATGCTGGAGGGCGGCTTCGTCTCTCTCTCGGTCGGCTTCGTGGCGGTGGGCATCGCGGTGGGCGTGGGCCTGGTGCTGGGGGGCATCGCCGGCTACTACGGGCGGAGCCGGATCGGGATCGGCCGGCTCCGGCTCCTGTCCGTGGACGCGCTGCTCACCAGCCTCATCGACGTCATGCTCTCCTTCCCGTCGTTTTTTTTGATCCTCACCGTCGTCGCCGTCCTGAAGCCGTCCATCTGGAACATCATGGTGGTCATCGGGCTCACGAGCTGGGAGGGGACGGCCCGGCTCGTCCGGGCCGAGGTACTGTCGCTCCGCGAGCAGGAGTTCATCCACGCCGCCCAGGCGGTGGGGGCCCCCGGCCCCCGCGTGATCTGGCGGCATCTCGTCCCCAACTCGGTGGCGCCGGTCCTGGTCTCGGCCACCCTCGGGGTGGCGGGGGCGATCCTGACCGAGTCGAGCCTGTCGTTCCTCGGCTTCGGCGTCCCCCCGCCCGCCGCCACCTGGGGGAACATCCTCTCCGACGGCAAGCGCTACATCTTCGACGCACCGTGGCTGACCGTGATCCCGGGAACGGCGATCCTGGTGGTGGTCCTCGCCTTCAACCTGTTCGGCGAGGGGCTCCGGGAAGCGTTCAATCCCAAGCTCCGCGAGCGCTGAGCCAGCCTCCGCGCGCTTGACACCCCGCGCGCGGCCACGGCATCATACGCGGGACGCCGACGTGGCGGACTTGGCAGACGCGCACGTTTGAGGGGCGTGTGGGGTAACCCGTGGGGGTTCGAGTCCCCCCTTCGGCACCACCTCCGAGTTCGCGCTGACGGGGCTCCCCGCGGAGCCCCGTCGCGGTTTCATCGCTTCGGCCGCTGTGGCATAATGACCGAGGCCCGGCCATTTTCGGCGGATGAGACACGCACTTCCGGTCATCCAACCTGATTCCTCACAGGAGCTCCCGGGGCGCAAGCCGCCGTGGCTCAGGGTCCGCGCGCCCGGCGGCCCCAACTACATGCGGCTGAAGGCCCTCATGCGGGAGCAAAACCTCCATACGGTGTGCGAGGAAGCCCGCTGCCCGAACATCGGGGAGTGCTGGGAGGACCGGACGGCCACCTTCATGATCCTGGGGGACGTCTGCACCCGCCGCTGCGGGTTCTGCGCCGTCACCCACGGCCGGCCGGCCTGGGAGGACTGGGGTGAGCCGGACCGGGTGGGACGCACGGTAGCCCAGATGGGGCTCGCCCACGTGGTGGTGACCAGCGTGAACCGGGACGACCTGGCCGACGGCGGCGCCACGATCTTCGCGCGAACCATCGAGGCCATCCGGCGGGAGGTGGCGAGCTGTCGGGTCGAGGTGTTGATCCCGGACTTTCAGGGTTCGGGGACGGCGCTGGAGACCGTGCTGGCGGCGCGGCCGGACGTCCTCAACCACAATGTGGAGACGGTGCCCCGGCTGTACCGGCCGGTGCGGCCCGGCGCGCGTTACGAGCGGAGCCTCGAGCTGTTCGCCCGGGCCCGCCGCCACCCGACCCGGCCGGTGACAAAGTCGGGCATCATGCTCGGCCTCGGGGAGACGGCGGCGGAGCTGCGGGCGACGATGGAGGATCTCCTCGCGGCGGGCGTCCAGCTCCTCACCATCGGCCAGTATCTGCGCCCGTCGCCCGCCCATCTGCCCGTGGAGCGCTACGTGCCCCCCGAGGAGTTCCGCGCGCTGGCCACGCTCGGCGAGGCCCTCGGGTTCCGCCACGTCGAGGCGGGGCCGCTGGTGCGCTCCTCGTATCACGCCAAGCGGCAGGTCGAGCTGGCCGGAGCCTGAGCCGTGCAGTACGTCCCGATCCTCATGGTCTTCGCCATCTGCGCCGGGGTGGCCGGCCTGCTGGTGTGGCTACCCTCGGTGCTCGGGCCCCGCCGCCTGACGCCGGTCAAGCTGCAGTCCTTCGAGTGCGGCAAGGTGCCGATCGCGCTCCCCGAGGGCCGGTTTGCCATCAAGTTTTCCAATACCGCCATCTTCTTCATCATCTTCGACATCGAGCTGATGTTCGTCTTCCCGTGGACGGTGGTCTACCGGCAGCTCGGGTTGTTCGGGTTCGTCGAGATGCTCGTCTACCTGGGGATCGTCATGCTCGGGCTGTTCTACATCTGGCAGAAGGGCGGCCTGGAATGGGACTAGTGCAGGCCCAATCGACTTCGCCTAGCGTCGTCCTCGGTCGTCGGCGGGCCTCAACATCGGGTGGCGCGCCCCGGACGGCGGGGCCCCAGCCCCGCGACGTCCGGTGGCGCGCGTGCGCGGCATACGCCTCGGCCCGTCTCCTCCCTGCGTCCTAGCTTAGCTATGCTCGTCGCTTGGCCCTGCACGTTCGACGGTCGTGCCGCAGCGAATGCGAGGCACCTGGAATGGGACTAGGCGAGTTCTTCACCACCAAGCTGGACGACGCCCTGGGCTGGGCTCGCAAGTACTCGATCTTCCAGTACCCCTTCGTCACGGCCTGCTGCGGCATGGAGTACATGGCGACCGCCTGCTCGCACTACGACGTGGACCGGTTCGGGGCCGGCCTTCCCCGCTTCTCGCCGCGCCAGGCCGACGTGCTGTTCGTGGTGGGGACCATCAACCACAAGATGGCGCCCGTGCTCAAGCGCGTCTACGACCAGATGACCGAGCCGAAGTGGGTCGTCGCCTTCGGCGTCTGCACCTGCACCGGCGGCTTCTACGACAACTACGCGGTGGTCCAGGGGATCGACACGATCATCCCGGTGGACGTCTACATCCCGGGCTGCCCGCCACGGCCGGAGAGCGTGCTGGACGGTCTGATGAAGCTGCAGGAGAAGATCGCGGCCGGAAAGCAGCGGTACTGACTCGCCGCTTCTCAGCCTCCGCGCCCATGCCCATGGACGGTTCGGCGATTCTGGCTCGGCTCACCGAGCGCTTTGGCGCCGCCATCCGCGAGACCCACGACTACCGCGGGGACCACACCGCGGTGGTGGAGCGCCCGGTGGCGCTGGACGTCCTGCGCTTCTGCCGGGACGACCCCGCTCTCCGGTTCGACATGCTGATGGACCTGACCGCGGTGGACTACCTGCGATACCCGGGCCGCGAGGACGGGCCTCGGTTCGAGGTCGTCTACCACCTCTACTCGGTGGCCGAGAACCACCGCCTGCGGATCAAGGTCGGCGTGGAGGAGGACGATCCCGAGGTGCCGTCGGCAGTGCCGCTGTGGTCGATCGCCGACTGGTACGAGCGAGAGGTGTGGGACATGTACGGGATCCGCTTCGCGGGCCATCCCGACCTTCGGCGGCTCCTCCTGTACGAGGAGTTCGTGGGACACCCGCTTCGCAAGGACTATCCGATGAACCGGCGGCAGCCCCTGATCGGACCCCGCAATTGAGAGCTGGGGAAGGAAACGACCCCGGCGAGCGCGCGACGACCCCGCCGACGCGGCGACGGCAGGAGATCTTCCTCGGGGAGGGGACGTTTCCTCAGCCGGAGGCGACCGAGAACCTGCTCGTCAACATCGGGCCTTCGCACCCGGCGATGCACGGCATCATCCGCCTCTTCGCCGAGCTGGACGGAGAGGAGCTGGTGAAGGCCGACGTCGAGATCGGCTACCTCCACCGGGGCTTCGAGAAGCACTGCGAGGCGGGCCCCTACAACAACGCGATGCCGTACACCGACCGGTTGAACTACGTCTCGCCGCTCATCAACAACTTCGGCTATGCCTCGGCGATCGAGAAGCTGCTCGGGATCCAGGCAACCGAGCGGTGCGAATACATCCGGGTCATCCTCAGCGAGATTTCGCGGATCACCGACCATCTCACCTGCATCGGCGCCAGCGCCATGGAGCTGGGCGCGTTCACGGTCTTCCTCTACATGATCAAGGCCCGCGAGTTCCTGTATGAGACCGTGGAGGCGGTGACGGGGGCGCGCCTCACCATCTCCTATGGCCGGGTGGGTGGCGTGAAGGCCGACCTGCCACCCGACTTCGAGGCCGGAGTGCAAACGGCCTTCCGCGAGACGCGGACCGTCCTCGACGAGGTCCACAAGCTGCTCACCGGCAACCGGATCTTCATGGATCGGATGAAGGGCATCGGCACCATCTCGAAGGAGGAAGCGATCGGCTACGCGATCACCGGCCCCCTCCTCCGCGCGTGCGGCGTCCCCTTCGACGTCCGGCGCGCCACCCCCTACTGGGTCTACGACCGGCTGGACTTCGAGATCCCGGTCGGCGAGGTCGGGGACAACTACGACCGCTATCTGGTGCGCATGGCCGAGATGGAGCAGTCCATGCGCATCGTCGAGCAGGCGCTGGACCGGCTTCCGGGCGGGCCGGTCAACGTGGACTTCGAGGGCCGGCCCTTCTCGCTGCCCGCCGAGTACGTGGACCGGGGGAAGCTCGGGAAGACCGGCGGCCTCCTGCTCACGCCGCTCAAGCTCTCCCCCAACCTGCGCGGGCAGGAAGCCCCGCTTCATCACGCGGTCAACGCGCCCGACAAACGGGCGGTGCTGCCGTCCAAGGAGACGACCTACGGCTCGATCGAGGGCCTGATGAACCACTTCATGCTGATCATGGACGGGTTCGGGATCCGGCCGCCCGCCGGCGAGGCCTACTTCGCGGTGGAGGGCGCCAATGGGGAGCTCGGCTTCTACGTCGTCGCCGACGGGAGCGACCGCCCGTACCGGGTCCGCTGCCGTCCGCCCTGCCTGCCGCCGATGGCGGCGCTCCCCCGGATGGTCGAGGGCAGCATGGTCGCCGACATCGTTCCCACCTTCGGGTCGATCAACATGATTGCCGGGGAACTCGAGCGGTGAGCGTGCGCGGGCCGATCCGCGTCGGAGCTGGACGGTGAGCGCGGTCGCATTTTCAGCGGCGCATCTCCAGGAGGTGCGGCGGCTCCAGGCGCTCTACCCCGAGCGCCGGGCGGCACTCCTGCCCGTGCTGCGGCTGGCCCAGGAGACCTTCGGCCACATCTCGCCCGAGGTCGAGACGTATGTGGCGGGGCTGTTCGACCTCTCGCCCGCCCACGTCCACGAGGTCGTCACCTTCTACACGCTCTTTTTCCAGGAACCGGTCGGCCGCCACGTGCTCGCCGTCTGCCACAACCTCACCTGTTCCCTGCTGGGGGCCGAGGACGTCCTCGCCCATCTCGAGGAGCGGCTGGGCATCGAGGCCGGCGAGACGACCCCCGACGGCCGGGTCACGCTCTTCCGCGTGGAGTGCCTGTGTGCCTGCGAGATCGCGCCCATGATGCAGGTGGACGATGACTTCGTCGGGCCGCTGACCCGCGAGCGGATCGACGACGTGCTGGAGAGCCTCCGCTGATGGCCGAGCGGATCTTCACGCGGAACTTCGACCGCGCCGACTCCCACACCCTGGCCGCCTACCGGGCGGGCGGCGGCTACGAAGCCTTGCGGAAGGCGATCGCCATGGGCCCGGAGGCCGTTGCGGCCGAGGTCAAGAAGTCGAACCTCCGGGGCCTCGGCGGGGCCGGGTTCCCGACCGGGACCAAGTGGGGCTTCGTGCCGAAGCAGCGGAGCGGGCCCGTCTACCTGGTGGTCAACGCCGACGAGGGGGAGCCGGGGACGTTCAAGGACCGCTACCTCCTCGAGCGCGACCCCCACGCGCTGATCGAGGGCATGCTCATCGCGGCCTACGCGATCGGCTGCGAGACCTCCTTCATCTATATCCGGGGCGAGTACGTCCGCCCGTGGCGGATCTTTTCGGACGCGGTGGGGGAGGCGGAGGCGGCCGGGTTCGTCGGGACGAACATCCTCGGCGCCGGGTTCCAGCACCGGATCGTCGTCCACCGGGGCGCCGGCGCCTACATCTGCGGCGAGGAGATGGGGCTGATCTCCTCCCTGGAGGGGAAGAAGGGCTGGCCCAAGGTGAAGCCCCCCTTTCCGGCCATCAAGGGCGCCTTCGGCCAGCCGACCGTGGTCAACAACGTCGAGACCCTGTGCGCGCTGCCGCCGATCATCGCCCGGGGCGGGGAATGGTTCGCCGGGATCGGCACCAAGAGCCAGGGGGGCACCCGGATGTACTCGGTCTCCGGGCACGTGGTGCGCCCGGGGGTCTACGAGCTGCCGGTGTCGGCGACGCTGCGGGAGCTGATCTACGAGCACGCCGGCGGCGTCGGCGCCGGCCGGGTGCTCAAGGCCGTGGTCCCCGGTGGCTCGTCGGCGGCCATCCTGACCGCGGCCGAAATCGACGTGGCGATGGACGTGGACGGCTTGCGGAACGCGGGGACCATGGCGGGCTCGGCCGGCGTGATCGTCATGGACGAGACGACCTGCATCCCAGAGGCGCTTTACGTGGTGGCCCGCTTCTATGCCCACGAGTCCTGCGGGCAGTGCACGCCCTGCCGCGAGTGCACCGGGTGGATCTACAAGATCTGCGGTCGCATCCTGGCCGGCAAGGGGGTGCCGCAGGACCCCGACACGATCGTGGATGTGGCCAAGCGGGGCATCGGCACGACCATCTGCGCCTTCTACGACGGGGCCATCGGGCCCTACATCTCGTACGTGGAGAAGTTCCGGTCCGAATTCGACTACCACATCGCCCACGGCGCCTGCGACGTCCGCCCCGGCCAGCCGGGAGCCGGTCGCGCCGCTCCCTGACGCGGACATGCCGAAGCTCACCATCGACGGCCGGCCGGTCGAGGTCGCCCCCGGGACGAACCTGATCGAGGCGGCCCGCCAGCTCGGGATCGAGATCCCCCACTACTGCTACCACCCCGCGCTCTCGATCGCGGGCGCCTGCCGCCTCTGCATGGTGGACATCGAGAAGGCGCCGCGGCCGACCATCGCCTGTAACACGCAGGCGGCCGACGGCATGGTGGTCCATACCCAGACCCCGCGCGTTCTCGAGACGCGCCGCTCGGTCATGGAGTGGCACCTGATCAACCACCCGCTGGACTGCCCGGTCTGCGACCAGGCCGGGGAGTGCTGGCTGCAGATCTACTACATGCAGCACGGGCTCTACGAGCCCCGGATGATCGACGACAAGGTCCACAAGCCCAAAGCCGTTCCGCTCGGGCGCTATGTGATGCTGGACGCCGAGCGCTGCATCCTCTGCTCGCGGTGCGTGCGCTTCTGCGACGAGGTCAGCAAGACCGGCGAACTGGGCATCTTCAACCGCGGGGACCACTCCGAAATCGGCCTGTTTCCGGGGACGACGCTCGACAACGCGTACTCGGGCAACGTCATCGACATCTGCCCGGTCGGTGCCCTGACCGACCGGGATTTCCGCTTCCGCGTCCGGGTCTGGTACCTGGACCGGGGCAAGTCGGTCTGCCCGGGCTGCGCCCGGGGCTGCAACACCGAGGTGCACACCAACACCCGGCGGCTCCACCAGTCGCGGGGGCGGCGGGTCGCCCGCCTCAAGCCGCGATTCAACCAGGAGGTCAACCGCTGGTGGCTCTGCGACGAGGGGCGCTACGGTTTCCACGACCTCGACGCGCCGACCCGGCTGCTGGTTCCTCAGCGGCGGACGGCCGGCGGCCAGGAGCCGGCGGCGTGGCCGGAAGCGGTCCGGGCGCTGGCCGATCGCGTGCGGGCGGCGGGACCCGACCGGGTGGGGGTGCTGCTGTCGCCGAAGCTGGCCAACGAGGACCTGTGGTTGGCCCGCCGGCTGTTCCGTGAGGTGCTCGGGGTCCGTCACCTCGACTTCCGGGTGCCGCCGCGGGAGCCGGGCGTGGGGGACGACTTCTTGATCCGGGCCGACAAGAACCCGAATAGCCGCGGCGCCGAGTTGCTCGACCTCGGCAGCGCCGGCGAGGAGGACGGCGGGCACGTCCTGGCCGCCGCCGAGGCGGGCCGGCTCAGCGTGCTGTGGATCTTCGGCCACGACCTCTTCGGAAGCCGCTGGCCCGAGATCGAGGTCGGGGCCGCGCTCGACCGGGTCGAGTGCGTGGTCTTCCAGGGGCCCAATGGGAACCCGACCAGCGAGCGGGCCCACTTCCTGCTGCCCAGCGCCACCTACGTCGAGCGGGAAGGGACGTTCACGAACTTCGAGGGCCGGGTCCAGCGCTTCTGGAAAGCCGTGGAGCCGCTCGGGGAGGCGCGGGCCGATTGGGAGATCCTGGCCGACGTGGCGCGCGCGCTCGGCCAGGACTGGCGGCCGGCGCGCGCCGAGGCGCTCTTCCGCGAGCTGGCGGCAGCGGTGCCGGTGTTCGGGGGGCTGACGTACCGCGAGCTCCGCGACCGCGGCGCCCTGGTGCGGACCGGATGAGACCTCCGGGGTCAACCAGGGGCGCGTCGCCCGGCGGAGGGTCGGGCTTCCACTCTCGCCCCTTCCCCCTCGGGGTGGGAGGGGGCGGGGGTGAGGGGGGACCCGAATGACCGGGACCCTGGCCGAGCTCGGGATCGCCTTCGCCAAGGTGGGGTTCATCATGGGCTTCGTCCTCAACCTGGGCGGGCTCATGACCTGGGTCGAGCGGAAGCAGTCGGCGGTCATGCAGGACCGCGTGGGCGCGAACCGCGCCTCCATCTTCGGCCTCCGGCTGATGGGCCTCTTCCATCCGCTGGCCGATGCGCTCAAGATGCTGGCCAAGGAAGACTTCATGCCGGCCGGCGCCGACCGCGCGCTGTTCCTGGCCGCGCCGTTCGTCTCCGTGTTCTTCGCGTTGGCCGGGTTCGCCACCATCCCGTTCGGGGACGTGCTGCGGGTGGGCGGCCGGGAGATTTCGCTGCAGGCGGTCCCGCTCAACGCCGGCATCCTCTACGTGTTCGCCATGCTTTCCATGGGCGTCTACGGCGTCATGCTGGCCGGCTGGTCGTCGGCCAGCAACTATGCCCTGCTGGGCGGGCAACGAGCCGCCGCCCTCATGATTTCGGCCGAGGTCGCGATCGGCGCCTCCATCATGGGGGTGTGCATGGTCTACGGCTCGCTCGACCTCCAGGAGATCGCCCGCGGCCAGGGGGCCTACTGGGCGGGCGTCGTCCCCAAGTGGGGGATCTTGACGCAGCCGCTCGGCCTCGTCCTGTTCCTGACCGCGGGCATCGCCTCCACCAAGCGAACGCCGTTCGACTTCCCGGAGGGCGAATCGGAGATCATCGGCTACTTCATCGAGTACAGCGGGATGAAGTTCGGCATGTTCATGATGGCGGACTTCGTCGAGACGGTGGTCATCGCCGGCATGACGACCGCTCTCTTCCTGGGCGGCTGGCAGGTGCCCTGGCTGTTCGCCGACGGCTTTCATTTCCCGGGTGGCCTGGTCTGGACGCTGCCTCACCTCGCCGTCGTCCTCCTCCAGGTCGGGGCCTTCATCTTCAAGGTCGTGGCGATGTGTTGGTTCCTGATGCTGATCCGGTGGACGCTGCCGCGCTTTCGCTACGACCAGGCGATGCGGCTCGGCTGGCTCGGGCTCCTGCCGCTGGCGGTGCTGAACATCGTGATCACGGCGGGAATTCTCCTGCTCTAGCGATGCCGACCAAGACGGTCCTGGTCACCCGGCAACTCCCCCGGTCGCCACGCCAGCGGTTCTACCTGGTCGAGGTGCTGATCGGACTGAGGGTTACCGCGGCCCACTTTTTCCGCAACATGAGCCGGTGGCTCACCGGCGGCAAGGGTGCCATCACCTACCAGTGGCCCGAGGAGCGTCGGCCGCTGGCGCCGCGGCTGCGGAGCCTGCACCGGCTGGTGCGGCGCGAGGACGGCTCGCCCCGCTGCGTGGCCTGCATGATGTGCGAGACGGTGTGCCCGGCTCACTGCATCTACATCGTGGCCGCCGAGCACCCGAACCCCGACATCGAGAAATACCCGGAGCGCTTCGACATCGACCTCGGCAAGTGCGTCTTCTGCGGCTACTGCGTGGAGGCCTGCCCGGAGGACGCGATCCGGATGGACACCGGCATCCTCGAGTTCTCGGCCTACAGCCGGGAGGGCATGATCTACTCGAAGGAGATCCTGCTGGCGCTGGAGCCGGCCGGAGCCGAGGGGCTCCCCACGGTGACACCCCCGCCCTCGCTGATCCGCAAGGGCCTCGACTGAACGGCACGACGAGATGGAATGGGTCGCGTTCGCGGTCGTGGCCGGGCTGGCCATCGTCTGCGCGGTGGGGCTGGTGGTCCGACCCAACCCGCTCCACGGCGCGCTCTTCCTGGTCGGCAACCTGTTCTGCGTCGCCGTGCTCTACCTGATGCTGCGGGCCGAGTTCCTCGCCCTGGCCCAGGTGGTCGTCTACGCGGGGGCCATCATGGTCCTCTTCATCTTCGCGATCATGCTCTTGATCCCCGGGCGGGCCGAAGTGGGGCCCGATCCGCTAGGACCCCAGCGGATGCTCGCGCTGCCCTTCGCCGGCCTGCTCGGGCTGGTGGTGGTCCTGGTCCTTCCTCAGGCCGGCGCCCGGGCCCCGGTGGCCGAGCCGCCGGTGGGAATGCAGACGATCGGGCAGCTCCTCTTCACCGACTACCTCTTTCCGTTCGAGGTGACGTCGGTGCTGCTGCTGGCGGCGCTGGTCGGGGCGCTGGTGCTGGCCAAGCGTCGGGCGACCTGACGGGCGCGCCGATGAAATCGCGGCGGGCGACGTAGGATGGTTCCCCCGATATACTATGTGGCACTGTCGGCGGTGCTGTTCACGATCGGGGTGATCGGCGTCCTCGTCCGCCGGAACCCGCTGGTGATCTTCATGTCGATCGAGCTGATGCTGAACGCCGCCAACCTGGCGTTCGTGGCCTTCGGCCGCGCCCGGGGGGTGGCCGACGGCCAGGTCATCGTGTTCTTCGTGATGACGGTGGCCGCCGCCGAGGTGGCGGTGGGGTTGGCCATCATCATGGCGATCTTTCGGGCCCGGTACCGAATCAGCGTGGACGACCTCTCGCTGATGCGCTGGTGAGTCGGAGGCGAACGGTGGCGATCAAGGACAAGACGACGACGGCCGGCGGCGGGCGCCTGGATGCGACGCTCGGCCGCCAACTGCTGGCCCAGATGCTCCTCATCCGCCGCTTCGAGGAGAAGGCGGCCGAAATGTACGCCCTCGGGAAGATCGGCGGATTCCTCCATCTCTACATCGGTCAGGAGGCGGTGGCGGTAGGGGCGATCTCCACGATCCAGCTCGATGACTACGCGATCGCGGGATACCGCGAGCACGGCCACGCCCTGGCCAAGGGCGCCGATCCGCGGCGGCTGATGGCGGAGCTGTTCGGCCGGCGGGACGGCGTCTCCAAGGGCAAGGGCGGCTCCATGCACCTCTTCGACCGGAGCGTGAACTTCCTGGGCGGTCACGCCATCGTCGGCGGCTACCTGCCCATCGCGACCGGCGTCGCCTTCGCCATCCGCTACGAGGAGCGCGACCGGGTCATCCTCTGTTTCTTCGGGGACGGGTCGGTCCCTCAGGGCGAGTTCCACGAGTCCCTCAACCTGAGCGCGCTCTGGAAGCTGCCCGTCGTCTACATCTGCGAGAACAACCGCTACGCGATGGGCACTGCCATCGAGCGGGCGCTGGCCCAGACCGAGATTTACCGGTTCGCCGAAGCCTACAAGATGCCGGGGGAGGCCTGCAACGGGATGGACGTCCTCGACGTCCGGGCCTGCGTCGGCCGAGCAGTGGCCCGGGCCCGGGAGTCGCGGACGCCGAGCCTGGTCGAGGCGCGCACCTATCGGTTCCGCGGCCACTCGATGCGGGATCCGTCGGCGGCGATCTACCGGACCAAGGAGGAGGTCGCGCAGGAGAAGCTGCGCGACCCGATCGGCGGCTTCCGCGACCAACTCCTCCGGGAGGGCCTCCTCGACGAGGCGGGCTGGAAAGCGCTCTCCGACGAGGTCGAGGCCCGGGTGGCGGAAGCCGTCGCCTTCGCCGACGCCTCCCCCGAGCCGCCCGCGGAGTGGCTGCTCGAAGATGTCTACGCCTGAGGGGGTGAGGCGGACATGGGCGTGATCACCTACCGCGAGGCGCTCAATCACGCGCTCCGCGAAGAGATGGAGCGCGACGAGCGCGTGTTCCTGATGGGGGAGGAGGTCGGCATCTACGGGGGCGCCTACAAGGTCAGCCAGGGACTCCTCGAGAAGTTCGGCGAGCGGCGGGTGATCGACACGCCCATCTGCGAGTCGGGTTTCACCGGCGTCGGCATCGGCGCCGCCATGGTCGGCCTGCGACCCATCGTTGAGATGATGACCTTCAATTTCGCCCTGCTGGCCCTCGACCAGATCGTCAACCACGCGGCCAAGCTCCACTACATGTCGGGCGGGCAGTTCGCCTGTCCGCTGGTAGTCCGGGGACCGGGCGGGCCGGCCCATCAGCTGGCGGCCCAGCACTCCCAGTCGATGGAGACGTACTTCTATCACGTGCCGGGGCTCAAGGTCGTCCGACCGACCACCCCCCGCGACGCCAAGGGCCTGCTCAAGAGCGCCATCCGCGACGACAACCCGGTCATCTTCATCGAGTCGGAGACGCTGTACGGGGTCAAGGGCGAGGTCCCCGAGGAGGCCGAGTTCCTGATCCCGCTCGGCGTGGCCGAGGTCAAGCGCGAGGGACGGGACGTGACCGCGATCGCCTACTCGGGCATGTACTATCGGGTCCTGGAGGCGGCCGAGGAAGTCGAGCGGACCGACGGCATCTCGGTCGAGATCGTGGACCCGCGGACGCTCCGACCGATGGACACCGATACCATCCTGGCCTCCGTCCGCAAGACCCACCGGGCGCTGGTCGCCGAGTCGGGCGCTGGGTTCGCCGGGATGGGCTCGGAGATCGCTGCCTTCGTCACCGAGAGCGCCTTCGACGACCTCGACGCCCCGGTGGCCCGGGTGACCGGGGCCAATGCGCCGATGCCGTACGCGCGCAACCTCGAACGCCTGAAGACCCCGTCGAAAGAGAAGATCGTCGAAGCGCTACGTCGGGTTTGCGGGGCGGCCTGAGAGCCGTGCCGATAACCGTCGCATCCCGGCGTCCTCAGCCCTCAGCGCGGCTCAATGTATGCGGCATACACCTCGCCGCGCTTCGGGCCTGCGTCCTAGGGCTGCTCGTTTCTCGGCCCGGCTCGGGACGCACCTTCTCCGGGGGAGACCATCAATGGCCGTGACCAAGGTCGTGATGCCGAAGCTCAGCGAGGCGATGGAAACCGGCAAGCTGCTCCGGTGGCTCAAGCAGGAGGGGGACCGGGTCGCGGGCGGCGACATCATCGCCGAGATCGAGACCGACAAGGCCGACATCGAACTGGAGGCGTTCGGCTCCGGCGTTCTGCGCAAGGTGCTGGTGGGGCCGGGAGCCACCGTGCCCGTCGGCAACGTGATCGCCGTCATCGCGGACCCTGACGACGACATCTCGGCCCTCCTCGGCCAGGCCGGCGGCGCCCCCGCGGC
>DASYUM010000299.1:0-1638 GCA_036001225.1 Candidatus Methylomirabilota bacterium | reverse complement strand
GGCTGGCTGGGGACGCCGGTCGCCGATCTGGTCAGCTAGGTGGCTCGGAGGGGGGCTCTGCCCCCCTTCCGACGGCCCTCGCGGCAAAGCCGCGGCCGTCGCCTTCCGGCGACGGCATCGGGCCTGCCTCCCCCCGAAAATCGGTTACGTAGACAAGCTAGCCCGGCCGGAGTCCGAGCCCACTACCCCTGGTCCGGCGGCCCTTCCTCGCGGAGGCGCTTCCGGAACTCTCGCGCCGCCTTTTCGGAAGGCTCCTCGCGCGGACGCTGGCGGCGGTCCTCGATGATGTCGACCCCGCTCACCTGGGCCATCACGATTCGGAGCTGGTCCAGCAGCTCGGGGTGGCCCCGGGCCACGATGAAAACGGCGTGCCGGTCGTCGCCGCCGGTCCGATGGACGACCGGCCGCCCGGGCGCGCCGCCCGCCGCGGCCGGCTCAGGCGCCGACTCGCCGAGCGCGTTCACGGCCTCGCCACAGACCCCGCAGGTGACCCGCAGCCACGGATGGATACAGCGCTGGCCCGGCTCTGACACTCCCGGCCTCCCTCACGCGGCGCCGGCGCGGCGCCCTCGCCTCCGTCCGCCCTGCCTCCCCGGCCCACGCGCCGCCCGGCGCACTCGCACGCCGGTCTTCGGCGCGGGAGCCTTCCCACGGCTGGCGCGAGTGTAGGGACCGTCCCCGACAGAGTCAAGCGTTCGAACCCCACCGCTTCAGGGCACGGCGATCCCGCGCCGGGCCAGCTCCGCTTCGAGATGGAGCGGCCGCGTCCCGATGGGCTTGCCCTCCGGCACCGTCCAGAAGACCTCGAACTCGAGCCCATCTGGATCCTTGGCGTAGAGCGACAGGCTCACGCCATGATCCGACGAGCCGACCAGCGCCCCCGCCTCGATCAGCCGCTGCCGCGCGCGGACCAGGTCCGCGAGCTCCCCGACCTCCCACGCGGAGTGGTACATGCGCGCGACGCTCTCGTCGGGCGCGTGCGCCCCCCGTTGCTCGAACAGCCCGAGGTGGTGGTCGTCGGGGCTCCCGGGAATCTTCAGGAACGCCGCGTTCGGGTACCGGACCTTCACCTCGAAGCCCAGCACGTCGCGATAGAAGCGCACGCTGCGCTCGACATCCGACACCCACAGGACCAGGTGCTGCAGTCGCCTGAGGCCGATTCCGTCCGTCGTCATCGCGGGACCCCCACCGGGCGCCGGAGAGGCCATCCCGAGCGTCCGGATATCCGGGCTAGAGGTTTCGTGGGCACACGGTTACGGCTTGAGCAGCCGCTCCTGGCCGTCCTTGTTCGTCAGCTTCAGGGAAGCACTCGCGTCCTCGGCCTTCAAGATGACATGGATCGAATCCGACTCGGCGACAAGGCTAAGCCCGGCGCCCTGCTCCGAGCCGGCGAGCTTCACGGAAGGCCGGCCGTTCGGGTCGATGAGCCGAAGGATCACGGTCTCCGGATACGCTTGGCCGGTCGCCGTTCCGCCGGGCTGAACCTTGATGCTGGCGCGAACCCTCCCCTGATCGTCCACGATCTCGAGCGCGCGACCGCGGAGCACCGATTCGGCACCGTGTGCATCCGGCGGCCGGGTCTGCCCCAGCAGGAACATCAGCAGCCCGAGATTGACGAACGTGAGGGCGACGAGAAGT
>DASYUM010000298.1:0-12518 GCA_036001225.1 Candidatus Methylomirabilota bacterium | reverse complement strand
TACCGCCGGACTCCGGCGGCGGCACCGAACGATACGTGGCGGCCGTCGCCGAGGCCCAGGCCGGCCGCGGCCACCAGGTGGTCGTGCTGACCGGCTCACCGCGGACGACGGCGATCCCGGTCGAGGAGACGGCGGGAGCGGTCCGCATCGTGCGCTATCACGGGGTGGCCACCCGGCAGCAGCACTGGAGCGAGTTCGCCGATCCCGTGGCCGACGAGGTCGTGCGCCAGCTCCTGGCCGGCCACCATCCCGACGTCGTGCACGTGCACCACTGGATGCGGCTGACGAGCCGCCTGGTCGCGCTGGCGGCCGAGGCCGGCGTCCCCGCCGTCGTCACGCTGCACGACACCTGGGCGGTCTGCCCGCGCACCTTCCGCTTGAAGGCGGATCTGACTTACTGCGATGCGCCGTACCAGCCGGACCTCTGTCAGACGTGCGCCCCCCGCCACGCCTGGCAAGGGGACGAGGAGATCGCCGAGCTCCTCGCCGAGCGATACGCGCACATCACTCGCGAGCTGGCGCTGGCCCGGCGGATCGTCGTGCCGTCCGAGGCCCACCGGCGGTTCATCGCGAACGCGACGGGGCTCCCGGCCGAGCGGCTCCTGGTCCTGCCCCACCCGACGCTCACGTCCCTGGCGACGGGACCGGGGACGGCCGGCCCGGCCGAGTCCAGCCGCCCGCTCCGCATCGGCTGTTTCGGCGCGCTCGCCCCCCACAAGGGCCAGGACGTCCTGCTCCAGGCGCTCCCGCTCCTTCCGACGGTGCCGGCGTGGGAGGTGCACCTGTTCGGCCGCGACGAGATCGCCCCCTTCGCGGCGCGGCTCCGGGACCTCGCCCAGGGCCGGCCGGTGCGGTTCCACGGGGCCTATCAGCCCGAAGACCTGGGCGCCGCCGACCTCGACCTCGTCGTCGTCCCGTCCCTGGCCCCCGAGAGCTTCTCCTTCACGCTCGACGAGGCCCTCCAGCTCGGGCTGCCGGTCGTCGTCTCGGACCGCGGCGCCCTCGCCGAGCGCGCGGGCGGCGCCGCGCTGGTGGTCCCGGCCCAGGATCCGGCCGCGCTGGCGGCGGCCATCCGGCGACTGCTCGAGGACCCTGCCCTGCGCGAGCGGCTCCGGTCGGCGGCGCGGGCGCACCGTCCGGAGTCGCTGGAGCGCCACCTGGCCGAGCTCGACGCGCTCTACACCGCCACCGTCAGCCAGCCCGCCCCGCCGCGGCCGGCCGACGACGACGCGGCGCTGAGCCGGCTCCGGTACCGGCAGGTCCTCGCCCGGGATGCCCGGCTCCAGGAGCTCGACGAGGGGCAGCACGCGCGGCTGGCCGTGCTTCGCCTCTACACCGAGAGCCGCGCCTGGGCGTTCGTCACCATGCTTCGGGAGCTGAAGCGGTACCGGCGCTTCTCGCTCGAGCAGGCGCGCGTGGCCTGGCACCTGTTCCGGCGCTGTCTCCACCTGCCGGCCCCGCTCGACCACCAGTACCAGGCCTGGCTCGCGGTGCACGCGCCCGACGCCCGGCGGCTCGACCGCTGGGGCGAGGCGGCTCGGCTCTTGCCGTATCGGCCGTTGATCAGCGTGGTGACGCCGGTCTACAACGTGGCCGAGCCGTGGCTGGTCCGGGCCATCGAGTCGGTGCGGGCCCAGGTCTACGACCACTGGGAGCTCTGCCTGGTCAACGATAGCGCCTCCGTTCCGCACGTGGCCCCCCTGCTCGCCGCCTACGCACATCGGGACGCGCGGATCCGGGTGGTGACGCATCCCGAGCGCCGCGGGATCGCCGGCGCCTCCCAGACCGGCCTCGGCATGGCCGCCGGCGAGTTCGTCGCGTTTCTCGACCACGACGACGAGCTGGCGCCGCACGCCCTCTACGCGGTGGCGGCCCGCCTCAACCGCGAGCCGGAGACCGATCTCCTCTACTCCGACGAGGACAAGGTGGACGAGACCGGGTTCCGCTTCGAGCCCGCCTTCAAGCCGGACTGGTCGCCCGATCTCTTTCGGTCGTTGAACTACCTGACGCACCTCTCGGTGATCCGGGCCGAAGTCGTCCGGAAGGTCGGCGGCTTCCGGGCCGGCTTCGACGGGAGCCAGGACTACGACCTGCTGCTCCGGGTCTCGGAGGCCACCGACCGGATCGCCCACATCCCGGACGTGCTGTACAGCTGGCGTACCGTGGCCGGCTCGGCGGCCGGCAGCGTGAGCGCGAAACCCTACGCCTACCAGGCGGCCACCCGCGCCCTCGAGGAATCGCTGGCGCGCCGGGGGATCGCGGGCCGCGTCGAGCGGCTGGAGCCCGGGCGCTACGCGGTGCGCTACCGGATCCCGGGGACGCCCCTCGTCTCCGTCATCGTCCCCCGGCGCGATCGCGAGGCTCTGGACGGGCGGTGCCTCCCGAGTCTGGCGCGGACGGCCTACGGCCACTACGAGGTCCTGATGGGGGGGGACGACGCCGGGGCGCCCGGGAGCGGCGCGCCCACCGCGGCCCGGCCCGTGCAGGTGGTGGGCGCCCCCGCCGGAGCCAGCCTGGCCGCGCGCGCGAACCTCGCGGCGACCCAGGCGCGCGGCGAGTATCTGCTGTTCCTCGACGACCGGACGGAGGTCAGCAGCCCGGACTGGATGGCGGCCATGCTGGAGCACGCCCAGCGCCCCGAGGTCGGGGCGGTCGGCGCCCAGCTCCGGTACCCGGACGGCCGCCTGCACCACGCCGGGCTCCTGCTCACCGACGCGCCGGGGGCCGTCCTCCACCGGTTCCGAGGCCTGCCCGCCCACGATCCGGGATATCTCGCGATTCCGCGGGTGATCGGCAACGTGAGCGCGGTCACCGCCGCCTGCCTGATGGTGCGCCGCGCCGTCTTCGAGTCGCACGGCGGCTTCGACGAGGCGTTCCAGGGCGCGCTCGCCGACGCGGACTTCTGCCTGCGGCTGCGCGAGCGGGGGCTGCTGATCGTCTACACGCCGCTGGCCATGCTGACCTACCACGCGTCGGGCACGCGGCCCGTGCCTTCTCCCGATGACGAGCGCCGCTTCCGCTCACGCTGGGGGCACCGGGTCGAGCGGGCGCGCGACCCCTACTGGAACCCGAACCTGTCCTCCGAGAGCGAGGTGGTCGGCCTCGCGCTCTGACGCGGCCGGAATGGGCGGCAGTCGGCGACGGCGCCGGTGTGCCCTCGTCTGGGTGGCGATCCTGGCGCTGGCGGCGGGCGCCAGCGCCGAGGCCGGCGTCGCGCTGGCCCCCGTCGTCAGCGGTCTCATCGAGCCGACCTATCTCACCCACGCCGGCGACGGGAGCGGCCGGCTCTTCTTCGTCGAGCAAGCGGGCGTGATCAAGGTGCTCCCGCCGGGGAGCCCGACGCCGACCGTCTTCCTCGACATCACGACGATCGTGCAGTCGGGCGGGGAGGAAGGCCTGCTGAGCGTGGCGTTCCACCCGAGCTACGCCTCCAACGGCTTCTTCTACGTGTATTACACGATGCCGGGCGGCGATAATCGGGTCGCCCGCTACAGCGTCTCGGCGGACCCGAATCTGGCGGACACGACCGAGACGGTCATCCTGGACATTCCCCATCCGGTTAACAGCAACCACAACGGGGGCCAGCTCCAGTTCGGCCCTGACGGCTGTCTCTATGCCTCGGTCGGCGACGGCGGCGGGGCCGGCGATCCCCTCCTGATTGCCCAGAAGCTCGAAGACCTGCGCGGCAAGCTCCTCCGGCTCGACGACGCCGGGGCCCCGTGCACGAACGGCGGAGACAATCCCTTCGTTGGCGTGGCCGGCGCCCGGCCCGAGATCTGGGCGCTCGGGCTCCGGAACCCCTGGCGCTTCAGTTTCGACCGCCTGACGGGCGAGCTCATCGTCGCCGACGTCGGCCAGGGCGCCCGCGAGGAGATCGACGTCCAGCCGGCGAGCACCGGCGGGCTGAACTACTGCTGGAGCGCGCTGGAAGGGACCCTGCCCTTCAACGGCGACGAGCCGTGCGTCATGGGCACGCCGACGGCCCCGGTCTTCCAGTACGGCACCCACGACGACGGCCGCTGCGCGATCACCGGGGGTTACCGGTACCGCGGGAGCGCGGGGACCTTCCCCGCCGGCACCTACGTCTTCGGCGACTTCTGCTCCGGGGAGATCTTCACCCTCGCCAACGGCCTCGTCTCGCTCCTCTTCCCGACCGACTTCCTGATCACCTCGTTCGGGGAGGACGAGAGCGGCGAAGTGTACGTGGTGGACCGGAACGGCCGCGCCCAGCGTCTGGTCGGCACGCCCGCGGCCGAGCTCCAGGTGGGCCTCGACAGCCTGCTCGCCTACCGGACCGGGGGCGCGCTGACGGTCGGGCTCGCGGCGCGGACCCTCACGGCGTCGCTCACCGGCGACGTCTACCTGGGCGCGTTCCTGCCCAACGGCAATCTGGCGTTCGTCACGCGGTTGAGCCCCCTCACCGTCGTGATCCTGCCCGGGACGGCGAGCTCCGCGACGTTCCCCCCTCTCTTCGCCGGCATGACGCTCGGCGCCGGCTTCGAGTTCCCGATGCAGGGGGTCCTCAGCTACGTCTTCGGCGGCGGCGAGCCCGCCGGTCGCTACCAGATCTTCGCGGCCCTGACCGGGCCGGGCGCCCTCGCCGACGGCCGGATCGATCCCGGCGACATCCTCCTGCTCTCGCTCCAGGACCTGTCGTTCACCCCGTAGCGGGCGCCGCGCGCTCCCACGTCCAGACCTGGAGCGGCCGGCAGGCCGCGTCGAGGGCCCGGAGATGGTAGCGGGCCGGCCGCAGGCGCGCCCAGGGGGCTGCGGGGAGGCGCCAGGGACCCGCGGCGGCGCGGCCCAGGGCGGCGTCGAAGAACAGGGGGTCGTAGGCGAGCTGGACGGCCGCCGTGCCCGCGGGCAGCGTGACCTGAGGCGGCGCGGTCAGGGCGCCCAGGTCGGTGACCGGTCCCCGGACGGGGGCAGGCCGCGCGGTCGTCACGCGCTCGGTGAGCTGGAGGGCCAGGGCCCCGGCGAGCCCGTAGTGCTTCCGCAGGTACCAGCGACGCGACTGGGCCCGCCATGCCTCGGCCTGACCCGAGGCCTGTCGCGCGCTCTGGTCGAAGTAGTGGACGATCTCGGCGGCCGGCACGTAAGCGAGGCGGTATCCCGCCGCCCGCACGCGACGACACCAGTCGGCGTCCTCGAAGTAGAGCGGGAAGCCGGGGTCGAAGCCCCCCACCTGCTCGACCACCGCCCGCCGGGTCACCACGAAGGCGCCGGAGAGCATCGGCAGGACGAGCGGCCGAGCCCGGGCGCTGGCCCGGCTCGCCCACCGGGCCAGCCGGCGGCTGTAGGCGAGCCCGAGCGCCGGGACACGCCGGCCCAGCGCCCGGACGAGGAGATCGGCCAGGGTCGGCAGCCGCACCGGGGGCAGCAGCAGGGTCCGGCCTTCATCCCACCACGTCCGCGGTCCCACCGCGCCGATGCGTGGGTCCGGCTCGAGCGCGCCGACCAGCGTGGCGAGGGCGCCGGGGAACGGGCGGGTGTCGGGGTTCAGGAAGCCCACGACCGGAGCCGTGAGGAGGGGCAGGGCCTGGTTGATGGCCGCGCCGTAGCCGAGGTTCGCCTCGTTCCACACGACGCGGACGTCGCCGGGCAGGGCCCGCAGTCGCGCCCGCTCCTCGGGGCGGGAGGCGTTGTCCACCACCACCAGCTCTAGCGGCAACCCCTGGGCCTGGAGCGCGGCGACGGCCTGGAGGGTATCGGCCGCCGTCTCGTAGTTGACGAGGACGAGGCCGGCGCGGGTCACGGTGGCCGCGCGGCGAGCGGCCGGCTACTGGCCGGAGGCGTTCGGGTCGCGATCCAGCGCGCGCAGGGCGCGGTGGGCGGCCTGTCGCACGGACGCTTCTGGATCGTCTTCGGCCAACCGGGTCAGCGGCTCCCGGGCGGCTTGCGCCTTCAGCCGGCCCAGCGCCGCTGCCGCGCGCTCGCGCAGGTGGGGATCCTCGGCCTCCAGCGCCCGGACCAGGAACGGCACGGCGGCCGCGTCGCCGAGGACGCCGAGCGACGTCACCGCCGTCTCCTGCACGCGAAGGTCAGGATCCTCGAGCGCCTGGATCACCTTGGGCACGGCGGCGGGACTGCGCAGGCGGCCGAGGGCGGCGACGCTCTGGATGCGCACCAGCGGATCGGGATCGCTGGCCGCGTCGAGGAGCGCGGCCTCGGCGCGGGTCGCGCCGAGCATGCCGAGAGCCCGAGCCGCGTGGGCCCGGACATTGTGGAGCGAGCGGA
Source organism: Candidatus Methylomirabilota bacterium (assembly GCA_036001225.1). Lineage (GTDB taxonomy): Bacteria > Methylomirabilota > Methylomirabilia > Rokubacteriales > DASRDR01 > DASYUM01. Next base: position 6,281 of record DASYUM010000298.1, on the reverse strand, counting down.
GCCGCTCGGCCATGGTCTTGGCCTGGCCGGTCAATCCGTCGGGCGACGGCAGCGCGGTGAACCCCGCCGGGAGCCGCGGGTCCTTGAGCGCCCGGACCAGCGGGTCGACGGCGCGGGCATCGGCGCTGGCGCCGAGCACGATGGCGGCCCGCGCCCGCGGGTAGCCCTCCTGGTCGAGGTCTTCGAGGAGTCGAATGCCGGCCGCCACCCGGTCACCGCGCTGGGCCAGCGCGGAGTCCATGAGCGCCAGCAAGGCCTCCCGCCGGAGCGCCGCCGACGGTCCCCGGCTCAGCTCCTCGACCGGCACCAGCGCGCGCGGATCGCCGATGCGCCCGAGGGCGCCGATCGCGGTCGTCCGCACCTCGATCGCTTCGCCGGGGTCCGTGGCGCGCGCGACCAGGAGATCCACCGCTCGCTGATTCCCCGGCCAGCCCAGCGCCTGCGCCGCCGCGGCTCGGATCTCGGCCTGGGCATCCCCGAGGAGCGCCCGGAGCGCCGGCACCACGCTGGGGTGAGCCGCCTTGCCCAGTCCGTCGATGGCGGCCAGCCGTTGCTCTCTCGGCTGGTCCGGATCGCGGGCAATCTGCTCCAGCCCCTCGAAGACCGGGAACGGCCCGCCCGGCTGGGCGGCCGCCCGGGGACCGACCGCGACCCCGACCAGGAGCCCGAGCAGGGCCACGCGAGCGAGCCGGCCCATCAGGGCGAGGTCTCCGCGGTCCCCGCGTCGTGGCGGCGGATCACGTGGGCGGCCGTCACCTTGAAGGAGGCGTGGACCTCGCGCCCTTCGACGAGCCCGAGCTCGTCCACCGAAGCCTTGCTGATGAACGCCCGGAGGTCGAACCCGGCATCCACGTCCACCCGCACGTGGACGCCGAGGGGCAGGATTCGGCGGACCTTCCCGAGCAGCGTGTTGCGCATGCTGGTCATCGGCGGCGCGCCCTCCGACCGCGACAGGACGACGTCTTCGGGGCGCAGGCAAACCAGCACCCGCTCCCCGATCGCGGCCTCGCTGTAGGCCTGGATCTCGCCGCTGGCGACGGCGATCCGGCAGACGCCGTCGCGGCTCTGCCGGACCACCCCCGGCACGATGGTGTCGGCGCCGACGAAGCGGGCGACCTCCGCGGTGGCCGGGTTCCCGAACACCCGATCCGGAGTATCCACCTGCCGCACGCGGCCGCCCAGCATCACCGCCACCCGATCCCCGAGCATGAGCGCCTCGCCGCGGTCGTGGGTCACGAAGACGGTGGTGACCCCGGAGTCGCGGAGAATCGACTCCAGCTCGACCAGCAACGCCTCCCGGGTCGGCACGTCGAGCGCGCCGAAGGGCTCGTCGAGGAACAAGACGTCCGGCTCCAGGACGAAGGCGCGGGCCAGGCTCGTCCGCTGCGCCTCCCCGCCCGACAGGGTCTTCGCCGGGCGGGCCGCCAGATGGGCGATGCCGAGGCGCTCGAGCCACGGGCGGACGCGTCGCTCGATCTCGCCGGGGGTGAGCCGCCGGAAGCGAAGCCCGAGGGCGACGTTCCCGTACACCGTGGTGTCGCAGAGGAGCGGCGCCTGGAACACGCTCGCCATCCGCCGCCGGAGGGGAAGAAGCGCGCCCGGCTCGTAGCGCACCGGCGTCCCGGCGAAGGCCACCCGGCCCCGGGCGGGCGCCTCGAGGAGGGCCAGGATGCGCAGCAGCGTGGACTTGCCGGCCCCGTTGGGGCCGACCAGGGTGAACACCTCGCGCGGGTGGACGGCGAGCCGGCCGACCTCGAGGACCAGCCGCCCGTTATAGGCGACGGCGACGTCTTCGACGGCGAGCATCTCGGCCGTCACCGCGCCGCGCCTCGCTGCTGGAGCGCGGTCAGCGTCCAGTTGATGACGAACGTGATGCCGAGCAGGATCAGGCTCAGCGCGATGGCGACGTCGAAGTTGCCCTTGGCGGTCTCCAGGACGGTCGCCGTCGTCAGCACCCGGGTGTAACCGAGGATGTTCCCCCCCACCATCATCGACGCCCCGATCTCGGAGATGACCGCCCCGAAGGCGGCCATCACGGCGGCCAGCATGGCGAAGCGCGCCTCCCGCAGGAGCTGGCCGAGCATCTGGGCCCGGGACGCCCCCAGCCCGAGGAGCTGGAGCCGCAGCCGGGGATCGATCTGCTGCATGGCCGCCGCGGTCAGGCCGGTCACGACCGGGAACGCGAGGACGAACTGGGCGACGACGATGGCGGTGGGCGAGTAGAGGAGCTGGAGGAAGCCGAGGGGCCCGCTCCGCCAGAGGAAGATGCTCACGAACAGCCCGACCACGACCGGGGGCAGCCCCATCCCGGTGTTGACCAGGCTCAGGACGAAGCCGCGCCCGCGGAAGCGCGTGAGGCCGATGGCGGCGCCGAGGGGAATGCCGACGAGGAGGCTCAGGAGCGTGGCGATCCCGGACACCTTCAGGGAGAGCCACATGATCGCCATGACGTCGGGATCGGCCCGGAGGAGGAGCCCGACGGCCTGGACGATCCCGTACCAGATCAGATCCACGGCGGCGGGGCCGTGTCAGTCGTCAGGGCCTCCGGCCTCGATCTCCGACTCCTCCTTGCCGGCCGCCGGGAAGAAGAGCGGCTGGCCGAACTTGTCCACGCCGAACCGCTCGATCACCTGCTGGGCGGCCCGCGAGACCATGAAGTCGGCGAAGGCCTTCCCGCCGGCGGCGTGCACCTTGGGGAAGCGGGCCGGATTGACCTCCATGACGTGGTAGAGATTCAGGAGCGGGCGCGCCTTCTCGAAGACGATTTCGAGGCTGAGGCGCTTCTGGAGGGCGAGATAGGTGCCCCGGTCGCTCAGCGTGTAGGCCCCCTTCTCGGAGGCGACGTTCAGCGCGGCGCCCATGCCCTGGCCGATCTGGATGTAGGCGTCGCCGGCCGGCTTCGTCCCCGCCTTCTCCCAGAGCGCCAGCTCCAGGATGTGGGTCCCCGATCGGTCGCCCCGGGACACGAACGAGGTCCGGCTCTCGGCGATCCGCCGGAAGGCCTGGGCCAGCCGCCGCATCCCCTTGATCCGGGCCGGGTCGGCCGGCGGGCCGACCACGACGAAGTCGTTGTACATGACCATGCGGCGATTCACGAACGCCCCTTCGGCGACGTGCTTCTTCTCGAGCGACGGGGCGTGGACGAGCACGACGTCGGCGTCGCCCCGGGCGCCCATCGCGAGGGCCTGTCCGGTGCCGACCGCGATCGTCTTGACCCGGTACCCCGACGGCCGCTCGAACAGCGGCACCAGGACGTCGAGCAGTCCCGAGTCCTGCGTGCTGGTGGTGGTGGACAGGATCACCTCGCCCCGGGCCGGCGCCTGGGCCTGGACATGACCAGCGGCCAGCGTCGCGATCAGCGCGACGGCGAGCCCTCCCCACATGCGCGTCATCGTGTCTCCTTCCCCGACCCTTCCGGATCCGCGGGCGCCTTCCCCACGCCGGGGAAGAACGCGGGCCGCCCTGACGGTGTCCCGAAGCGCCGGATCTGCTCCTGTCCGGCCCCCGAGAGCAAGAATTCGACCAGCGCGCGGGCGTCGTCGTGGTTCACCTTCGGGAACCGGTGTGGGTTCACCGCCAGCACGTGGTACTCGCGGCGGAGCGAGTGCTCGCCTTCCACCAGGATCCCGAGCGGGCCCGCCGCCGGCAATGACGCCGCGACGCTGCGGTCCAGCAGGAGATACGCGCCCTGGCTCGCCGCCACCGCCAGCGCCCCCGCCGGGTCGACACCCGCCCGAATGTACCACGGCGGCCGGGGCGTGATCCTCGCCTTTTTCCAGAGCTCCTGCTCGAGCTCGAAGCTCGGCGAGCCGTCCCCCGGTGACACGAAGGGCGCCCTCAGCTGCGCGATGCGCCGGAACGCGAGCACGACCCGTCGCTGACCCCTGACCCCGGCCGCGTCCGCCGCCGGGCCGACCAGGACGTGCTCGGTGTAGAGGATCCGCCGGCGGTCGAGGTAGAAGCCCTGGTTCAGGTACTGGACCTCGAGGCGCGGCGCGTGGACCCACACCAGGTCCGCTTCGCCGCTGGCGCCGAGCTCGAGCGCCTCCTTGGAGGGGAGCGCCTGCAGTCGGACCCGCACTCCCCGCGCTTCCTCGAATGCGCGCGCCAGCTCGGCCGGCAGGCCCGAGCCGGCCAGGACGGGGTCGACCAGCAGCCGCACCTCGCGGGCCGCTACTGCGGCCGGCGCGGGAGCGCCGGCGAAGAACGCCGACATCGACACGAGCAGGACGACGCCGGCCGCGGCCACCGGCGGCCTCACAGGACCGCCCTCTCCCGGGCCGAGAACCGAGCAGCCCTAGGACGCAGGGAGGAGGCGGCCCGAGGCGTATGCCGCGCATGCGAGCCACCGGACGTCGCGGGGCTGGGGCCCCGCCGTCCGGGGCGAGCCACCCAACGTTGAGGGCCGCCGACGACCGAGGACGCCGGGATGCGACGGTTATCGGCCCGGGACGCCTTCACAGGACCGCCCGCAGCTTCTGCACCGACTTCATCAGGTGGTAGGTGACGAACCCGCTCAGGAAGCCGAAGACCGTGTTGCTGACGACCATGGGGATGAGGAAGGCGTAGAAGATCGACGGCGCCTCCACGAAGTAGGCGACCAGGAGCAAGGTCGAGAGCCGCGTCACCGCCGCCCCCACGCCGACCAGCGCGTAGGCGAAGGCGCCGGCGTTCGGCCGGAGGAGCCGGACGAGCGGCATGACCAGGTCCACGAAGAGACCGGGCGTGACGTGGCGGGGGATCTCGAACAGCCCGAACTTCCCCTCGCCCATGAGGAAGCTGGTGACGCCGATGACCACGCCGAGCTGGGTCGCGCCCCAGCGGGAGGCGGTCAGCTCGGCGGCGACGATGTAGAGCGGGAGCAGGATGATCCCCTTGTGGCCGGGAGCCACGGGCAGCCCCGGCATCACCTTGAGGAAGCGCAGGGTCATGCTCAGCACGGCGAGCCCGGTGATGACGGCCAGATCGGACAGGGCCTCGGGCTTGAGCCCGTAGGTGGCCGCCTGCTCGCGGGCGCGGGCGATGTGCCGCGCCATCAGGTCGAGGAGGAACCCGACGTCCCCCCGGAGAACCCGCCGGAGCACGTCGAGGGTGCGCTCCTTGTCGGCACCCTCCGGCGCACTCCCGTCCGCCTCCGCCTCCCGGGCGCGCCGGCGGCGTCCCCCGCCGCCTCCGCGCCGCTCGTCGGCCCCGAGCAGCGCGAGGACCAGGTCGAGGCTGTAGGCGATCGGCGCGGGCACGAACCATCCCCGCAGCCCACGGACCAGGCTGCCCCGGTCCCCGGTCCGCTGGAGGATCTGGGAGGCGTAGATCACGGTGACGACGCGGCTCGAGAGCAGGAGGCCCCGGAGGATCCCGGAGAGGTTCAGGTCCACGCTGCCGACCAGCACCGGCACCGCGACCAGCCGGTCACCCGGCTCGGGGGCGAAGAAGGCGAACGAGACGACGATGAAGACGAAGAAGACGACAAGCTTCCGGAAGATGGTCAGGAGGTCGGCGGCCGGCAGGCCCAGGTAGAGCCAGAGCGCGACCTGGAGCCCGAGCAAGCCGAGGAGCACCGCCGGGTGGGCGGTGGCGAACGCGACGACCCCGACGGCGAGCAGGTAGAGGACCTGCAGCCGGGGGTCGATCATCGTGACCCGACGGTCAACAGACCGGGCTTCCTCATCCCTGATATATGAGCGTCCCCACCTCCTCCCCGTCAAGAGCGCGGGTGAGATTGCCCGGGACCAGTCCGTTGATCAGGCGGATCTCCTTCCGGTTGCGGGCCAGGTGCAGGATCTCCACCACCGACCGCTCGATCGGGAGGTCGGGCAGGTTCATCGCCAACAGCTCGCTGCTGCTAATGCGGGGGATGAGCTTGGCGTTCCGGTCTTTCCGGGGGTCGGCGGTGAAGAGGCCGTCCACGTCCTTGAGGAAGATGCAGGAGCGACAGGAGTAGACCTCGGCGACCAGGTAGGTGCCGGAGTCGGGGCGGTGGGTGGGAATGCGACCGCGCTTGGTGACGTGCTCCCAGAAGTGGTAGGGCGGCATGTCCACGATGATCGGCGTCGATCCCGCCTCCAGGTAGAAGGGCAGCTTGTGGAAGTTCTCCCGCGAGAGCCGGATGCCGGTGTGCTTGGCGAGCAGGTTGTAGACCATGATCGCGTTCTGCTCGCAGGTGGCGCCCGCCAACTGGGCGAGGGCGCCGGTCGGGAGGCCGAGGTCGATGGCGATCGCGTAGGTGTGGCGCTCCCGGATGCCGCCCCCGACGCCGAGGATGATCTTGTGGCGGGGCCGGA
>DASYUM010000297.1:0-3324 GCA_036001225.1 Candidatus Methylomirabilota bacterium | reverse complement strand
ACGGCGTGCAGCAGCCTCATGCCAGTCGGCGGAACGCCTCGGCGTAGCGGGCGCCCGGGGGCAGCGTCAGCGTGCGATAGGTGTTGAGCCCCAGCATCTTCGGCCGGTAGTCGTTGTAGCGGAGCTGGCTCGGGTACTCGGCGAGCGCGGCCAGCTTCTGCTCGACCACGGCGCTCACGTCGATCACGTGCGTCGGCTCGATCGCCGCCCAGATCTCGTAGGCGTAGATGGCGGCCCCGAGGCGACGGGCTCGGTGGAGCGCCTCGACCCGGGCGCCGGCCGCCCCGTGGTCGGGATGCAGCTCCCGGCTGGACGGGGAGTACACGGTCTTCGGCGTGAAGCCCCCGAGGGCGGCCAGCAGCCGCTCGCTCAGCTCGGCGACCGTGCCGAGCTTGCCGTCGGGATAGGCCCAGAACTCCAGGTCGGTGACCCCGAGGACGCCGCACGCTCGGCGCGCTTCGGCCTGACGGATGGCGACATAGCGCTCGGCCGGGTAGTGCCCGGCCGGGTCGCCCGCGCCGCCGTCGGTGAGGAACACGACGCGGACCGGATCGCCCTGCGCTCGGTGGAGGGCGAGGATGCCTCCGCAGCCGATCGTCTCGTCGTCGGGATGCGGGGCCAGGACGAGGACGCGACCGGCCGGCGGGGCCGACCAGATCTCGGGCGGCGCCGGCGCGTCGGCCGCCGGCATCGTCACCTCGGCATCGCCGTCAGAAGATGTCGGAATCGCCCATCGTGTAGTACCAGTGCTGGGCGATCCAGTCCGGCCGAAAATCCGGGTTGGTGGCCCGGACGACCAGCGGGTAACTGGTCGGCTCCACCCGGTAGCCCCGACTCACGAACCACCGTTCCTCCGGGCAGCCGGGAAAGAACCAGGCCGCCATCTCCCGCAGGCCGGCCCGCCGCGCCTGCCGCTCCGCGTGGGCCAGGAGCAGCGCCGCCGGCGCCGTGTCGTCCCGCGGCACCAGCCAGTCCACGAGCGCGCCGACCGGTTGCCCCTCCCACCCCATGCGGAGCACGGCCAGCCCGGCCGGGCCATCCCGTCGGCGATCCCAGGCGAGGTAGGCGTGGTACTGAACGAGCGGACAGTCGCGGTAGCGCCACCTGAGGTACTCACGGTCCCGGATGGTCGCGAGGGGGAAACCCTCCCGGCACCGTTCCCAGAGCTGGTCGGCCTCGGGGCCGAAGTCCGGGAGGTGGCGGACGCTGTAGCGGGTGCGGCTGAGCCAGGCCGCCGGCGAGGCCCCGAGGCCGGTGAGGGGACGCACGACGCGGCTCACCTGGTGGAAGAAGCGCGCATCGACCGTCCGGTGGATTCCATCGGAGTCCTGGTTGGGCAGGGCGAACATGAACGCCGCGCCCCGGACCGTCATGGTCTCTTCGACCAGCGCGGCGAGGAGCGTGACGAACAGGCCGGCCTTCCGCAAGCCGCGCCGGATGTCGGGATCGAGCATCGCCTCGACGACCTGGGAGACGACCACCGTGCGTCCGGCGGCGTGGACGCGGACCGGCAGGCCGCCAAGGATGCCCAGGACGCGTCCCTCGGCGCCTTCGGCGACGATCACGCACTGACCGGCCGGATTGTCGTGGAACTTCCACTTCCAGTACGCGTCCGAGCGCTGGAGGCCCTGGAAGGCGCGGGGGAAGAGGGGGAGGATCCGCTGCTCGTCCCCCGGCCGGTACAGGCGCGGGGCCCACCCGACCGGCTTGAATCGAGCACGGGCCGCGTGCTCCTTCAGGGGAAAACTCCCGCGGCGCGTTACGTCCCGCCGGCCCGTGCGGGCGAGCCGTACCGAGCCCCCGATCGACCTCTCGACACCGTGTTAGACTAGCCACCCGGACGAACGAAGTCAAGCAGACCGAAGGCTTAGCGGGCATCGGCGGCCCGCCCCGGTCCACGGGAGAGAGCCAGTCGCGGTGAAACTCCTCTTCGTGCTCCCGCGCTTCAACATCGCCGGCGGCGTCTACATCACGCTCAAGATGGCCGAGGTCCTGGCCGCGACCGGACGTCACCAGGTGACGGTCGCGGTGTGGGACTGGAAGAGCGCGCCGGCGGTGACCTGGCTCGAGATCCCGGACACCGTCGCCGTCGTCCCCTTCGATGACGCCCTCGGCGGGCGCTACGACGTCGCCTTCGCCACCTGGTGGGAGACGCTGATCGGCCTCGGCCGCTTCGAGGCCACGACCTACGCCCACTTCATCCAGGCGCTGGAAAGCGCGTTCTTCCCCTGGGGCGACGCGCGGCAGGCTCTGCACGAATTCCTGCTGGAGTCGAACGTTTTCCCGTCGCTCACCACCGCCCGCTGGATGCTCAACTACGCGAGCCAGCCGGCCTACTGCGTGCTGGCCGGCCTCGACCGCGCGCTCTTCCACCCGGTGCCGCCGGTCGTCCCCAAGCAGTCGAGCCGGATCCGCTGTCTGGTCGAGGGGCCGATGGCCGCCTCCCGGAAGAACGTCCGGCCGACGATCGAGTTGCTGGAGAGTCTGGGCCTCGAGTACATCCTGGCCGGAGACGATGCCAGCCGGACCGCGGCCGGCCGTCACTGCATCGGCACGCTGTGCCTCCCTCTGCGGTCGATGGCCGGCGTCTACTCGGCGGCCGACGTCCTGGTGAAGTGCTCGAACGCGGAGGGCATGTTCGCCCCGCCGCTGGAGATGTTCGCCTGCGGCGGCACCGCCGTCTGCTGGGACGTGGCGGGCGCCGAGGAGTACATGGTGCACGGCTACAACTCGCTGCTGGCCCCCCTGAACAGCTTCACCGCCGTGCGGGAGTGTCTGGAGCGACTGATCGCCGACGGCGAGCTCCTCGCCCGCCTGCAGGCGAACGCCAAGGCGACCGCCGACGCCTGGCCGGCCTGGGAGGAGATCGGTCCCGGGCTCGAGCGGGCGGTGGCGCGAGTGGCGGCGATCGCGAATCAGAAAGAGTTCCGTCAGCTCGTGGACGTGGCGCTCCAGCGCTTCGACTGGTCGCCGCCCGCCGAATAAGCCGTCTGGAGCTTTCCAGCCGCCCTGTCGTGACCGAGTTCGAATCGCCTGAAGAAGCGGGCACGCACAGCGGGTCCAGTCTCGCGACAGACGGCAGCCACTAGGCCCTCTATTGGGTCACCACCTCTCACTCTCCAGAACCAGCGTGAATTCCCGCTGGGACGCATTGGTGCTTTTCGCGATCAATTTCGTAGCCTACTCCCCTGCGGTTGTCTTTGGCTACTTCTACGCTGAAGATTTCCGCCTCGGTTCGTTTCAAGCCGCTGATCACGGCCTCGATTGGCAGGTTCTCCGCGAATGGCTCACTTGTCAAATCACCGGCGGCTTTTTCTACCGGCC
>DASYUM010000296.1:0-5504 GCA_036001225.1 Candidatus Methylomirabilota bacterium | reverse complement strand
CCGGGCGTCATGGTGACGGACACCGCCCCCTACCGGTACCGCTGGTACCACACGCCCGAGGACACCCCGGAGAAGATCGACTACGAGCGGATGGCCCGCGTGGTCGCCGGGCTCGAGCTGATGCTGGCCGACCTCGCCGGCGGCTGACCGACCCCACCGGCCCGAAACGTTTCGCCCGCCCGCCGGTCCAATGAGCGTCTCAGGCCGTCTCCCGTTCCTTCACGAAGTAGCCTGCGTTCGTTTCGTGGCCTACGGCTCACTGTTGGCGATTACCTCCCAGGTCACCCCGGCGCTCAGAATCGAGCCGTCCGATATGTTGAGCGCAACACCGAAGGCATGTATGCCAGCGCCCAGCATATCGCCGGTCACGCCCGGGCAGCGGAAGCTCTGACCGCCGGCGGCCAGCGTCCCCGGGATCACACAGTTGACAAGGGGGGCCGTCACATCACTGCCATCGAAGGTGGCGCGACCTCCCACGATGGGGGGCCCGGGCGCCAGGATCACGGTCGGTTCCCACCGCTGGGTGGTGACGTAGATCCCAGAGGGCGGCGACAGCGTGAGCCGGTCCGTCAAGGTGATCCGGTCGACGCCGCCAAATGTCTCCACGAACCAGAGATGGCCGTCCGGCCCGGCCGTGATCTGGAATGCCGTTGCGGCGCGAAGCGGGAATGCGGCGAACGCGCCGGCCGGGGTACTGCGCCCGATGTGGTCCAGTCCTGCAAACCAGAACGCGCCGTCGGCCCCCGTAACGAAGTAACCCCGCCGATGATCGCGGCTCCCGGCCGCGGGAACACTGAGATCACCACGTCAAACGCCTGCGTGCTGACATACACGCCAGAGGGCGGGGTGACACCGACGAAAGCAAGCCCCTCGATGATGAGCTGGGACGGAACGCCGCGTGCAGGATCGGCACGGGCCGCGAGGGGCACACCGAACAGGAGCGCCATCAGGACTAAGCCCTTCACGACCGCCTTATCAGAGCGGTCCATTTGTCCTCCGCACTCCGCTACGGTCGATGGGTTTTGGCCTATGGTTCCGTGTTCGCCAGCACGCCCCACGTCGAGCCCGCGTTCACCGTCGAACCGTCGCTGAAACTGAGCTGGAGTTCGAGATCGTATTCGCCGGGGCCGGGCCGAAGACCGGGACACCGCGCCACCAAGCCGGGCCGGCCCACGAGCGCATCGATGTGCCCGTCGATGCAGGCGACCAGTTCGGCCGTCACATCGACGCCGTTCACGGTAGCCCTATCTCCCAGCGGCGACACGCCCGGCGGACCGCTGATGATCACGGCGAGATCGAAGACCTGAGTAGACCACAGGATCCCCGAAGGGGGCGAGATCCCGACGTCCGCCGGGACACTGCTCCGCCCGATCTTGCCGGTATTCGGTTCTGTAAACCACATGTTTGCGTCGGGACCGGGTGTGATGCCGAACGGCAGACTGTTGCCCGGAAGAAACGGGAATTCGAAGATGGCACTGCCCTCCGGTGGAATGCGCGCAAGGCTGCCGAGGTTGACCCCGGTGACGGTGAACCACAGAAATCCGTCCGGCCCCGCTGCGATCCGCGGAGTGTTCGGAAATCCGCTGTAAAACTCGGTGACGACCCCGGCCGGGGTGACTCGACCAATCGTGATCCCCGCGACGGAAGTCATACCGATGTTAGGAATGGGCGGCGCGGCTGTCAAGGCCACGTTCGTCAACTGTCCCCCTTGCCGCCGCTGGCGGCACGACCCACTAGCTGGCCGACCTCGCCGGGATCCCCCTCACCCTGACCCCTCCCCGGCGGGGAGAGGGGAGGATCCAGCTCGCGCGGTTCGATGCCCTCGCGGCCGACGTCCGGGTCGAGCGGTTCAGCCGGGCGACGGAGCGGTTCGAGGCGGGGGGAATCGCGTCGGCAGGTCCGGGGCCGCCAGCTGGAAGAGAGCCTGCGGCTCCGGCAACCCTTGGAGCCGGTGATCGCCCAAGGGGCGGAAGCCAACACCGACCGGAACGAAGGCCTCGACGGCTCGTACGGCGGCGTCCGAGAGAAGAACCTGCCCGCCATGGCCGGCGGCGCAGATGCGGGCGGCCGTGTGCACCGCGAGGCCCACGTAGCCGCCCTCGGTCACCGTGGGACGGCCCGTGTGGAGGCCGATCCTGACGCGCACGCTCGCCCCGCCCGGCCATGCCCGCGCCCCGACGTTCCGCTGAATCGCCCGCGCCGCACGGAGCGCGCCGGCCGGCCGCTTGAAGACGGCGAACAACTCGTCGGCCCGAGCGTCGACCTCGCGGCCGCCCGCCCGTTGCACGGTGCGGCGGAGCAGACGGCGCACGTCGCCGAGCACGGCCGCGTACCCGTCGCCTAGCCGGCGGAGGAGGCCGGTGGAATCCTCGATATCGGTCAGCAGAAACGTGACCTGGCCCGTCGGCAGACCGCGCGCGACGGCCGCGCGCCCTGTCGACTCACCCTGCAGCCGCTCGGTCGCGAGCTGGCCGGTGATGAACCCGATCGGCACGATCCCGTGCCTCTTGGCCGCGGTCAGCAGGCGCTTCCGCGCCCGCTCGCGTGCCGCATCGTCCTCGAACTTGACCTGGTTGAAGCGGGCGAGCGCGTTGCGGACGTGGGGCTCGTCGTGGATGGGCAGGCGTCGTCGCCCCTTCGAGTCCACGTAGGCGAAGGCGGTGTTCGGCAGGCGCGCGCGTGCCCGGGCGCTGAGTTGCGGCATCAGCCTCTGATGGTATCAGATGCCTCTCGTGATGCCGGCCGGCCGCTCGTCGCCGGCCTCGCCCTGATGCTGGCCGACCTCGCCGGCGGCTGACCCGACCTCCCGGCCCGGAACTTTTCCCCGTCCCGCCGGTCCAATGAGCGTCTCAGGCCGTCTGGGGTTCACGATACGGCCGACGAGGAGGCGGGGCATGCGGACGACACGGCGGGACTTCGTGCGGTGGCTCGGGCTGGGGGTGGCCGGCGCGATCGGCGCGCCGCGCACGGCGGCGGGGGCGGACCGGATCCGGGTGCTCGGCGGCCCGGGCGATGCCGAGCGGCCCGGGCCGATGGCCGGGCGGATCAGCCCCGAGCTGCGGCGCTTCGTGCGCGCCGTCGCAGCGGGCGCGGTGAGCGCGTACGGTGCGATCCGCGTGGTGTGGTTGCACGGCACGCCGGGCGCGCCGCTGCCCGTCGCCACCCTCGAGGAGGCCCGCGCCCGCGGTGATCTTCTCATCGCCGAGCGCGACCAGGCGGCGGTGCCGGAAGTCGTCGTCGAGAACCGGGGCAAGGTCGCGGTCCTGCTGCTGGCCGGCGAGATCTTGCTCGGCGGCAAGCAAAACCGGGTCCTCGTCGAGGATCTCCTGCTCCCGCCCGGCAGCGGTCCGCGGGGGGTCGGCGTCTACTGCGTCGAGCAGGGGCGGTGGGCCGGGCGCAGCCCCGGGTTCGACGCGCGGGGGAGCTTCGCCGCGCCCGGGCTCCGCGCCAAGGTGCTGGAACGGGCGGACCAGGGACGAATCTGGGACGAGGTCGGCCGGTACGCCCGGAACGCCGCCGCGCCGTCGCCGACTCACAGTTACCAGGCGATCTACGAAAAGCCGGAGGTCAAGGTCCACCTCGACGCGGCCGAGCGCGGCCTCGACCGGCCGGCCACGCCGGGGGCGCTCGGGGCCGCCGTCTTCATCGGGGAGGGCCTGGCCGGCCTCGACCTCTTCTTCGACCCGGGCCTGTTCGCCCGCGAGTGGCCGAAGCTGCTGCGGGCCCAGGCGCTCGACGGGTACGGCCGCGACGCGTCGCCCGGCGGGAGCGACGGCGTCTTCCGGTCCCGGGCCGAGGCGCTTCTCCGGGCGACCGCGGAGGGGGAAGGGAGTCTGCGGGCCAACGCCGGGGCCGGGCGCCTCTTCGAGTGTCGCGTCGGCAGCCATCGCGGCGTCGCCCTGCTCTTCGAGGGACGGATCGTCCACGCCGCGGTGCTCTAGCGGCCGGTTATCGGATACGCGCCGGGGTCCTGCCGGGCGCCGACGTCATGGCGGCGCCAGCTCGCGCTCGGCCTGCCAGGGCGCCGGGCCCTGGAAGTCGTAGTACTTCGTCCGGGTCACGACCGGATCCCGCCCGGCCAGGAGCCCGCCCGGGAACACCCCGCGGTGGAGGCGGACCACGGTGTAGTGCCGCGGCGCCAGCTCCTGCGCCGCCCAGGCGTGCTTGTCGCCCTCTCGCCAGTGCTCGCGCGCCTCAGGCGGATCGACGACGATCAGGTTGCCCCAGTTCCCGTCGGCGAATTCGAGCGAGCTGTAGCTCAGGATCCCGGGGTGGCGAGGAAACTCGAGGATCAGCTCGTCGTCGGTGACCGTCAGGGGCGCGTGGTCCAGCCCGCCGCGCTTGGTGGCGAAGAAGCCGACGAAGGCGAGGTCGCGCCCGACCCGGAGCCCGCCCTCGTGCGCGATCACGACCCGGTGCTGGCGTCCCGCCGGCGCCGGCACGGTCAGGACGAGCGGCCGAGGCCCGGCGGGCAGGGGCTGGCGGAGAACGTGCCGGACCGCGGCGGCCATGACCCGGACGGCGTCCAGGTCCTCGGCGGTCCGCTCGGGCGCGGTGAAGGGTCGGCCGGCGACGATCGCGTCGGCCTGGAGCCGGATGACCTCGTCCATGGGCGTCAGATTCTAGCAGAGCGCGGAAGCGATCGGTGTCATCGCTCTCTCGGCCTCCCGCTGCCGTTACGCGAGATGACCTGCTCGAGAAGGCGCCAGAGGCCGGACGCCCGGGGTGACGCCTCGCCGCCGAGGGGCGTGACGATGGCCCGGCGAGTCGGCCCCGTGAAGAGGACACCCAGGGTGAGCAGTAGCGGGATCCATCCAGCCGGTCCATACGCCGCCGAGCGCGTGCCGACGTCCATGCCGCGCAGGATGAAGGGGAGCCCGGCCGCGATCGTGAGCACGGCGTTGGCCAGGACGGCCAGGAGCAAGCTCCGACCGGCCAGCCGGAGCCACCCGAGGAGCGCCCCCAGGAGGGCGCACGTGACGACGAAGGTGAGGCCGGCAACCCAGCCGGATTCCGGGTCGCCACTCGCCAGCAGAACGACCGGGGCGTACCACGCGCCCCAGACGACCCCGTGGAGGAGGAGGCCCGGCCACGGGCCGAGCTGTTGCATGAGGCGGACCAGGAAGTATCCACGCCACCCGAGCTCCTCGCTGAACGCCTGGACCGAGACCAACACCACGGTGCCGGCGAACGCGAGGGCGAGCGCGCCGGCGGCGCTCCACGACGGCGTCGGCGGCACCGCTTCCGGTACCGCGGCGACGGCGACGCTGGAGCCGGCGAGGTCCAGCGGCCCCGCCAGCGAGGCGATCAGCATCGACGCGCCGGTGAGGAGCAGCGACACAACCGTCCCGAGGACGAGCAGTGCGGGCGGCGCCGGCCGGAGACCGTGGTCCAGGTAGCCCGGCGGGTCGATCCAGCGTCGGACGATCCACACCGCCAGGAACGGCTGCCAGCCCATCGTCAGCGCGTAGAAGGCCGACGCGGCCAGCAAGCTGGTCGGGAAC
>DASYUM010000295.1:0-2085 GCA_036001225.1 Candidatus Methylomirabilota bacterium | reverse complement strand
CTGCCGCTCGGCCTCGGTCACGCCCTCGGCCCGGACGCGCCGGATCACGTCGAGGATGGCGGCCTCGGCGGCGTCCAGGTGCCTGGGGTCCAGGCGCGCGATGACCGAGACCAGGCCCGACTGCTCGCGCGTGATGTAGGTGGCCTCGATCGACTGCACGAGCCCCTTCTCCTCGCGCACGGTCTGGTTCAGGCGCGAGCTGGGGCCGTCGCCCAGGACGTAGGTCAGCAGGTCGACGGCCGAGATGTCTTCCGAGGCGACGCCGGTGGCGGCCGCCTGCCAGGCGAGGCCCAGGTAGGCCTGCTGCTCGGAGCGGCGGACGTCCTCGCGCCGCCCGCCGGCGAGCGGCGGCACCGCGGCCGCGGCGGGTCGCGCCGCCGCCGGCCCGGCCAGGCGACCGACGGTGGCCGCCGCCAGCGGCCGGACCTGCTCCGGCGTCAGGGGGCCCGCGACCACCAGCGTCACGTTGCGGGGGACGTAGTGCTTCTTGTAGTAGGCGTTCAGCCGCTCGCGGGTGAGCGCCTGGATGAACTCGCGGGTGCCGAGGATGGGCCGCCCGTAGGGATGGCCGCGATAGGCGACCTCCGACAGCCGCCGGGCCATGAACTTCTCGGGATCGTCCTCGAGGAGGTTCATCTCCTCGAACACGACCTTCTTCTCGGCCTCCAGCTCGGCCGGCACGAACGCCGCGTTCACCGCGATGTCGGCCAGCAGATCCAGTGCCGCGCGGACGTGGGCGGCGGGGACCACGACGTCGTAGTGCGTGAAGTCGTACGACGTGAAGGCGTTGCTGGTGCCGCCCAGGCCCTCGATGAGCTGGTCGATGGAGCCGGGCGGCCGGGTCGGCGTGCCCTTGAACAGCATGTGCTCGAGGTAGTGGCTGAGGCCCAGCTCGTCGCGCTGCTCGTCGCGGCCGCCCACGCGCATCCAGAGCTGGAGCGCGACGACGTCGGCCGCGCGGTGCTCCTGCACGATCAGCACGACGCCGTTGGGGAACACGTGGCGCTGGGGGCGCGAACCGGCAGCCTGCGCGTGAGCCGGGTGGACCGGGACGAGGAGGGCACTGGCGGAGACGACGATCGCGACCAGGATCAGCACGCGATACGGGCGCATTCCCGGTGAAGCGTATCACCAAACCCCGCGGGACGCGAGAAACGCCCGCGCCCTTCCGGCGGCGGCTCGGCTATGATGGTCGGCGATGACGCTCGGCTGGCGCGCCTGGCTTCTCGCCGCCCTGCTGATCGGCGGCGGGGGGGCGCCGGCCCGGGCCCAGGTCTTCCTGGCGTCCCGGCCCCATCCCGACTTCGCCATCGGTCCCCTCTTCATCCGGGCCACCGTCACCCCCGACCTGGGCCCCGTCCTGATCGACGTGCTGTGGAGCCTGGAGATCCCGGCGACGCGGAGCGCGCTCGAGCTGGAGCAGGACCTCTACCTGGTGTGGCCCGGCGATGTCAACGGCCTCACCACTCCGGGCGACCCGGACCGCGCCCTCGTCCGGTACGTCGAGCAGCGCGGCTTCACGGCGCTCTCCGAAGGCCGGCTCCCGCTCTACGCCCAAAGCCTCTACCAGATGGGCCATCATCAGCCGCCGGAGCCGGTGGGCGGCGGCGCGCCGTTCGTGACGTTCGTGCAGACGGGGACCGCCCTCGGCCTGACCTCACCGGCCACCTTCATCCGCATTCCCTGGACCCCGCGCGTCGCGAACCGCGCCTGGCTCATGGACCTGCAGATGCGCATCGGCGGCCTGATCAAGCCGCGCAAGGCGAACTGGATCGAGGACGCCTTCTGGGGGAAGCGCCACCTCTTCGGGCTCACCTACCTCGACGTGCGCCCGCGGGCGGTCTTCCCGCTCTACTTCGAGCACCGCGACCGCGTGATCCGTCTGGGGGAGGCGCCGGCGGAGCTGATCGTGAACTTCGCCGACGCCGATCACCTGAAGATCGACGAGGTCTTCCCGGCGTCGAGCCGGCGGCAGCTCAGCGAGTCGCTCGAGAGCACGGAGGTCGTCTCGTTCTTCCTCGACAAGTCGCAGGGGACCACCGCCCAGCAGCTCACGGTCCAGTTCGGCTACTTCTCGGGGCTCCA
>DASYUM010000294.1:0-17015 GCA_036001225.1 Candidatus Methylomirabilota bacterium | reverse complement strand
CGCCCCTGTGGGACGGCCACGCCGCCGAGCGGATCGTCGAGGTCATCCTGGGTCCCTGGGCCCGGGCCCGCGCCGGAGGCTGACCGCCGGCGGACGCCGGGCCGGCGGCGCCAGGGTTCCGCCGCGCTCATCTGGGAATCTCCCGTGAGAGCCCGCGGATCAGCGGAAAACGCGGGCGGCGATCCTATAATGGCCGGGCATGCGCGCGACCCGAGCGGGCGTGACCCGGCTCCTCGTCCTGGCCGTCCTCCTGCTGCCCCGGCTCGTCCTGGCCGCCGACGAGCTGCAGGCGGTCCCCCTCCATTCGGTCGGCGAGGCGCGCGGCCTGGCGGAGCCCGCCCCGGGGGCGGAGGGGCGGCCTCGCGTCAAGCCGTTTCTGACCCGCGATCCGGCTGCGCGGAGCGCGGCTCGCCAGCGGCTCCCGGGCGCGCCGGCGCCGACGGACGGCTTCGTGGCGGACGGGGCGCCGGGGATCGAACCGCGGACGGTGACCACGGTGCTCCAGCAGTTCGAGGGCCTCAGCAACGCCGACAACGCCGATCTCCTCGGTACGCGCTTCACCCCGCCGGACCCGAACCTGGGCGTGGGGCCGAGTCACGTCTTCCAGATGGTCAACTCGGTCGGGCGCATCACCGACAAGCTCGGCACGGCCATCACGAGCTTCACGCTCCGCGGCTTCTTCGGGGTCGATGCCGGCTTCGAGGACACCGATCCCCGGGTCACCTACGACGCCGCCAGCGGGCGCTGGTTCGCGGTCGAGCTGCAGTATTCGCCGTTCCCCGCGTCCAGCGGGACCTCGTCGCTCGTCCTCGCGGTCTCGACGTCCAGCGACCCGACGGGGCTCTTCTGCCGCTACCGGATCGGCAACCCGACGACGGAGACCTTCCTCCAGGATTTCCCGATCCTCGGCCTGAGCGACGACAAGGTGATCGTCGCCTACAACGGGTTCGACTTCGCCACCGCCAACTTCGTCGGCGCCGGCTACTACGTGCTGAACAAGGCCGACCTCACCGGGTGCGCCAGCCCGGTCCGCACTCAGCGCGTGGGGCCCAACCCGTTCCGGTTCACCATCCATCCCGCGTACGCGGGGACCCCGACGACGACCGCCTACCTGGTGATGCACGACACCTCGACGACCCTCGCCCTGCTGCGGGTCAGCGGCGTTCCCGGCGTGAGCCCGGTCACCGAGACCGCCGCCACGCTCTTCATCCGGCCGTGGACCATGCCGCCGACCGCGGTCCAGGCGGGTTTCGCCGGCCACCTCGACACCGGCGACGACCGCGTGCTGAGCGCGGTGTGGCGCGGCGGCGCGCTGTGGCTGGCCGGGAACGAGGGCTGCGTTCCGCCCGGGGACTTCACGACGCGCAGCTGTCTGCGGCTCATCGAGGTCTCGACCGACGCGCCCGCCCTGCGGCAGGACCTGACGTTCGGGTCGGCGGCCGAGTACGCCTACTACCCGGCCGTCCAGCCCGATGGGGCCGGCAACCTCCACGTCGTCTTCACGCGGTCCTCGGCCACCGCGTTCGCCGGCGTCCACGCCACCGGCCGGCTGGCCACCGACCCGCTGAACACCCTGCAGGCCTCGACCGAGCTGCGCGCCGGCGGCGGGGCCCAGACCGGCTCGGACCGGATGGGTGACTACGCGGGAGCCGCGCTGGATCCGAGCGCGCCGTTCGACGTCTGGGTCATCGGCGAGTACGTGGCGGCCGGTCCGATCGAGTGGGAAACCCTCGTCGCCCGGCTCGGCTTCGGGCCCTCGCCGCCCACGCCCCCGACGCTCATGGTGATCAAGGCGGGCACGGGGACCGGCCGCGTGCGCAGCGCGCCGCCCGGCATCGACTGCGGCGTCGTGTGCCAGGCCGCCTACGCCGGCGGCACGGTCGTCGCCCTCGAGGCGGCGCCTGATCTGGGGTCGGCATTCCTGGGGTGGGCCGGCGCCTGCGGCGGCACCGGCCCCTGCACGCTCACCCTGACCGCGGACCTGTCGGTCACGGCGATCTTCGACCAGATCCTCCGGCTGGTCGCGAATCAGACCACCTTCCGGCCGGGGGAGACCCTCGTCCTCGACCTCCGGGTCGCGAACCCGGGGGCCGAGCGGCTGGTGGACGTGTATTTCGGCGCGCTGCTGCCGCGTGGGCTGGGGCCGGCGTGCCCGGGGGGCGATCCCGTGATCTTCCTGGCTGACGCGTTCACGCGGAGCGTGCTCACCTGCCTGGGCGGGCCGGTGTCGACGTTCGCGCCGCTCTATCGTCATACGACGCTGCCGGGCGCCTTGCCGCTGACGGTGATCCCGAGTTTCTTCCGGTTCGGGTGGCCCGCCGATCTTCCCGCCGGCGCCTATACCCTGTTCGTGGCGCTTACCGTCGCCGACGCGCTCGGCGACGCCCTGCTGGCTCCCGGCGAAATCTTCGTCATCGCCACCCTGACGGTCACCTTCGCGCCACCGTGACGCGCGCCGGGCCTGACCATTTTTGCGCCGGCCGGTGGCGAGGCTCGTCACCTCCGACCGGCAGCCCCCGGCCGCGGTCTGTTTCTCCGGCGGGTTGGCGCGCGCCCGCGCTGGCACGTCGGTTGCTCGACTCATGCGGGTTTCCGAGACGGTCGTCTCACGCGGGAGGGCGTCATGTCGGGTCCGAGCCGGATCCTTGGCGGTTGCGTCGTCGCGCTGGGGCTGGCCGTTCTGGCGGCGCCGCGGCCGAGCGCCGCCCAGCTGCCGACGGCGCAGGTCACGCTGAGCGGGAGTCAGGTCCACGGCGGCGAGCCCTTCACGCTCGGCTTCGACGTGACCAATCCGGCCGGCGGGACCGCGGCCGAGGTCCACGTGGGGATCCTCCTGCCCGATGGCGTCACCTTCTTCCGCTTCGATGCCGCCGGCGCCCTGATCGGGCCCGCCCACAGCCTCGTCGAGCTGACGCCGCTGGAGGCGGCCCCTCCCGGATTCGCCCACAGCGCGCCGGCGTTCTTCTCCACGATCGTCCCCAGCCAGGGGATCCCCGTCGGCACCTATCTCTTTTACGCCGCGCTGGTCCGGCTGGGCGCGCTTGGAAACAACGCCCTGGACCCCGGCGACCTGCTCGCCCTGGACGTGAAGCCGCTGACCTACGGCCCGGGCGTCGTCCCCGGCCAATGCACCGTCTTCCCGCCCGACAACGCCTGGAATACCGACATCTCGGCGTTCCCGGTTCATCCCAACTCGGCCAACTTCATCGCCCGCATCGGCGGCGGGAATCTGCACCCCGATTTCGGGACGATCTACGGCATCCCGTTCACCACGGTACCCGGCGACCAGCCCCGGGTCCCGATCAGCTTCTACTACGCGGACGAGAGCGATCCCGGTCCCTATCCGATCCCCCCCGACGCGCCCATCGAGGGCGGCAGCGATCACCACGTGCTGGTCCTCGACCGCGACACTTGCGTGCTCTACGAGGTGTTCGACGCCGAGTTCACCGGCAGTGAGTGGCTCGCCGGGTCCGGCGCCGTCTGGGACCTCAAGATCAACGCGACGCGCCCGGCCGGGTGGACGTCGGCCGACGCCGCCGGCCTGCCGATCTTTCCCGGGCTCGTCCGCTACGAGGAGGTCGTGGAGCAGGGCGAGATCCGGCACGCCCTCCGGTTCACCGTGGCCCAGACGCGGCGCGGCTACATCTTCCCGGCCTCCCACTGGGCCAGCAGCAGTGACGACCCCGATCTGCCGCCGATGGGACTCCGGCTCCGGCTGAAGGCGGGCTTCGACGTCTCCACCTTCCACCCTTCCGTGCAGGTCATCTTGCGGGCGCTCCAGCGTTACGGCATGATCGTGGCCGACAACGGCACGAGCTGGTTCATCACCGGGGCGCCCGATCCCCGCTGGGACGACGCGATCCTCGACCAGCTCAAGACGATCAGCGGGGGCCACTTCGAGGTCGTATACACCGGCGACGTCGTCACGCCCTAGTGCGGGGCCCGTCGGGTCGCCTTCGAGGACTGAGAGCCATTTCGTTGGAACCGGCCTAGTGCGCGCCTCGCTGCCCCGGGCCCTCCCGGCGGTCGCGCTGGCCGGTCTGCTCCTCGCGGCCGGGCCGGCCGACGCGGCGTTCTGGCTCCCCCCCGCCCTCGGCGCCAACCTGGCGACCCGGGCAATTGCGGTCGGGGACAGCATCACGGCCGGCAAGCTCGGCGAGGGCGTGATCGCGGCCCGCCCGTACCCCCTGGGGCTGCAGGGTCTCCTGTCCCCCCAGCACCCCGGCGTCACCGTCCTGAACGAGGGGATCCCCGGCGCCGGCGTCGGCGACACGCTCGGGGTCCTGCCCGCCCTCCTCGACAGCGACCATCCGATCGCCGTCCTCATCATGGTCGGGACCAACGACGCGAACAACGGCCACTCGCCGGCCTTCATCGTGGCGACCCTGCGGCAGATGCTCCAGGTCGCCAAGCTCCACGGGGTGATCCCCATCCTGGCTTCGATCACGCCCGACTTCCGGGACGACGCCGACGAGGCCCGGGCGATCATCGCCGCCGTGAACGCGCAGCTGCCGGCCGTCGCCGCCGAAGAAGGCGTCCGCTTCGTGGACCTGTTCGCGGCGCTGAACAACCCCTTCTTCTTCAGGGTGGACGGCCTGCACCCGGAGCAGGACGGGTACGACGTGATGGCGGCCGCCTGGCGGCCGGCCGTGGATGTGGCCCTCAACGACGCGCTGACGCTGCTGTCCGAGGTGTTGCTGCTCCGATTCGACAAGGAGTCGTACCGGATTGGTGAGACGCTGCAGGTGGACCTGACGGTCGCGGACGACGACGGGCCCGAGCAGCTGGCCGATGTCTACTTCGGAGCGCTCCTACCCCCGGCGGCGGGGCCGGGACTCGGCTGCCCCAACCAGGACGCGATCGCGTTCATCGCCGACGCCTTCACCCACATCGTCCTCACGTGCCTGGCCGACGTGCCGGCGGCCGCGGCTCCGCTCTACCGGGTCCAGATCCCGGCCTCGCTCCCGCTGGAGACGGTCCTGGGCTACTGGACCCTGCAGTGGGCGCCCGGGATCCCGCCCGGCCCCTACCTGTTGTTCTTCATCCTCACGCCGGCCGGCGACCGGACGACGGTCCTCATGTCGACGTCGCACGCGCTCACGCTGGCGCCCTGAGGGCGCCGCCGACGGCGCCGGGCCGCGGTCCGGCCGGGCCGCCCTCAACCTGCGTCATCGTCCCCCGGCGGGTGTGGCGGAGGCCCCGGGGGGGAGGGGGTCGATGAGGCGCCGCCGGGTACCGTGACCGTGACCGCGTCGCTGAAGCCGCCCAGGGGTTGCCCGATGATCCCGATCGCCATGACCCGCACCTGGTAGCTGCCGGCCGGAACCGCGGATCCCAGCACGACCGTGAAGCTCGTGCCGCTGACGAGGAAGCCGCCCCCGACGCCGCCGTAGCCGTTGACCGGGTCGGGTCCCTCCCCGTTCGGATTGGCGAACTGCCGGTTGGGGCCGGTGTATTCGAACCCATAGGTGGCGGCGCCGGCCACCGGCGTCCAGGCGAAGGTGGTCTGGCCCGTCCGCGACAGCGTGCCCCCGTTCCGCGGCGACGTGATCGTCGGGCGTGCCGGAGGCGGGGAGTCCGGAGACGGGACGGGCGGGACCGTGACCGTCACCGCGTCGCTGAAGTGGCCGAGGAGACCCCCGGTTGGCCCGATCGCGATCACGCGGACCTGGTAGGTGCCGGCGGGGATGCCGGTGCCCAGCACGACCGTGAAGCTCGTCCCCGCGACCACGAAGCCGCCGCCGGCCCCGCCCAAGCCATTGACGGGATCGAGGGTGGTACCGTTCGGATTGGCGAACTGCCGGTTGGGCCCGGTGTACTCGACCCCGTAGGCGGCGACGCCATCCACGGGCGTCCAGGCGAGAGTCACCGGCTCGCTGCGCGAGAGTGTCGTGCCGGCTGCGGGCGACGTCATCGTCGGGCTGAGCGTGACGGGGGGCGGCGGGGGCGGGGGTGGCGACGGCGGCGGGGGTGGCGGCGGAGAGGGTGGTGGCGTGCCGCCGCCGGCCCGGCGCAGGAAGATCTCGGCGCTCCCGTTCTGATAGTCCTCCCAGATGGCGTAGAAGCTGCTGTCCGGCCCGAACAGCGTGACGACCTCGGTCGAGGTGCTCTCGGGGTTGTTCGACAGGTTGATGGGCGCCCCGAACGTCGCTCCCCCGTCCGTCGAGACGGCCCCCACCGCGTCCAGTTCGCCGCCGGCGCTGTTGTCCTCCCAACCGACCGCGATGACCCCGCTCGGGCTCTCGACGGCCCACGGATAGTCGGAGAACGCCCAGGCCGGACTGTTCGAGAGATTCACCGGCGCGCTGAAGCTGGCGCCGCCGTCGGTGGACTGGACGAAGGTGGCGTTGTGCTTGTGGTCGGTCAGGTCCTTTCGGCTCTCGTAGGCGACGAGGATGCGTCCCGAGAAGCCGACCGTGATCGACGCGCAGTGGGCGTGGATCGGCGCGTTCGAGACGTTCAGCGGCGTCGAGAACGTGGCGCCGCCGTCGAGCGACCGGCTGAACAGGACCTGGGGCTGGGTCCCGACCCGGTCGTGCCAGACGACGTACACGGACCCCTGGACCCGATCCACCGCGATGCCCGGGTAGATGGTGTCGCAGTTGCCGACCCCGCCGGCGGGGCAACCCGGTGGGGTGGCGATGGGGGCGACGGTGCGCTCGGCCTCGAAGCTGGCGCCGCCGTCGGTGGAGCGCCGGAGGGCGACGTGCCGCGTCGGCCAGCCTTCGTCCCAGACCACGAAGACGGTGCCGGCGCCGTTCACCGCCACCCGCGCCTCCTGGGAGTGACCCGGCGTGTTGGAGAGGTTCACGGGCAGGCGGAAGGACTGGCCGCCGTCGAGCGACCGCGCGAACATGATCTCCTTCGCATTCGAGCCCGGCGCGTGATCGGGGTCCTGCATCCAGACCACGTAAACTGCGCCTCCCGAGACGGCCAGGCGGGGCCGGAGACTCGCCTCCAGCCCCGCCGAGAGCTGGATCGCCGCGCTGAAGGTCCGGCCCTGATCGATGGACCGCTTGTAGAGGATCTGAAACACGCCGTTCGAGTCGTCCGCCCACGCGACGTGAAGGGTCCCGGCGGCGTCCAGCGCCATGTGCGGCTGCCGCGAGTTGCCCGGGGTCTGCGAGACGTCGACGGTGAGATCGGGGGTCTGGGCCGTGGCCCGGCCCGCCACCGCGCCCACCAGCAGCAGGGCGCCGCCCACCGCGGCCGCCCGCAAGGCCGCCCGCATCCTCCTGGAGAGTGCCGCGTTCTGGCATTCGCTCACGGTGCAGTCCTCCGTGACCCTTCGCGAGTGCAACCCGCCCGCCAACGCGGACCGGGGGCGGCGGCCATGACAGACGCGTCGCGGAGAGCGGCGGGCCGGGGACCGCCCACGTTCTGTGCAGCTTCTGCAAGCCGGCGCGCCAGGTTCGTCGCCCCCGGCCGGCCGGTGGCCGATGAGGTAAAATCACCCCGCTGCCAGCGTCCGCCCGGTCACGCGGGCCGCGGGGGACAGCGGCGCCGGATCGGCGCCGACGGTGGCAGTGAGGGGGGCCGTGGGCGAACTGGCGGTGGCGTTCCTGACGGCCTTCGTCCTCTCGCTGGCGGGAACGCTCGGCGCCGAGGCCCTGGCCACTCGGGCCGGGCTGGTGACCCTGCCGCGGGAGGACCGCTGGCACCGGCGGCCGATTCCGCTCCTCGGCGGCCTCGCCATCATGGGGGGGTCGCTCGCCCCCCTCTTCGTCGTCCGCGGCGCTGGCCGGTTCGCTCCGTTCGTCCTGATCGCGCTCTCGATGGGAGCGGTCGGGCTGTTCGACGACGTCCGCTCGCTGCGCCCGCCGGCCAAGCTCGTCCTCCAGATCGTGCTCGCCGCCGTGCTGATCGACCTCGGGTTCGTCCTCCGGCTCAGCACCTATCCGCTGGTCAACCTGTTCCTGACCCTCGTCTGGATCGTCGGCATCACCAACGCCTTCAACCTGCTCGACAACATGGACGGGCTGGCGGCGGGGATGGCCTTCATCGCGGCTGGCTTCCGACTGGCCTTCTTCCTGATGGATGGGGACCGGGCGGGGGCGGCCCTGATGGCCGGCTTCGCCGGCGCCGCCGCCGGCTTCCTCGTCCGGAACTTTCCGCCGGCCAAGGTTTTCATGGGCGATGCCGGGAGCCTGTTCATCGGCTTCTTCCTGGCCGGGGCGTGCCTGGCCGGCGACTACCCTTATTCCCGCGGCATCGCCGCCGTGCTCGTGGTGCCGGTGCTCTTGATGCTCATCCCGATCTTCGACACCACCTTCGTGACGGTGACCCGTCTCCTGACCGGCCGGCCGGTGGCCCGGGGGGGGCGCGACCACACCTCGCACCGGCTGGTGAGCCTCGGCATCACCGAGCGCGGGGCGGTCGCGTTGCTGTACGGGGTCTCGGTGCTGGCCGGGTTGCTGGCGATCCTGTCCTACGAGTACGGGCTCAACCACACCGTGATCTTCCTCGCCCTCCTGCTGGTCGGGCTGCTCCTGCTGGGCGTCCACCTCGGCCGGGTCCACCTCCTCGGACCCGATGGAGCCCGGGTCGATGGCCCGGTGGTCCGGCTGGTGGCGGACTTCCCGTTCAAACGACACGTGGCGACGGTGGGCATCGATCTCGTGCTCATCGTCACCGCCTACTACACGGCGTATCTGCTCCGTTTCGAGGACGCCTTCGAGGAGTATCGGCCCCTCTTCGCGGCGACCGTGGCCCCGCTCATCGTGCTGCAGATCTCATCGCTGGCGCTGTTCGGCAGCTACCGCGGTCTCTGGCGGTACACGAGCCTCCCCGAGCTGTTCGCCCTCCTCCGGGGCGCGACGGTGGGCGCGGCCGCCACCGTCCTCTACCTGCTGTTCACGACCCGCTTTGCCGGGCTGTCGCGGGCGGTGTTCGTGCTCGACTGGCTCCTGCTCGTCCTCTTGCTGGCGGGCAGCCGGCTTTCGCTCCGCCTGCTGGGCGAGTGGCTCCGCCCGGCCCGGAAAGACTTCCGCCGGGTGCTGATCTATGGGGCGGGGGATGGCGGAGAGCTGATGTTGCGGGAGCTGCGGAAGAACGGCGCGCTGCAACGCGATCCGGTCGGCTTCATCGACGACGACCCGGCCAAGGCGGGAACGCGGATTCACGAAGTGCCGGTGCTGGGGAGCCTGGAGGCGGTGGACCAGCTCCTGTCCGCCCATCGGGTCGGCGAGGTCATCGTCGCGTCGGAGAAGATCTCCGCCGAGCGCGTGCGGCGGCTGGAGACGATCTGCGCGTCCCATCGGGTGCGGGTGGCGCGCGCGGCGGTTCGCATCGAGTGAGACGCCGCCGGCGTGGACGACGATTCCTTGACAGTGTGAAGGGCGGCATCAATAATAACGAGGTTTGGCATCGGCGCGAGGAGGCGGAATGACCGAGACGCTGGAGCGGCTGCGGACTGCGATCGAAGACCGGAGCGCGACGGTCGGAGTTGCCGGTCTCGGCTACGTGGGGCTGCCGCTGGCCATCGAGTTCGCCAAGGCCGGCTTCCGGGTGACCGGCCTCGATCCCGACGCGAGCCGGGTGGATGCGGTCAACCGGGGGGTCAGCTACATCGGCGACGTCCGCTCGGAGGATCTCGCCGAGGTGACCGGCGGCGGGCGTCTGATGGCCAGCGCGTCCTGGGAGCTCGCCTCCCAGCTCGATGCCATCGTCATCTGCGTGCCGACCCCGTTCAGCGTCAACCGGGAGCCCGACCTCTCGTTCGTCCGCGCGGCCACCGAGGAGATCGCCCGGCGCCTCCGCCCGGGGCAGCTGATCGTCCTCGAGAGCACCACCTATCCCGGCACCACCCAGGAGGTGCTGCGGCCGATCCTGGAAGCCGGTGGCCTCCGCGTGGGGCGGGAGTTCTGTCTGGCCTACTCGCCGGAGCGGGTCGATCCGGGCAACCCGCACTACCACATCGCCAACACGCCGAAACTCCTGGCCGGGGTGACGCCGCTCTGCACGGCGCTGGGCTCGGCGCTGTACGAGAAGGCCGTGATCAAGGTGGTGCCGCTGTCGTCGCCGCGGGCGGCCGAGATGGCCAAGCTCCTGGAGAACATCTTTCGGAACGTCAACATCGCGCTGGTCAACGAGCTGGCCATGCTGTGCGACCGGATGGGCCTCGACGTGTGGGAGGTCGTGGAGGCCGCCGCCACCAAGCCGTTCGGGTTCATGAGCTTCCAGCCCGGTCCCGGCGTGGGCGGCCACTGCATTCCGGTCGACCCCGTGTACCTCTCCTGGAAGGCCAAGGAGTACGACTTCTACACGAACTTCATCACCCTGGCCGCCGAAGTCAACGCCAACATGCCCTACTTCGTGGTCCAGAAGCTGCTACGCCTGCTCGCCGGCAAGGGCGGCCGCGTGCTGGGGACGCGCGTCCTCGTCCTGGGCGTCACCTTCAAGCGCAACGTCGCCGACGTCCGCAATTCGCCGGCGGTCAAGCTGCTGGAGCTGATGCTCGACCACGGCATCGACGTCGCCTACCACGACCCGCTGGTGCCCGAGCTGGAGGTCAAGGGGACCCGGCTGCAGTCGCTGCCGTTGACCGCCGAGGTCGTGGAGAGCGCGGATTGCGTGATCCTCCACACCGACCATGCGACCTTCAGCTACGACTGGATCGTCGCCCACGCGCGGTTCGTCTTCGACACCCGGAACGCCACCCGCGAGGTGAAGGCGGGGCGCGAGAAGGTCGTCCGGCTCTAGCCCCGCGGCAGACCCATGAGGACGCTCATCACCGGGGGGGCCGGCTTCATCGGCTCCCACCTCGCCGAAGCCCTGCTGGCCGGCGGCCACGAGGTCGTCGTGCTCGACGACCTCTCCACCGGGCGGCTCGAGAACCTCCAGGCGGTGCAGGGGCACGCCCGCTTCACGCTGACCGTCGGCTCGGTCCGGGACGAGGCGCTGGTCGAGAAGCTGGTAGATCAAGTCGACGTCGTCTACCACCTGGCGGCCGCCGTCGGGGTCCGGCTGATCCTGGAGCGCCCGGTCGAGACCATCGCCACCAACATCGTCGGTACCGAGGTCATCCTGCGCGCCGCCGCCCACCGACTGACCACGGTCGTGTTGGCCTCGACCTCCGAGGTGTACGGGAAGAACGACCAGGTGCCGCTCGGCGAAGACGACGACCGGATCCTCGGCCCCACGACCAAGAGCCGGTGGAGCTACGCCTGCTCGAAGGCGATCGACGAGTTCCTGGGACTGGCCTATCACCGGGAGCGGACCCTGCCCGTCGTCATCCTCCGCTTCTTCAACACGGTGGGGCCGCGCCAGACTGGCCGCTACGGGATGGTGGTGCCCCGCTTCGTCCGCCAGGCCCTCGATGGGAGCCCGATCACCGTGTATGGCGACGGCCGGCAGTCGCGCTGCTTCACCGACGTGGAGGATGCGATCCGGGCCACCGTCGCCCTGTCCACCAGCCGGGAGGCGGTGGGCCAGGTCGTCAACGTGGGGAGCGACCACGAGGTGACGATCGACGCGCTGGCCGACCGAGTGAAAGGCCTGGCCGGTAGCGCCTCTCCCATCGTCCACGTCCCCTACGACGAGGCCTATCAGCCGGGCTTCGAGGACCTCCGCCGCCGGGTGCCTAACCTCGGCAAGGCCGAGCGGCTCGTCGGCTATCGCCCCCGGGTCTCGCTCGACGAGACGCTCGGCCGGGTCATCGAGTTTCTGCGCGTGTCGGGGCGGCAGTAGAGATGGGCTCCGGGCTCGCGGTCGTGACCGGCGGCGCCGGGTTCATCGGGTCCCATCTGGTCGAGGCGCTGCTCGCCGGCGACCGCCCGGTCCGGGTGCTGGACGACTTCTCGTCCGGCCGCCGCGAGTTCCTTCCCGAGAAGCACCCCCGTCTGGACGTCGTGGTCGGTGACGTGCGCGATCCCGATACGCTGCGGCGGACGGTGGCCGGGGCCGAGGTGATCTTTCACCAGGCCGCGCTGCGATCGGTGCCCCGCTCGGTGGAGGAGCCGTTCGCGTACCACGACGTCAACGCCACCGGGACGATGCGGCTACTGCTGGCGGCCCGGGAGGCGGGGGTTCAGCGGGTGGTCTTTGCCTCGTCGTCGTCCGTGTACGGCGATCAGCCGGTGTTGCCGCTTCACGAGGAGCTACGGCCGATGCCGATCTCACCCTACGCCGCCTCCAAGCTGATCGGCGAGCACTACTGCGCCAACTTTTCCCGGCACTACGGCGTGGAGACCGTTTCCCTCCGCTACTTCAACGTCTTCGGCCCCCGCCAGGACCCTCAGTCCCAGTACGCCGCGGTCGTCGCCCGATTCATCATGTCCGCCCGGCGCGGCGACCCGCTCGAGATCCACTGGGATGGCCAGCAAACGCGCGACTTCACCTATGTGAGCAACGTCGTGCAGGCGAATCTCGTGGCCGCCGAGGCGCCGGGCGTGGCCGGTGAAGTCTTCAACATCGCCTGCGGCGAGCGGCTATCGGTCCTGGACATTGCCGGACGGCTCGAGGAGATCCTGGGCCGTCCGCTGGCGCGCCGGCACACGCCGGCTCGGGCAGGAGATGTGCGCGACACGCTGGCCGACATCACGCGGGCCCGCACGCGGCTTGGCTACAAGCCGACGGTCGGCTTCACGGAGGGCCTTCGCCAGACGGTCGCCGCCTTTTCGGCCTGAGCGCGCTGTCGCGCTGCCGATGATCCGCGATCTGATCGTCTCGCTCCGGCCGGCCCAGTGGACGAAGAATCTCCTCGTCTTCGCGGGGCTGATCTTCTCGCAGGGGTTCCTGCGGCCGGAGCTGGTCGTCCGGGTCGTCCTCGCCTTCCTGATCTTCTGCGCGTTGTCCGGCAGTACCTATCTGATCAACGACGTGCTCGACGCCGAGCGGGACCGGGCCCATCCTCAGAAGCGGCACCGGCCGGTCGCCTCCGGCCGGGTCCCGCCGGGCCTGGCGCTCGGGACCGGCGTCGGTCTCCTCGCCCTGGCCAGCCTGGGCGCCTTCCTCCTCTCGTTCCGGCTCGGCCTGGTGGCGGTGAGCTACGCGGCGTTGCTGACCGTGTACTCGGTCGGGCTCAAGCACGTCGTCATCCTCGACGCGCTGATCATCGCCGGCGGATTCGTGTTCCGCGCCCTGGCCGGGGTGGTGGTCATCGACGCCGAGTTCTCGCACTGGCTCCTGCTGTGTACGATCCTGCTCGCCCTGTTCCTGACCTTCGGCAAACGTCGCCACGAGCTGCTGGCGCTGGAAGGCGGCGCGCCCAATCACCGCCCGATCCTCTCCGAGTACTCGCCCCAGCTCCTCGATCAGATGATCGCGGTCGTGACGGCGGCGACCCTGATGGCCTATGCGCTCTACACCATCTCTTCCGAGACCGCCGCCCGGCTCGGGACCCATTGGCTTCCCCTCACCATCCCCTTCGTCCTCTACGGGCTCTTCCGCTACCTGTATCTGCTCTATCGCCGGGACCTCGGGGGGAATCCCTCCGAGCACCTTCTGACCGACCGGGCGCTGCTGGCCGCCGTCGCGCTGTGGGGAGCGACGGTGGTCGTCCTGCTCACCATCGCCCGCTGAGTCGGCCCGGGCCGGCGGTGTTAGAATCGCAAGCATGGCGGCGCGGGTCGCGGTCCTCCGTACGAGCCCGGAAACGGTCGTCGCCGACTACGGGCGCCTCCTCCGCCTGGCCGAGTACGACCGGGTGCTGCCCCGGGACGGCGAGCTGCTGCTCAAGCTGAACCTCTCCTGGACCCGCTTCTTCCCGGCCTGCTCGACGCCGCCCTGGCAGCTCGAGGGCGTCGTGCGGACGCTCCTCGCCGACGGCTACCGGCCGGAGCGCCTGCATCCGGTCGAGAACAAGACCGTGGTCACGAATCCCCGGGCCGGGGCCGTCAACAACCGCTGGCTCCCCGTACTCGCGCGCTACGGCCTGCCGTTCATCCCGCTCTCCGAGGTCGAGTGGACGACGTACCGATTCAAGAGCCCGCTCCTCCGGCTGAACGCGCTGTTCCCGGAGGGGATCGAGATTCCCAAGATGTTCGTGGGCGCCAGCGTGCTCCACCTGCCGACCATGAAGTGCGTCCACCCCGATACCGAGATCCTGCTCGCCGACGGCAGCCTGGTCCGGGCGGACGCTCTGGTCAAGGAACTGCAAATTCGGGAACCTGCCGCCGACCTCCCTGACGGCGACCGGGTCAGCGAAGGCGAAGTCAAGGTGGTGGCGGTCGGAGAGGACGGGCTTCGGATCGGTCGCGCCAGTCATTTCTGGCGAACGCCGGTCGGCGATGACACTGTCTGGACCGTCACGACCCGGACCGGGCGCCGGGTGACGACTTCGCGGCGGCATCCGTTCCTGACGCCGGAGGGCTGGAAGACGCCGGGCGAGCTTCGAGTCGGCGACCGCATCGCGGTCGTGCGCCGTGTGCGGATCGACGGCACCAGCCAGTCGCTGCCTCGCGTGCCAACGCTCGGGCACACCGCGATCGACGTCGATCGGCTACCAATCCGTCCGGGGCGTAAGTACACCATTGAGGACCAGCGCCGCATCGTCCGCGAGTATCTCGACGGGGCATCCATAACGGAGATCGCGCGCACTCGCGGCGTCCACTGGGAATCGATTCGCTCGATCCTTCATCGTTACGGCATCCAGTCGCGGTGGCGCCGGGTGTGGGCGACCGCGCCCGAACGAACTTCTCCTGCCTTCTGGCGCTGGCTGGGGTATTTCGTCGCCGAAGGCTACGCGTACGAGGCGAACGGCTCGTACCGGCTGTCTCTCGCGAACACGGACCCCGAACTTCGCGCAGACTACATCGAGCTATGTCGGTCGCTCTTCTCCGTGAGCCCGCGAACCCGAGGCAACGAGATCTACTTCGACGCGCTGAACCTGCGGCCGTTCTTCGAGTCGCTCGGCTTCCCGGTCCCGACGAATTCGGCGACGAAGACCGCACCCGATGCTCTGTTCGGGTGCCCGGATGACGAGGTCGCCGCCTTCCTGCAGGGCTACCTCGATGGGGACGGCGGCCTCGGGAAAGACGGACTTCACGCGGTCACTCGAAGCTTCCGCCTCGCCTCACAGCTTCAGATGCTACTGGCCCGGCTGGGGGTCGTGGCATTCGTGGGCACTGTTCGGTGTCGCGCCACGAATGGGCGGATGCGCGAATCCCGGGAATATGCCCAGGTCTCGGTCTACGGGGACGACATCGTGGCTCTCAGCCGGCACGTCCGCTTTCGCTGCGCCCACAAACAACGCGCCCTCGGGGCCCTGGTGGCGCGCCGACTGGCTGGTCGACGGCCCAGCAACTGGGACAGGGTTCCGGTTCCCCCCCCGCTGTTCCGCATGGTGCGTCAGGGGCTGGGTCTGACCCAGGAGTCGTCGGGACGGCCTGGCTCGGTCAACAACGTCGAGAACCGCTACACCGAACCGACCCGCCCGATCGTCCAGTACTTCATCGAGCTGTTCTCGCGGCTCGACACCACCGGCCGGTTCGCCAACGAGATCGCCTACCTGCGGTTCCTCGCCAGCGAGGACATCGCCTGGGACTGGATCCGGGAGATCCAGGAGACGCCGGCCGATGTGCCGTTCCTCTACGACCTTTCGGTGGAAGGCACGCACAGCTTCGTGGGAAACGGGATTATCTTGCACAATACGCATGGCCACACCGTCACCACAGGCGCCGTGAAGAACGCCTTCGGCGGGCTGCTCAAGGAAGTCCGCCACTACGCCCACGAGTTCATCCACGAGGTGCTGGTCGATCTCCTCTACATGCAGCGGGAGCTCCACCCGGCGGTCTACGGGGTGATGGACGGCACCGTCATCGGGGACGGCGCCGGGCCCCGGACCATGATCCCGCGGGAGGGGAACCTGATCCTGGCCTCGGCCGACTCGGTGGCGCTCGACGCGACGGCGGCCCGGCTCATGGGCTACGACCCGCTGGGGATCCCGTACCTCCGGATGGCCCACGACCGCGGCCTCGGGGTGGCCGACCCCCGCCAGATCGAGCTGGTGGGGGACGACGTGGGTGACGTGAACTTCCGCTGTCGCACCGCGCGGAGCCTGGTCATCTGGGGGGACCAGCTGATCCGGCGGGGGCCGCTCCGCCCGCTCAAGCGCCTCCTCCTCCACTCGCCGCTGGTGGTGTGGGCGCCGTTCGCCTCCAACGTCTACCACGACCTTCTCTGGTACCCGACGATCGGCCGCTCCCGGATCCGCGCCTTCTCGCGGACGGGCTGGGGCCGGCTGCTCGCTCGCTACTGACCGGCTGACGCCGCCGCCCGCCCGAAGTTGAGCGGGCGGCCGCCCTTCCGATACAATCCATAGATCATGGCCGAGCCGGTCCGGGTCCGCTTTGCCCCCAGCCCCACCGGGCATCTCCACGTGGGCGGCGCCCGCACCGCGCTCTTCAACTGGCTCTTCGCCCGCCACGCCGGCGGCGCCTTCCTCCTCCGCATCGAGGACACCGACCGCTCGCGCTCGACCGACGACTCCATCCGCCAGATCCTGGAGGCGATGAGCTGGCTCGGGCTCGACTGGGACCCCGAGGGGCCCGAGGACGACGGCGACTACCGGGGGTACTTCCGGCAGACCAGCCGCCTCGACATCTACCGCGCCCACGCCGAGCGGCTGCTGGCCGAGGGTCGAGCCTACCGCTGCTATTGCCCGCCCGAGGAGCTGGAGGCCCGACGACAGGCGGCCCAGGCCCGGGGCGAGACGTTCCGCTACGACGGGCGCTGCCGGACGGCGCCGATCCGGCCGGGGGTGCCGGCGGCGCTCCGGCTCCGGATCCCCGAGGAGGGGGTGACGGTCGTCCCTGATCTGATCCACGGCGAGGTCCGCTTCGAGCACGCCCTGCTCGACGACTGGATCCTGGTTCGCTCCGACGGCTCGCCGACCTACAACTTCTGCGTCGTCGTGGACGACGTGACCATGAAGGTCACCCACGTCATCCGCGGCAACGACCATCTCTCCAACACCCCCAAGCAGATCCTCTGCTACGAGGCGCTCGGCTACCCGCGGCCGGTCTTTGCCCATATCCCGATGATCCTCGGCCCCGACCGGAGCCGGCTCTCCAAGC
>DASYUM010000293.1:0-1503 GCA_036001225.1 Candidatus Methylomirabilota bacterium | reverse complement strand
CATGGCCCCGAGGTTCATGACGCCGAAGGCCACGAACAGCACCATCAGCGCCCAGCAGCAGCCCAAGCACCAGGCGGCGTGATGGAGGCCGACCCGCAGGTCGCGGCCGCGGCCCCGGTAGCTGCCGTAGTGGAGCAGAAGCCCGAGCGGCGAGCGGCAGTGGCGCAGGCAGCGGTCCTTGGCCCCGCTGAGCTGCCATCCCCCGGCGGTGGCGAAGATCGCCGCCGCCAGCCATCTCGGCCAGAGCGAGCCGTCGGGGGCGTGATCGGCGACGCGGGCCAGCAGGAACAGCGGGACCCCGGCCGCCGCCCAGGCCAGCAGGTACCCGCCCGCCAGCTGGGCGGTGCGCACCCAGGGCCGGTCGGTGAAGGTCCGCACGTAGAGCCCGGTCACCGAGGCGATCGCGGGAAGCATCATGGCCGCCATCATCAGCGACCACATCACGAGGAACGCGGCCAGCGAAAGACCCATCGTGCCGGGCGTCGAACCCATGTCGAGCGCCCGGGGCACGGTCAGAGCCCAACCCCCCGCCGCCACCAGGAGGAGGGCCGCGGCCTGGGGCGTCGCCCGCGGCCGGCGGACGGAAACGTCGGTCACGCCGACCAGGCGAAGGGCGCGGCGAAGCCGCTTTCCCCGGCGCGGCCGAAGCTCACGCCCATCGCCGACACCGTCGCCGTGACGGTTGGGGCCACGGTCAGCGTCGTGTTGGCCGGGTGGAACACGTTGGTGAGCCGCACCGGCTCGGGGAGCTCGCCGGCGGTGTACTCGGCCACCTCGACGTCGACGAAGTCGCCGATGCGGACGCGATGGCGGCCCTTCTCCTCCTCGATGGTGATGGCCGCCACCTCGACGCCCAGCATCTCGGTGATGAACGGGCCGAGCATCGCCGGGGGGCCACCGAGCTCGCCCCCGAGGACGGCCCCGAGCTTCGCCCGCTGCTCGTCGGTGCCGGCCGCGTCGAGGAACAGGCCGACGCGCCAGTTCCCCTCGCTCATGATCGGCGGGGTGTCGCCGAGCATCCCCCAGCTGAGCCCGGAGACATCGACCCCGTCGACCTCGCCGGTCTCGATCTGGAAGGCCAGGAAGAAGTTGCAGCGATCGTTGGTCGCCTTCGCCGCGAGCCCCGACCAGGTACAGGGACAGATCGCGTCGCAGGAGCAGGACTCGAAGTACGTGCCGGCCAGGTTCCAAGCCATCGTGGAGACCTCCGTCATCGACGCCGTCCGGGCAGCCTCGCCCGACACACCGGGGCCCGTCAAGTTGCCGCTCATTGTCACTTCACCTCTTGTACCACTGGGCGGTATGAGGCTCGCTCGTTAGAGCTAGACCGAGGGTGATTTGTCGGCGGCGCCCATACTCGGCGGTCGGGCGCAGCTCACGACGACCAGCTACTGAGGATGGACTCCGCTAACGGTCTTTACTCAGCGTGGTTATGGTGACGCCCGGGGTGGAGCCGGAGCCGTCGTTCTGCTCACCTCGGGCGCCGGCGTTCATCGTCGTCAA
>DASYUM010000292.1:0-10337 GCA_036001225.1 Candidatus Methylomirabilota bacterium | reverse complement strand
AGCGCGCTCTTGGCCTCCGAGGGGACGACGATGACGGCCACCGTGACGGTGTTGCCGGTGAGGGTGGGGTCGGTGCTCGAGGCCGCCCGCCCGGCCGGGACCGTGAAGGCCGCGCTGAACGTGAATGGTCCGAGGGTCCCTCCACCGTCCGAACGGGCGAGGCTCACCGTGTACGAGGTGATGGTGACGTTGTCCAGCGAGGTGGGGGCGGTCACCGTCGGGTTCTTGAGGTTGTTGTGGAGCCTGGCGCAAGCGATGGTCGAACGGGTGTCGTCCAGCCCGGAGTCCACCTGGGAGATGCCGGTGCTGCCGCTGGGGGTGAAGAGCTCGACGGTCAGGAAGACGAAGGCGTTCCCACTCTGCCCCGAGCCGTTGCAGCCAGCGAGCACGGCCGCCAGTAGCGCGAACCGATAGACCAGCCGGTTAGCGTTCACTGGGCCCTCCCGGGATGAAGACCGGCGGGGCCGGCGTCCGGGGCGCCTCCGGCGGGGCCGGGGGGACGGGCTCCAGCGTCTCCGGCTTGAGGATCGTCGGGTGCCGCCGCAGGCTGCGCTGCATCTCCGGTCGCTGGGCCCGGATCTGGTCGTAGAGGTCACGGGCCTCGGTCGGGTCGCCGATCACCCGCGGCGTGATGAGCAGCAGCAGCTCGGTGCGCCGGAACACTTCGCCGGTACGGCCGAACAGGAATCCCACCACCGGGATGCGCGAGAGGCCGGGGATGCCGACCCGGGTGTTCTCCTGCCGGGTCTGGATCAGGCCGCCCAGCACGAGCGTCTGGTTGTCGTGCAGCACCACCGAGGTTTCCGCTTCCCGCTTGACGATGATGGGCGAGCCGCTCGGCGGCTGGGGGGCTCCGACGTCGTTCACGGTCTGCTTGACGTCGAGCGCGACCACCCGCTTGTCACTGATGCGGGGCGTCACGGTGAGGATGATGCCGGCGTCGCGGTACTCGATGTTCTGCGTGAAGACGCCGGTGGGCTGCTGCTGCTGCGCGAGCGGGGTGGTGGCGGCCTGACCGGCGATCTGGCCGGTGACGATCGGGATCGAGTTGCTGACGTTGATGACGGCCTTCTTGTTCTCCGAGGTCAGGATGTGCGGGCTCGAGAGGACGTTGACCTTGTCGTAATTGGCGTACAGGTTGAGCAGTCCGAGGAAGCGGTCGGTCTCGAAGAGGAAAAAGCTGAACCCGGAGACGGGGGGCAGGGTGACCGGAAGCCCGGTCAAGGTCGGCGTGCCGCCCGACAGCGTCGGCGCCGGCGGGCCCACGTCCACGCGCGAGACGCTGCCCACGTTATAGGTCTGGCCGCCCACGTTGACGTTCTGCTGGTTCCGCAACGTCCACTCGAGTCCCATCCGGATATCGTCGTCGAGCGTCAGCTCGACCACCAGGACCTCGATGAGCACCTGCTTGGGGACCCGGTCGAGCTTGCGGATCGTGTCCTCGATGAGCGGCCAGGTGCGAGGGAAGGTCGTGATCACCAGGGCGTTGTTG
This sequence comes from Candidatus Methylomirabilota bacterium, assembly GCA_036001225.1. Lineage (GTDB taxonomy): Bacteria > Methylomirabilota > Methylomirabilia > Rokubacteriales > DASRDR01 > DASYUM01. The sequence goes on along the minus strand of DASYUM010000292.1, from coordinate 8,845 downwards.
GGCTCGTCGGCCACCACCTTGACCTGGCCCTCGACCACGCCCGGCTCGACCTCGGCCACTGGCGCCACCGGCACCGACGTCGGCGGGAACGGGGTCGGCGTCGGAAACCCGGGGGCGGGGGCCGCGCCCGGGCGCGCCTCGCGGGCCGCCGCCGCCACCTCCGCCTCCCGGCTCGGCCGCCCGAAGATCTCGGACAGCGTCGCCGCCAGCTCCTTGGCCTTGACGTTCTCCACGTAGTAGACGAAGACGCGCTTGTTGGCCTGGGTGTCGACGTCCAGCTGGCCCAGGAGCTGGATGACCGTCTCCATGTCGGCGCGCCGGGCCGACACGATGAGCGTGTTCGTCCGCTTGTCGGAGAGGATGAGCGGGGGCCGCTCGGCGGTCTCCCCGGCCGGGGCGGGAGCCCCCGGGGCGGCCGGCACGCCCGGCCGGGGGGTCGGCGGGGTCGGTGCGGCCGCGGTCGGGATCCGCGCCCGCCGCCCGGCGAAGAAGTCGTTGAGGATCTTAGCCAGCTCGGCGGCATCGGCAAAGCGGACCTGCACGATGCGTAGCTCTTCGACCGCGACCTCGACGTCCAGGACGCGCACGATCTGGAGCAGGCGGGAGATGTTGGCCGCCGTGTCGGTGATGACGAGCAGGCTCCCGTGGACGACGACGTTGCCACCCTGCACGAAGGGGCGGATCGAGGCCGCCACCCGCTCGGCGGGGACGAACGTGATGGGGACGATCTGGGTGATCACCTCGTCGTCGCGGCGAGCCAGGTCCGGCTGGCTGCCGATGATCGTCGGCACCGGGCGCTCGCGGGCCGCCGCCAGGGGGACGATCTTGTAGAGGTTGCCCGACCGGACCGCGGTGACGCCGTTGACCTCGAGCACGGCGAGCAAGACGTTGAAGACTTCGTCTTCCGGAATCCGCCCGGACGTCTGCACGGTGACCTTCTTCCCCGCGACCCCGGGGCCGATGGTGTAGTTGAAGCCGACGATCTCGCTGGCGGCCTGGATGACCGCTTCGATGTCCGCGTTGTCGAAGTTCAGGACGATCTGGCGGCCGCGGGCCGCCCCTGGCCCGGGACGGGCGGGCGGCGCCGGTTGCGAGGCCGGCGCCTCCAGGGGCGTCGGCGCCGGCCCGAGCGGCGCCTGGGCCACGGGCGCGGCCGGGGTCGGGGCGGGCGAGGGTGACGGCGACGGGGTCGGGCTTGGCGTGGCCGCCGGCGGACGGGGACGGAGGGGTGGCGGCGTCACGACGCGGGTCTCACGGCCGCCGCAAGCGGTGCCCAGAACGGCCACCAGCAGGATCGCGAACCCGCGCCGGCGCGCGGTCACGAGCCCGACGCCCCCGGGTACTGCGGCTGGGTCGGCACGCTGGGACCGCCGGGGAAGACGCCGGGCCGCCGGATCGGGGGTCGGGCCGGGAACCTCGGCTGACCCGGCGGAGTCGCCTGTCCTTCCGGTGCGGTCACACCCGGGAGGAAGGGTGATTGACCGGGCGTCTCCGATGGCTGGCCCGGCGCCGCGCCGGCGCCGGCTCCCGGAATGCCGAACGGGAAGCTACCCGGCGGAGCGGTGCCCGGCGCCCCGAAGGGCGGGACGCCCGGAACGCCGGCTCCCGGTGGAGTCCCGGGTGCCACCAGGCCGCCCGGCCCCGCACCCGGCGGCGGAGCGGGGGCCGGCTTGGGCTTGCTGGGATCCCGTAAAAGAACCTCGAACGCCTCGCCGCCCCGCCGCAGGACGACGCGGTCGGCGCCGATCCGCTCGACGCGGCTATCGGCGACGGTGTCGCCGACCCCGTAGGCGAAGACTTTCCGGGTGCGGGGATCCTCGAGATAGGCGCGGGGACCGCCGTCGCGGCCGATCACGATCCCGTACAGCCGAGGCTTGGGCACATTCGGCGCCGTCGGCGTCGCCACCGTGGCCGGCTTGGGCGGCTCGGGGCCGGCCTCGTTCCGGGTCGGGCTGAAGAGGTTGCGCTCGGCGACGACGGTGAAGGCGGCGAGGGAGCCGGGAGGCGGGGCCGGGCCGGGCGGCGCCGATGGGGTGGAGCTGGATGCCGGCGGGGCCGGCGCCGGCGCGCGGGCCGGCGAGGGTTCGGCCGTCCCCACCCGGTAGAGATGGACCCCCAGCGCTCCCGCCCCGATCAGCAGGAGTATGTCGAAGACGACCAGGAGACGGTTCAGCATGCTGTGGTCCCTCGCCCCTCTCAGGCCCCGGGCGCCCGCCGGGGCTCCGGCCGACCGCGAGGCTCGCTCTCACCGGTGCCGGTGGCAATGTAGCCGGTCACCGCCAGCGTTGCCAACAATTCGCGCGGGGACGCGATCGAGACGACCCGCAGCTTGAAGTCCTGGACGCTGACCTGCAGCGGCACCGCCTCCAGTCGGTAGAGGAACGAGACGATGGCCCGGATCGGCCCGGCCAGCGTCACCTCCACCGGCACCTCGGTGTAGCCGCCTCGCTCGGTGGTCGGCAAGACGCGCTCGCTCCGCACCTCCACCCCCGTGTCTTGGGCCAGGCTCTTGACCAGCTTCTGGAGCTCGGAGGCGGCCAGGGGCGGCTTGTCTCCCGGCAGCAGACGGCCGCGACGCTCGCGAACCTCCTCCTGCAGCGCATCGCGCTCCTGAAGATACCGCTCGTGGCGGGCCACCAGCCGCTGCTGGCGGGCCAGCAGCTCCTCCCGGGCGGTGATGAGGCTCCGGACCCGCTCGTGGTGGTCCAGCGCGGGCTCGACCAGGTACATGTAGCCGAGGACGATCGCCGCCACGATGCCCCCGAGGACCAAGAGCCGACGCTCCCGCGATTGTAGCGCGGCCACGGCTCAGGGTCTCTTGGGTGGTGCCGGCCGGGGCCCGCCGGCCCGCGGTGAGGGGGGAGGGGGCCCGCTGGCTTCGGGCGACGTGGTGCTCGGCGCGGCCGGACCCGGCAGCCGCTCCCACCCGGCCTTGAGGCGGAACTGCTCACGGTCACGGCCCTTCGTCACCGGTGAGGTGAACTCGACCCGGTCGAGGGTCGGCGAGGCCTCCAGCAGCGGGATGAGCTGCGATGCGGCGTTGGCGAACCCGGCCAGCTCGATCCCCTTGCGGTCCACCGAGACATTGGTGAGCCAGACGTCCTGGGGGAGGAGGTCGGTCAGCTCCCGCAGCAGGGGAAGCACGCGCACATGCTGCGCCTGGAAGCCGCGCAGGATCTCGACCTCGCGTCGCCCCCGCTCGACGCCGCCGGCGATCCGCTCGACCTCGCGCACCTGGGGCGCGAGGCGGTCGAGCGCGCGGTTCAGGCTGTGTAGCCGCCGCTCGTCCCGGATCATGGTCAGGCCGGGCACGGCCAGCGCCAGCAGGAGATTGAGCGCGACCAGGCCGGCGGTCACTGCCAGCGGCCACGGGAACGGACGCGGTCGTAGCTCGTCCGGCATGAGGTTGGTGCGAAGCGCACCCCGTCCTGGCCGCCGCGCGGCCACCGCCAGAGCCGGTAACACGTCCGGGTCCTTGGGGACCCCGCGAACTCCGGCCGGGAGCGGGGTCGCGAGGTGGAGCGGGAGCTGGGCCCAGTCGGTGGCGGGAAGGTCGGCGCGACCGGCCACCAGCACGTCGGCCACGGCGTCCCGGTCCTCGAGGCGCAGGGGCGCCAGACTGCGCCGCAGCTCCTCGGCCAGCGTCTGGCCGCGCTCCTTGCCATCGAGGGGCAGCGGGAAGGCCCGGCTCGCGATCGGTCGGCTGCCGCGGACCACCGTCAGCTCCGCCTCGGCCTCCTCGATCTGGAGGACGACCCGGCCGTCGCGCGGTCGCGCCTTCGGTCCCGGTGCGGCCAGCACGGCGATGCTGTGGATCCCCACGTCCACGAGCCGTGGCACCAGGCCGGCCTCGCGCAGGAGCTGGTTGACCCGCTCGAAGACGCGCCGCTCCACCGCCACCAGCAGCACGCGGACCGGCTGCCCGGGGGTCTGGTCGAGGACCTCGAAGTCGTAGAGCGCATCGGCGGCGGGGAAGGGCAGGTGCCGTTCCAGCTCGAAGCCGACCATCCGCCGGAGGTCGGCGCCGGCCACCGCCGGCAGCTCGATCGCCTTGACCACGGCCCGGCGCCGCGAGAGGGCGACGTGGACGCGCCGGGTCCGGACGCCCAGCTCGCGCAGCCTGGCCCGCAGCGCGGTGCCGGCCTCCTCGCCGGGGTCGACGCGGAACTCGGCGAGGACGCGGGTGGCCCCCCAGCGACGGCGGATGACGACGCCGGTGATGTGGGCGTCGGCGACGGTGAGGCCGATCACGTCGCTGACGGGTGGATCCTCCCTCGCGTCACGGGCGCTCCGCCTCGTCTCCTACCCACTGCCAGCTTCGGAGGCTGGCGCGCAGGGTTCCGTCAGGACCGAGCTGTCGCTGAGCCACCGCCCTCAGCGTACGCCGTCCTTGCCGGGGCACTTCGCCGGACGCCTCGATCCGGAAGGTCGTCGACTTGACGGTCTGTTGGCTGCCACGGCCCCGCAGGCGGGACGGCAAGGCGCTGGCGTCGAGGTAAGGCCGGCCCTGCTTGAGGTTGTCCAGCTCGGCCTGAGCATACCCGAGCGTGCGCAGGACGACGTCGCTCGCGGTGTTCAGGTTGATCGCCCCGCTGCCGGCGACCGTGACGTACGCCCCTAGTCCCGGCTGCTCAGGCGTGCCGTAGAAGATCTGAGGGGTGATCCCCCGAACGAGCAGCAGCTCCTCGACGCTGTCGAAGTCGGCGTTCTTCGACTTGTAGGGTACCGGCAGGGCGAGGTAGTAGTCACTTTCGGCGCCGTTCAGCCGGTGCTCCTCGTTGGGATCCCGCCAGTCCTGGATGGAGTCGACGATGACGTCGCGCGTCTCGCGCTCGATCCCGAGCTCGGTCAGGAGCCGGTGAAGCTGGTCGGGCGTGGCCCGGTTGAGGTTGATGCGGGCCTCTTCGTCCGTGATGCGGTAGGAGAATTGCCCCGTCCCCAGCTTGATGTCCTGACGCGGAGGCGCCTGCGGGGAGCCGAGGCGCGAATGGCGGAAGACCAGCAGGCCGGCCTCGTCGAGGTGATGCGCGATCGCGTCGGGCAGGATCTCGGCCGCCGCGCGCTGAAACCCCGCCTGGGCCAGGAACCCGCTGGCGACCGCGGCCCGGAAGTTGATCGTCGTGGTCGCCTCCAGCCGCATGGCGAGCGCGAACTCGCCCACCACCGTCAGGAGCAAGGACAGGACGAGGAGCACGATGATGAGCGCGACCCCGCGCTCGGCCTGGCGTCCCCGGTGGCCAGTCACCGTCGGTCTCATCCGGCTCACCGTGCGGGGGCCGGTGGTCCCGCGGGCAGCTGCGGGAACAGCGGTGCCGTGCCGCCGGGCGGCCGGGGGAAGGTCGGTGGTATACCGCCGAATGGCTGTGGGAACAGCGGTGCCGCGCCACCGGAGGGCTGCGGGATCAGCGGCGCCGCCCCGAACGGTGTCTGGCTCGACACGGAGGGGGCCGTCGCCGAGGCGAGCGGGATCGGCACCAGTAAGGTCGCCGTCCGCTCGGGCCGCCCGCCCTCTCGGAAGGTGAACTGGACCCGGACTGCGGCGGGGAGGCCGGTGGTCAACCGCGGGTCCCAGCGGTCGGCCCACAGCCCGTCGTTGTCACGGTACTCGACCCGAAGCTCGGTGACCGAGCGGGCCAGCACGGTCTCCGGCCCCCCGCCGAACGGCTCGTCGGCCGGGACCAGCCGCTCGATCAGGCGCAGCTGGTTGTCGCTGGTGTGGCGGAGGGTAACCGCGTGGAAGGGTGTGGTCGGCGCGTCGAGAACCAGCGGGGACGCGGTGGTGACGAAGCGGACCTCGTCCCGCTCACCCTGGAAGAGGACCACTCGGTCCGGCGCTTCCCCGAGACGGCCCCGGAGCGGGATAGCCGACGATAGGGCTTCCGTCAGCAGCTCGAAGAGGGCCCGCACCTCCTGCTGGGTGGCCGCTCGCCGCTCGCCCGCTTCCCAGGCGTGGACGCCGACTCGCAGGCTGGTGAGCAGGACGCCGACGATGAGGGCGGCGATGGTGAGGGCGACGATGACCTCGAGCAGCGTCAAGCCGCGGCGGTCCGCAAGCGCGCCGGTTTCCCCGGATTTCATGGCCGCACCGTCCAGGCCCGCAACGTCACCAGCTCCACGTGGCGATTGCGCCCCCAGCGCACCTCCACGCTCACCCGGGCCAGGCGGAGCGAGCTCACAAGGGCCGGGTCGGCTTCGGCCGGCAAGAGCTCCGGATCGAGCGCCACGCGGCGGACCCAGCGGTAGTCCCCCTCGCTTCCCTCGGTGGTGCCCTCCTCGGGGTTCTCAAGCCCCCCCTCCGCCAGCTTGGCGCTGGCGAGCAGGGTGGCCTCCAGCTGGTCACCGGCCGTCCGGGCCAGGCGGAGGCCGCCGCCGAAGAGCTGGAGCGCGGCTACCACGGCAATTGACAGGACGAGGAGGGCGACCAGCACCTCGATCAGCGTGAAGCCGGCTGGGCTCGGGCCGATCACCATCGCGTCCTGTCGCCCTCGGCTCGGGCCGATCGCGAGCCACCGACCGCGTGTTGACATCGGCATCAGCTCAAGAAGGGCGCTCGGGGCCGACGCGGACCCGCCCGGTCACCCCGTCCACGTCGATTGCGAGGCGGCGCCCGTCCGGCCGTTCGAGGAGCCACCGCGTCTCGCGGGTGAGGCCGCGCGAGGAGAAGGTCAGCGTATCGCCGCCGGTTGCCACCGTGAAGCGAAGGCCGGCCGGCACCGCGAGCTCCCGAAGGGGGTGGGCGGGGTCGCGCCCGGTGAGCACCACCGTGTTCCGCGCGCGGTCGAGGACGACCCGCGTGGCGTGACGCTGACTGACCGCTTGGAGCCGGGCCTCGCGCAAGAGCGCCGCCACCCGCCCGGCCTCGCTCCGGAGCTGCAGGGCATCCCGCCCCCGGCCGACGGCGGGGAGGACGAGGGCGGTCGCGACCGCGAGGATCGCGAGCACGACGACGATTTCGATCAGCGTGAAGCCGGGGGAGCGACGGCGGCGGTCGCCGGCGTCCATCAGCGCGGTCTTCCCTCCGCGCTCCAGCTCAGGATGTCGGCGGCCTCGCCCTCGCCTCCCGGCGCGCCGTCGGAGCCGAACGACCAGAGGTCGTACTCGCCGTGGTCGCCAGGGCTCTTGTACTGGTAGGAGTTTCCCCATGGGTCGCGAGGGATGTCCTTCTTGAGGTAGGGGCCCTCCCACCCCGACACGTTGCCGGGACTGACCTGGAGCGACTGGAGGCCCTCCTGTGTCGCCGGATAACGGCCGGTGTCGAGCTTGAACTGATCGAGAGCCGACCCGAGCAGTTCGATCTGGACCCGTGCCGCCGCCTGCTTGGACTGCGCCACCCGGCCGAACAGCCGGGGGCCCACGAGCGCGGCCAGCAAGCCCAGGATGATGACGACGACCAGCAGCTCGATGAGGGTGAAGCCGCCCTGATCACGCCGAACGCGCCCGAGGAGGAGGCGCCTCATGGAATCGCGCTAGAGCGGAAGCTCATTGATGCTCAGGATGGCCAGCAGGATCGCGAGCACGATGCCGAGCACGATGAGGCCGAGCATGAGGATGATGACAGGCTCCAGAAGGGAGATGAGTCGGCGCACGGCCACGCGGATCTCGGTCTCGTAGGCTCCCGCCACCCGCCCGAGCATGTCCTCGATCCGGCCCGTCTCCTCCCCGACCCGAACCATGTGGATCGCCAGCGCCGGGAAGGCGCCGGTCTCGGCCATTGGACGGGCGAGGCCGTCCCCCCTCTTCGCCCCCTCCTGGACCGCCGTGAGGGCTTGGGCGACCACCCGGTTGCCGGCCACCTCCCGGGCCACACCCAGTGCGGCCAGGAGTGGCACCCCCGAGTGCAGCAGGGTGCCGAGGGTACGGGCAAACTGCCCGACCTCGAGCTTGCGGAGGAGGTCCCCGACGAGGGGCAGACCCAGCAGCCACCGGTCCACCGCCAGCCGGGCGGCTTCCGAGCGGGCCACCACCTGCCAGGTCAGGAGCGCGGCCAACAGGGTGAGGGCCAGCACCCACCAGTAGGAGACCAGCCACTGGCTCACGGCGAGGAGGATCCGGGTCGGCAGGGGCAGGCTCTGACCGAGATCGGCGAACACCACCGCGAAGCGGGGAAGCACGAACGTCATCAGGAAGATGACCGCCCCGATGCCGACCGTGAGCAGCAGGGCCGGGTAGATCATCGCCGAGGTCAACGCCTCCCGCAGCTCCCGGCTCGCCTCCAGGTGCTCGGCAAGGCGGCGGAGGGCTGCCTCCAGCACCCCTCCCTTCTCCCCGGCTCGAACGGTATTGATGTACAGGCGCGAGAAAGGGCGAGGGTGATGGCGGCTCAACGCGTCGGCGAGGGTGGAGCCGGTGCGCACGCTTTGGGACACGTCCTGGACGATCGCCCGCAGACGCGGGCTCGCCGAGAGCTCGGCCAGAATGGCGAGCGCCCGATCGAGGGGGATGCCGGCGTCCAGCAGGGTGGAGAGCTGCTGGGTGAAGGTGAGCAGATCACGGCCGGGAACACGCTGGCCCACCCGCAGGGAAAGGCCGAGGCCGCCGAGCCGCGGCCGCTCGTCGGCCGACTCGACCCGGACCGGGAAGTACTCTTCGCGGTGCAGGCGCTCGATCACCGCCTGGGGATCGTGCGCCTCCATCACGCCGTCGATGGTGCGGCCGGTGCGGTCGGCGGCCCGATACGTGAAGACCGGCATCAGCGGGCCGGGCCGATGCGCGTCGTCCCGGGTCGTCCTCGGTCGTCGGCGCGCCTCAACGTATGCGGCATACGCCTCGGCGCGCCTCCTCCCTGCGTCCTACCGGGGCTCGGGCCTCGGACCGGTGCCAACGGTCGGTCCACGGCAGCGATGTC
>DASYUM010000291.1:0-15362 GCA_036001225.1 Candidatus Methylomirabilota bacterium | reverse complement strand
AGGGCCGCGTCTTCAAGAACTGGGAGTGCGCGGCCGGGCTCAACGAGGCGGCCGGCGACCTGGCCGCCGCCTGGCGCTGCCGCCTGCAGAGCTGGCGGGCCACCCAGCCCAAGCGGAACGTGGAGCCTCGAAAGAAGGCCCAGGTCTTGCGGGCGCTGCTCGCCTGGGGGCAGCGCAACGGCTTCGCCGAGGATGCCCTGCGGGTACTGAAGCAGAGCTGGCGCGACACGAGCCTGACGGACGCCGACGCCCGGATCTGGGAGGAGCGGCTCGGCCAGCGGGAGCGGCTCACAGGGGAGCCGCGCGCGGCCGCGTACGCGGAGCCGGGCCCGGAGGGCGAGGAGGCGGATCGGGAGGGCTCGATGCCGGTGATGGGCCGCCCGGCACCGCGGAACGCCGGCGACGCCGCCGGGCTCGGCCGGGAGCCGCTGGCGCTCATGCTCGACTGGGAGAACGTCAAGCTGAGTCTGGCCGACGTCCTCGACGAGATGGCCGATCCGCGGGCCCAGAGCCTCCGGTCCCGGCTGGCCGGACCGGAGCTGGCCCAGCGGCTCCGGGACGTCGCCGGGCGGCACGGCCTCCCGCGCCAGCGCTGGGCGGTGGCGGACTGGGATCGGCCCTCGTTCGAGGGCGACCAGAAGGCGGTCAAGAGCGCCGGCTATCTCTCCGACATCGCCGGCGACGAGAAGTTCAACTCCTCGGACCACGTCCTGCGCGAGAAGATCCACCAGGTCCTCCGCCAGCATCCGGAGATCCGGGTCTACATCATCGGCACCGGCGACGGCGACTTCCACGAGGCGATCACGACGCTGCAGCGCGAGGGCAAGCAGGTGATCCTGTGGTCGACCCGCCGGTCCGTCAATGGCGTCTACGGGGAGCGGTTGGCCGGCCCCGATCGGATCAAGATCGAGTGGCTGGAGGACCTCGTCTTTGGGGAGGACGCCGGGACGTAGCCCGCCGCCCGGCCCCCGCGTGCTCCGCCCCCGCGTGGCCCGGGGGCCGACGCCCCGCTCCGAGGCCCAGGGACCTGTCGGAGTAACCACGCGCACGGCGCTGCCGCACCGCCAAGGGTCGGTGTTCCGCTCCCAGCGCCGGCTTTGCCGGCGCAATTCTCCGGGGGGAGGTCTCGGAGGGGGCCGTTGAGGCCCCCTCCGACAATCTACGGCCAGCGGGGGCCGGTCAGCTCGACCCGCCACACCGGGCCGCCGAAGTAGAGCGGCCCCTCGAACTTGACGAAGGCCGGGGCCTCGCCGGCCACGATCCAGTAGTAGAGCGTCGGCGGTCGCTTGCCGAACAGGGCGGCCACCGCGCCGGTGAGACCGCGCAGCTCGAGCTTGGCGAGATAGCGCACGGCCGTCCGGCCGAGGTCGCCGATGAAGAACCGGTCCTCGCCGACTGGGATCAGCGTGAGCGCGAGGACGCGCGGCTTGGGGGTGAACGCCACGTAGTGGGTCTCGGCCCGGGCCCCGGGGGGCAGGTTCTTGACGAGCGCCAGCGCCATCCCGTTGGCGACGTCGGGCGGGAAGTCGAAGCGCCCCTCGTGCGCGGTCTCCGGCCCCTGCTCCGACTCCCGGACGCGAACGGCGTACTCGCCGCTCCGCTGGAACCGGACGTCCAGCGCCTGCGGAAAAGCGGGCCCCCGTTGCACCGGTCGGTAAGAGACCAGGGCAAAGACCTGGTGCTGCGTGAAGACGACCGCCTCGTCGTGGAGCGAGCCGTCCTTGAAGCGGAAGGTGAGCCGGCTCTCGAGACGCTCGCCCCGGGGGTTCTGGACCAGCTCGCCGTCGGCGAGCGCGCGGCCGTCGGCCGCCCGGAGCACCAGGAACCCCCGCAGCGCGCCTTCGGGGACGCGCACGGCGACCGGCCCCGCCTCGACAGCCGCCGCCCACAGGAGTCCGGCGAGGGCGAGCAGCATCCTCGCGGGCATGGTGGCGACCAGTGTACCGCGGGTGACGTCGCCCGGACGCACGCCCCCACGGTGGGGGTCGCAACTTCGCGACGTGGCGGGGGCCGGGTCCGTGGCATTCTCCTTGCTGGGCGCCAGAGCGTGATGTGGTGGCGCGCGACGCTCATCGGGGCGGGACTGCTCGCGGCGGCCGCGCTCCCGGTGCCGGCGGCGACCTGCCGGGTGGTGGCCGACTTCGCGAAGAGCGCGGTCGGCGAGTTCCCGGAGGAGTGGAAGCCCAAAGAGGACCGGGCGCGCGACGTCTACAAGGTGCTCGCGGAGGGCGGGCTCCGCTTCGTGCGGGCGACGGCCGAGGGGACGGGCCTGCAGATCGGGCTCGAGCTGGACTGGGACCCGAAGACCCATCCGGTGCTCGCCTGGAAATGGCGACCCCGGGTCTTCCCCACCGGCGCCGACGAGCGGGTGAGCGGGAAGAACGACAGCGCGCTCGGCGTCTACGCCGTGTTCCCCCACAGTCCCGTGTCGGTGAAGACGGTGAAGTACGTCTGGAGCGCCACCGCGCCCGTGGGCGCCACAGCTTCGGCCAGCCGCGGCCTCACCCGGATGCTGGTCCTCCGCTCGGGCCCCCCCGCCGCGCCCGGCTGGGTGGAAGAGGCGGTGGACGTCGCCGCCGACTACCGGCGGTTCTTCGACGAGACCCCCCAGCGCCCCCGCGGCCTCGCCATCCTCACCGACGCCGACGACACCAAGAGCCGAGCAGTCGGCGACTACACGGCCTTCCGCGTCTGCCCGGCCGGCACCACGACCGGCGCCGCCGTCCGCCCCCAGTAACCCGGCCCCCGCCCCCGCGCCGGCCGGGGATTGACAACGGGTCTCCGTCACGTCAGAAGTGAGGGGAGGATCGCGGTGGACGGCGCGGGTCGCAAGCGCGGCAGCTCCGAGTACGACGCCCGGTTCCTGCGGGCTCAGGCCGAGGTCGCGCAGGTGGCGCTGTCCAGCCTCCGGCCCGACGTGCTCTGGCCCCGGCTCCTGGAAGCGATCGGGCGCACCCAGGGGTACAGCTACGGGATCTTCTGGCACATCCCCGAGGGCGCCAACCACGCCGTCGCCCAGGCGACCTTCGGCGCCGGCGCCAAGCTCTTCTTCGGCTACCCGCAGAGCCTGAGCGAGCCGGGCTCGTTCCTCGCCCAGGCGGTCCGATCGGGCAAGGCCGCCTTCTGCAACCGCTTCCCGGAGAGCCCGTTCGCCGGCCATCCGATCAGCCGGACGATGGGGGTCCAGGCGCTGTTGATCCTGCCGATCGTCCACCGCACCGGGCGCGTCATGGCCGCCCTCGCCTTCGGCGATTCGAACAACCCCGAGCGCTTCACCGAGCGTGACCTCACCCAGGGCGGGATCCTGACCAGCCAGGTCGCCCAGGCGATCGAGAACGCCGAGCTGTTCGGTCGCGTCCAGGCGCTCCAGCTGCAACACCAGGTAGTGACCGAGTCGCTGAACGACGCCGTCTTCACGGTGGACGCCGATGGGCGGCTCACGTTCCTCAACGCCGCCGCCGAAGCGCTCACCGGCCACCGGCTGGTCGAGCTGCGGGGCTACCCGCTCGCCGCCCTGCTGGCCCCCGACGACGCCGAGCGGCTCCGGGAGGGGCTGCGGCAGACGCTGGCCGGGCAGGCGGGCCCCTCGCGGTGGGAGGTCGCGCTCCTCCACCGGGGCGGCGCCCGGGTGCTGGTCGAGCTGTCGATGGCGAACCTGGTCACCGACGGCGAGATCACCGGGTGCGTCGGGGTCGCGCGCGACATCACCGAGCGCAAGCGGGCCGAAGACGCCCTCCGCGAGAGCGAGGAGCGGTTCCGCCGCGCCTTCGACGACGCGGCCATCGGCATGGCCCTGCAATCGCTCGACGGCCGCTACCTGCGGGTCAACCGCGGTCTGTGCGAGATGCTCGGCTACACCGAGGCCGAGTTCCTGGCGCGGACCTACCCGGAGGTCACCCATCCCGAGGACAGCGCGGCGGATCTGGCCTTCGATCGGGAGATGGTGGCGGGCGCCCGCAATGCCTATCAAGGCGAGAAGCGCTACCTCCACCGGCTGGGCCACGTGGTCTGGGGACTGGTCACGGTGTCGATCATCGGAGACCGCGACCGGCAGCCGGTGTCCTTCATCGTCCAGGTTCAGGACATCAGCGCCCGCAAGCAGGCCGACGAGGGGCGGGCGCGGCTGGAGGGCGAGCTGCGCCAGGCCCAGAAGATGGAGGCGATCGGCCGCCTGGCCGGCGGGGTGGCCCACGACTTCAACAACCTCCTGACCGTCATCCTCGGCCGCAGCCAGCTCCTCCTCGAGCGGCTCGCCGACGACGACCCGACCCGGCGCCACATCGACCTCATCCAGAAGACGGCCGACCGGGCGGCCGGCCTCACCCGCCAGCTCCTGGCCTTCAGCCGCAAACAGGTGCTCCAGCCCGAGCTCCTCGACGTCAACGCGATCGTGGCCAACGTGCAGAGGATGCTGCGCCGCCTGATCGGCGAGCACGTCGAGCTGCACACGGCGCTGGAGCCCGGGCTCGGCCGCGTCCACGCCGATCCCGGCCAGCTCGAGCAGGTCATCCTCAACCTGGCCGTCAACGCCCGCGACGCCATGCCCCAGGGCGGCCGGCTCACCCTGACCACCGCCAACGTCGAGACCGGTGACCCCATCCCCATCCATCCCCACGGCAGCGCCCCCCCCGGTCGCTACGTGATGCTCTCGGTCACCGACACCGGCATCGGCATGGACGCCGAAACGCAGGCCCATCTCTTCGAGCCCTTCTTCACCACGAAAGGGCCGGGGGCCGGCACCGGGCTCGGGCTGGCGACCGTGTACGGCATCGTGGCCCAGGGCGGCGGGTACATCGGCGTCGCCAGCACGCCCCGGGCGGGCAGCAGTTTCCGCATCTACCTGCCGCGCGTCGAGCCTCCGGCGGCCGCGGCCGTCCGGGGGCCGGTCGTGGCCGAGGTGCCGCGAGGCTCCGAGACCATCCTCCTCGTCGAGGACGAAGACGGCGTCCGCGACCTGGCCCGGGAGATCCTGCAGGCGCACGGCTACGCGGTGCTGGAAACCCGCCACGCCGCCGACGCGATCTGGCTCTGTGAGTGGCACGAGGGCCCCATCCACTTGCTCGTGACCGACGTGGTGATGCCCCAGATGAGCGGGCGGGACCTGGTCGAGCGGCTGGCTGGGATGCGACCGCAGATGAAGGTGCTCTACATGTCGGGCTACACCGACGATGCCATCGTCCACCACGGGGTGCTGGAGGAGGGGACGTCCTTCCTGCCCAAACCCTTCACCCCGGAGACCCTCGCCTGGAAGGTGCGCAGCGTGCTCGACGGCGGCCGCTGACACCCGGCCCGTCCCGCCCGAAATCTGGGCGGCCAGCCCGCCCGGCGCCGGTAACATAGACCCGATGGGGCGGCTCAGGCGATGAAGACGCTCGGCATCCTCGTCGGCGGCGGACCGGCGCCCGGCATCAACGGCGTGATCGCCGCCGCCACCATCGAGGCCCGCAACCACGGCCTCCGCGTCCTCGGCTTCTACGACGGTTTCAAGTGGCTGACCAAGGGCGACACCGCTCACGTGCGCGAGCTGGAGATCGCCGAGGTCTCCCGCCTCCACTTCGAGGGCGGCTCGATCCTCCGGACCTCGCGGGAGAACCCGGCCCGCTCCGAGGCCGCCCTCGCCACGGTCACCGGCGCCCTCCGCGGCCTCGGCATCTCCTTCCTGTTGACGATCGGCGGCGACGACACCGCCTTCGCCACCGCCCGACTCAGCGCCGCCCTCGGCCGCGAGATCGGCGTGGCCCACGTGCCCAAGACCATCGACAACGATCTCCCGCTCCCCCCCGAGGTCGTGACCTTCGGCTTCACCACCGCCTGCAACCTGGGCAAGGACCTCGTCCACAACCTGATGCAGGACGCGGCCACGACCGAGCGCTGGTTCTTCGTCACCGTCATGGGCCGCCGGGCCGGCCACCTCGCCCTCGGCATCGGCGGGTCGGCGGGGGCCACGCTGACGATCATCCCCGAGGAGTTCCGCGCGCGGCGGCTGTCGGTGGAGCGGGTGGCCGAGATCCTGGAGGGCGCCATCATCAAGCGGCGCGCCCAGGGGCGCGACCACGGGGTGGCGCTGCTGAGCGAGGGGATCATCGAGGCCCTCGACCCGGCCACCCTCGGCGCCGTCGAGCGGGACAGCTACGGGAACGTCCGCCTGTCGGAGGTGGACCTCGGGCAACTCCTCAAGGAGCGCGTCAGCGCCTCCCTCGGGGCCCGCGGTCTCAAGACGACCATCGTGGCCAAGGACCTCGGCTACGAGCTGCGCTGCGCGCCGCCCGGTGGCTACGACATCCAGTACTGCCGGAGCCTCGGCTACTGGGCGACCCGCTTCCTCCTCGAGGGGCGGACCGGGGCCATGGTCACGATCCAGGGCGGGAAGCTGATCCCGATGGCCTTCGACGACATGCTGGACCGGACCACCGGCCGGGTCCGGGTCCGCTACGTGGACGTGACGGCGGAGATGTACCAGACGCTCTCCGCCTACATGATCCGCCTCAAGCCGGAGGACCTGGCCGATCCCCTCCAGGTGCGCGCGTTGGCCGCGGCCGGCAACCTGAGCGAGGCCGCGTTCGTGGAGCGCTTCTCGCCAGTCGTGCGGAACGACGCGTAGACCTCGGCGGCGGCCTCGCGGCATAATGGCCGCGTGAGCCTCACCCCTGCCGAAGTCAAGGCCAAGGCCCGGGAGCTCGGAGCCGACCTCGTCAACATCGTCGCCTGCGCGACCCTGGAGGCGAATCCCCCCGACCCGCACTGGCCCCAGGTCCCCTCCCGCATCTCCCGCCGCATGAAGAGCTGCATCATCACCGCGATCCGGATGCCGTGGGGGATCTTCCTCACCGACAACGCGACCTGTCTCTCGCTGGCCGCCCAGCTTCTCCTCCGCAAGACCGAGAAGGTCTCGCTCGAGCTGTCCTACTGGCTGGAGGCCCGCGGCTACCACGCCTTCCAGGTCGCGACCGAGGAGACCGACCCCGCCCTCAAGCGCGGGAGCTACGGCTGGCTCTCCCTCCGTCACGTCGCGGTCGAGGCCGGCATGGGGACGCTCGGGCTCGAGGTGAACCTGCTGACGCCCGAGTTCGGGCCGAGGGTCTACAACGGCGCGGTCCTGACCGACGCCGAGCTGGCGCCGGATCCGCGGATCACCGACCAGCTCTGCATCGGCGAGACGTGCGGCCGGTGCCTGCTCTGCTGCCCGCCCAACGCCGTCCTTCACTGGGGTCTCGACAAGCGGGCCTGCGCGCTGGCCGCCCAGCCCGACGGCGTCTCCAGCATCATCTACGGGCCGCTCCGGGCCCTGGCCCGGGCCCAGCGCGACGACGACGTCCGCCGGACCGTCCACGGCCGCGAGATGCGGCAGAAGTGGGCGGCGCTGGTGCGCCTGTCCAACTCCTACGCCGCCTGCCCGCGCTGTCTGGAGGTGTGCCCGGTCGGGGGCGACTACCAGACCCACCTCGCCCGCGAGCACAAGGAGATCCCGGAGAAGGACACGGTGCGGATCGGGAAGCTCGCCGACATGCGAGCCGCCGTCAAGACCGGCGAGCGCGCCCACTTCGCCACCCCGATGGACCGGCGCTGGCTCGGCGAGGCGGGCTACAAGGGGCTGAAGAGGCTCAAGGTTGTCCCGACCCAGCCCGCTGACCGCGGCTGACGTCAAGTGGACGTCGGAGGGGGGCAAGCCCCCCTCCGATAGCCCCCCAGGAACTTTGCGCGGGCAAAGCCCGCGCTCGGAGCGCTTCGATCCCCAACGCGCGGACCGTTCCGGGCAAGACGTGGTCGCACACGGCGAGGCTTCACAGTGGCCGTCTTGACCGCGGCTGACGTCAAGGCGAGGGCGCGGGAGCTCGGCGCCGACCTGGTCGGGATCGCCGACGCCCGGGCCGTCGCCGCCCACCCGGTCCCCGGCTGCCCCAACACGCCGGAGGGCATCCTCAAGGGCGCCCGCAGCGTGGTGGTGCTGGCCCGGCGGCTCCTGTGGGGCATGACGCGGGAGCCGGACTGGGCCAACCGGAACGTCCACTACGCCGGCGAGCTCGCGCTGACCAAGATGGAGGACGTCACCTACGAGCTGGGCCGCTTCCTGGAGGACCACGACTTCCCCTCGCTGATCACGCCGTCCGGCTACTCGCGCTCCCACCAGGTCGAGATCGCCGGCAAGGCGTTGTCGCTCCCCCATCTCGCGGTGGAGGCAGGGCTCGGAACGCTCGGGCTGAACCTCCAGCTCCTCACCCCCGAGTTCGGGCCGCGGGTGATCCTGGGGGCAGTGGTGACCCAGGCGCCGCTCGAGCCGGACGCCAGGCGCGACGCCGCGCTCTGCCTCGGCGAGGCCTGCGGGCGCTGTCTCCTCGCCTGCCCCGGCGATGCCATCGGCCACTTCACCCTCGACCTGGCGCGCTGTGCTCCCTACTCGTCGCCCTACGGCTACCATTTCGTCGAGCAGCACGTGGAGGGGATCCTCGCCACGCCCGACCCGGCCAGGCGGATGGAGCAGGTCCAGAGCATGGACACGTTCATGATCTGGCAGAGCATGCTGCGGGGCGTCGGGGTCTACACCGGCTGCACGCGCTGCTACGACGTCTGCCCGGTCGGCGCCGACTACGCGGGGCACCTCGAGGACGTGCAGGCAACCATCCCGGAGGCGACGCCGGGCAAGGAGGCGCGGCTCGGAACCTACCGCCACGCGGCGGCGCGCGCCGCCGCCGACGGCCTGCGCGCCCACGCCCGCTGGATCGGCCGGCTGCCGGATCCTTCAGGGTAGAATCGGACACAGGGGGGATCGCCCGACGTGGGACTGTTTCGCGTCACGGGGCAGCTGACGGGGCCGACCGGCCGAACCGAGCAGGTCGAGCTCCTCGTGGATACCGGCGCTACGCTGCTCGCCGTGCCTCGCCCGCTGGCCGAGCGGCTGGAGCTCGTCGCCGGACGGTCCCAGGCAGTGGTCGTCGCAGGCGGTCAGCGGGCCGTCTGGCCGGTCGCCGAAGTGCGCTTGAGGCTCGACGGCCAAGAGGTGACGACGCCCTGCTTCATCGCGCCCGGGGGCCCTGCCCTGCTGGGTGCCGTCGCGCTCGAAAGTCTCTTCCTCGCCGTCGACCCGGTCGCGAAGCGCCTCGTCCCCGTCGACGGCTTCGTCGGGTGAGGAGGAGTCGCGAAGGGGGCCGCAGCGGCCCCCCGCCAACGCGCGCCGGAGAGATCGGGCGCAGACCATCGGCCGTTCCGCCGACTGCCAGGTGTTCCGCTCCGAGCGCGGGCTTTGCCCGCACCCTTCCTCCTGGGGAGGCCTCGGAGGGGTGTCCCGACACCCCTCCGATTGACTAGAGCCGGCGCCAGCGGCGGCCTTCGCGGGCGAGCAGCTCGTCGGCCTCGCGGGGTCCCCAGGTGCCGGCCGCGTAGTCGGGGAACTTCGGCGGCGGTCCTTCCGCCCACGCGCGCTGGATCGGGGCCAGCACCTCCCACGCCGCCTCGACCCAGTCCTCGCGGGCGAAGAGCGTGGCGTCCCCCCGCATCGCGTCCAGGAGCAGCCGCTCGTAGGCCTCGGGCGTGCTGATGCCGAACGAGTGGCGATAGCGGAAGTCCATGGTGACCGGCCTGATGCGGAAGTCCTGGACGGGCAGCTTGGCCCCGAACCGGAGCGCGATCCCCTCGTCGGGCTGGATGCGGAGGACGAGCGCGTTGGGAAGGAGCACGCTCGCGCTCCCGAACAGCAGGTGGGGGGGGCGCCGGAACTGGAGCGTGATCTCGGTGACGCGGCTGGGGAGACGCTTGCCCGAGCGGAGGTAGAAGGGCACGCCCGCCCACCGCCAGTTCGACACCTCGAGCCGGACGGCGGCGTAGGTCTCGGTGGTGGAGCCGGCGGCGACGCCCGGCTCCTCCCGGTACCCCGGCACCGGCTGGCCGTCGACCGTGCCCCGCTCGTACTGGCCGCGCACGGCGACGCGGTCCACCTCGTCGAGGGCGATGGGGTGGACCGCGCGCAGCACCTTCGTCTTCTCGTCCCGCACGTGGTCGGCGCCGAACGTCACCGGCGGCTCCATCGCCACCAGGCAGAGGAGCTGGAGGAGGTGGTTCTGCACCATGTCGCGGAGCGCGCCCGCCTCTTCGTAGTAGGCGCCTCGCTCCTCGACGCCGATCGCCTCGGCCACCGTGATCTGGACGTGGTCCACCTGGCCGCGGTTCCACAGCGGCTCGAAGATCGCGTTGGCGAAGCGGAGGACCAGGATGTTCTGCACGGTCTCCTTGCCGAGGTAGTGGTCGATCCGGTAGACCTGCGATTCGGCGAACGCCTCGCCGACGATCCGGTTCAGCGCCCGGGCCGACGCGAGGTCATGGCCGAACGGCTTCTCGATCACGATGCGGCGATACCCGGCTTTGCCGTCGCCGGTGGCCTCGCGGGCGAGGCCGGCCTGGGCGAGGGCCCGGACGATCACCGGGTACGCCGACGGCGGCGTGGCGAGGTAGTAGAGGTAGTTGCCCCGAGTGCCCCGGGCGCGGTCCAGCTCGGCCAGCTGGGCCGCCAGGGCCGCGTAGGCCGGGGCGTCCTGGAAGTCGAGGGCGTGGTAGAAGAGCCCCTCGGCGAACGCCTCCCACTCGGCCGGCTCCGGCGGCCCGGTGCGGCCGTGGCGGGCGACGCCCTCCCGCATCTGGCGGCGGAACTCGTCATCGCCCAGCGGGCGCCGGGCCACGCCAACCACGGTGAACGCGGCCGGCAGCCGGTCTTCGAGCCGGAGCGCGTAGAGGGCGGGCAGCAGCTTGCGGCGGGTGAGATCCCCGGAAGCCCCGAAGATCACGACGACACCCGGCTCGGGGTGCTCGCCCTCGCTGCCGGGCGGGATCGGCGTGGGCTCGCGCTCCATCACGGGTCCCGGACCGGCGCCAGCGGCGCCTCCTCGATGGCGGCGGCGAGCCGGGCGAGGGCGGCCGCAACGTCCCCGGTCAGGTGGACGCGGAGCGCGGGCAGGCCCTTGGCCCGCAGCGCGCCGAGGTCGCCGGCCGCCTGGGCGCGCTTGAGGACGCCGAAGCTGTAGGGGCGCCCGGGGATCGGCTGGTCGGCGGGATCGTCGGCCGTGAATTGGAGGAAGCAGCCGGTGCGCGGCCCGCCCTTGTGGAGCTGGCCGGTGGAGTGGAGGAAGCGCGGCCCGTAGCCGAGCGTGGTCGCGACGTGGAGCCGGTCCCGCAGCCGGTGCCGCAGGCCCTGCAGCGCGCGGGTGTGGCTGGCCGTCGGGGCGAGGTAAGCCATGAGCGCGAGGTAGTGACCGCGCTGGAGCGCGCGGCAGTGGGCGGCCAGCAGTCCCGCCAGGTCGCGGCCACCGTCACCGCCGTAAACCTCGAGGCCATTCCCGCGCCAGGTCGGCGACTCGTCGGGAAGCCGACCCTCCTTGACGTAGAGATCGAGGAGGCGGCTGGTGTTGTCCTTGGACTCCTGGACGTTCGGCTCGTCGAAGGGGTCGATGCCGAGGAGCGCCCCGACGACCGCCGTGGCCACTTCCCAGCGGAAGAACTCGCCCGCCAGCTCGGTGAGGTCGGCCAGGTGGAGCCGCAGGACGGGGTGGCCGGCGGCCGCCAGCGGCGCGGCCGCCGCGTCCGCGGTGTCCGCCTCCTTCTCGAGGGCCAGAACGACGAAGACGCGATCGCCGCCGTAGACGGCCGGCGGCCCCGGTGCCTCGTCGGCGACCGGAACGACGCCCTTGCCCTCCTTGCCCGTGCTCTCGGCCAGCAACTGCTCGACCCAGGCCGCGAACGGGGCCAGCCCGGGCGAGAGGAAGAAGGTCACCTTGTCGCGGCCGGTGCGGGCCAGCTCGCCCAGCGCGACGCCGAGCCGGAGGCCGGGGTTGTCGGCCGACGGCAGGTCGGGGCCGCAGGCGGCGGCCATGGC
Source organism: Candidatus Methylomirabilota bacterium (assembly GCA_036001225.1). Taxonomy (GTDB): domain Bacteria; phylum Methylomirabilota; class Methylomirabilia; order Rokubacteriales; family DASRDR01; genus DASYUM01. The sequence goes on along the minus strand of DASYUM010000291.1, from coordinate 3,505 downwards.
GGCGGCACGATCGAGGAGCGCCGGCAGGTCGAGTCCGAGGAGCGCCGCCGGGACCAGGCCGAAGTACGAGAGCGCGGAGTAGCGTCCGCCGATGTCGGGCGGGTTGAGGAACGTCCGGCGGAAGCCGGCCTCGCGCGCGAGTCGCTCGAGCGGCGTCCCGGGGTCGGTGATGGCGACGCAGTGCTGGCCGGCACGCCCGCCGACCAGCGCCTCGAGCCGCTCGCGGAAGTAGGCGTAGAACGCCAGTGTCTCGGTCGTCGTTCCCGACTTGGTCGAGACCAGGACCAGCGTCCGGTCCAGCGGAAGCGCACGGGCCACGCTCGCCACCGCCGCCGGGTCGGTCGAGTCCAGGACCCGCAGGTCGAGCCCGCCCGGAGCCACGCCGAACGTCAGGCGCAGGACCTCGGGCGCCAGGCTCGAGCCGCCCATGCCGAGGAGGAGCGCGTGGGTGAGGCCGGCGCCCCGCACCTCGGCCGCGAAGGCGCGGAGCGCCTCCGCCTCCCGTCGCATCGGCTCCACGATCCCGAGCCAGCCGAGTCGGTTCCGGATGACGCGCTCGTGGGCCGCGTCGGGGCGGAAGATGGCGGGGTCACGCGCCCACAGGCGACGGCCGAACTGCTCGCGCTCGAGCCGCCCGAGCGTCGCCCGCACGGGCTCGGCGGCGGGACCGAGCGTGGCCAGGAACTCGTCGAGAGTCTCTTTCATGGCTCGACCCTCATCGGCTCAACAGGGCACGGGCCCGGATCACCACGTTCTCGACGGTGAAGCCGAACTCGCGCATGTTCACTTCGCCGGGGGCCGACGCGCCGTAGCGGGCGATGCCGAGCACCGCGCCCTCGTCGCCGACCCAGCGCTCCCACCCGAACGGGGAAGCCGCCTCCACGGCCAGCCGCCGGCGCACCGCGCGCGGCAGCACCGCCTCGCGGTAATCGGCCGGCTGGGCCTCGAACAGCTCCCACGAGGGCATGCTCACCACACGCGCCCGCACCCCCTCCTTGACCAGCGCCGCGTGGGCCTGGGCCACCAGGGGCGTCTCGGAGCCGGTGCCGATCAGGATCAGCTCCGGCTGCCCGCCGGAGGCGTCGGCGAGCACGTAAGCCCCGCGGGCGAGCCCCTCCGCCGGCGCGTAGACCGCGCGGTCGAGGACTGGGATCTTCTGCCGGGTGAGGACAAGCGCGGTCGGGCCGTGGTGGCGGGTGAGCGCGATCTTCCAGGCGATCACCGTCTCGTTGGCGTCGCCCGGCCGGATGACGACCAGGTTCGGCATCGCCCGCAGCGAGGCGAGCTGCTCGATCGGCTGGTGGGTCGGCCCGTCCTCGCCGAGGCCGATGGAGTCGTGGGTCCAGACGTAGATCACCGGCAGCTCGGAGAGCGCGGCCAGCCGGACCGCCGGGCGCATGTAGTCGGAGAAGTTGAAGAAGGTGCCGCAGAAGACGATCAGCCCCCCGTGGTAGACGATCCCGCTGCAGATCGCCCCCATGCCGTGCTCGCGGACCCCGAAGTGGAGGTGGCGGCCCGCGTAGCTCCCTCGGAGCAAGGACCCCGCGCTCTTGACCAGCGTCTTCGTCGAGGGTGCCAGGTCGGCATCGCCGCCGAGCAGATGGGGCAGCCGGGGGGACACCGCGTTGAGGACCGCCCCGCTGGCGTCGCGCGTCGCCGTGGCCGCCCCCGCTTTGAACGAGGGCAGCTCCGCGTCCCAGCCGGCGGTGAGCGCGCGCGCCTGCCCGTCCCGCCACCCGGCGGCCAGGTCGGGATGCGCCCGGCTCCACGCCTCGAAGCGCGCCTGCCACTCGGCCTGCCACTGCCCGCCCCGCTTGCGCGCCTCCCGGAAGCGGGCCACGGCCGCGTCGGGCAGGAAGAAGGCCGGCTCCAGCGGCCAGCCGAGGGCCTGCTTGGCCGCCCGCAGCTCGTCCTCCCCCAGCGGCTCGCCGTGGGCTTCGTGGGTGCCGGCCTTCTTGGGGGCGCCGTAGCCGATCACGGTCCGCACCGCGATGAGCGAGGGGCGCTCGCTCTCGGCCCGGGCGTCGCGGATCGCCTTGTCCACGGCCTCGAGGTCGTTCCCGTCGGGCACGACCTGGGTGTGCCAGCCGTAGCCGTCGAACCGCCGCGGCACGTCCTCGGAAAAGGAGAGCGCGGCCTGGCCGGCCAGCGACACCAGGTTGTCGTCGTAGAGGCAGATCAGCCGGCCGAGCCCGAGGTGGCCGGCCAGGGAGACCGCCTCCGCCGCCACGCCCTCCATGAGGTCGCCGTCGGAACAGATCACGTAGGTGTAGTGGTCCACGATCGGATGGCCCGGTCGGTTGAAGCGGGCGGCCAGGTGCCGCTCCGCGATCGCCATGCCGACGGCGTTGCCGACCCCCTGGCCGAGGGGTCCGGTCGTCGCCTCCACGCCCGGCGTCAGCCGGTACTCGGGATGGCCGGGCGTCTTCGACCCCCACTGCCGGAAGCGCTGGATCTCCTCGAGCGGCAGATCGTAGCCGGTGAGGAAGAGCAGCGCGTACAGGAGCATCGAGCCGTGGCCGGCCGAGAGCACGAAGCGGTCGCGGTCGGGCCAGGCGGGATCGGCCGGGTTGTGGCGGAGAAAGCGCGTCCACAGGACGTAGGCCATCGCCGCCGCGCCCATCGGCATCCCGGGGTGCCCGGACCTCGCCTTCTGGACGGCGTCGGCGGCGACGAAGCGGATGGTGTTGACGCAGAGGGTGTCGAGCTCGGGACCGGTCATGGGAGCGGCCTCCCGCGATAGAAAGGGATGAGGGCGTCGTAGAGCTGGCGCTGACGCGCGACCCCGTCCTGGTAGCGCGCGTGACGCGCGGCGTCGGGCGCGACGGTGGGACCGAAGCGGGCCGGTGCGGCGTCGAGTGACGGCAGGAGGCCGAGCGCCTCCAGCGCGAGGAGCGCGGCTCCCCGGCTGGAGCCCTCGGCCTCGGCCGAGGGACGGAGGGGGACGCCGAGGACGTCGGCGAGGATCTGCGTCCACGCCGGCGACTTCGCCAGCGCTCCGCCGGTGGCCACGACCTCGTCCGCTTGCGGGCACGCCTCGGCGAGGATCGCGTGGATGAGGGCGAAGCGGTACGCCACCGCCTCCAGCCCGGCCCGCACGATATCCAGCGGGGTCGTCGCCAGCCTCAGCCCGGCGATCGCCGCCCGGGCGCCGGCCATCCAGCCCGGGCTCCGCTCCCCGGCCAGGAACGGCAGCACGGTCAGGCCGTGCCCGTCCGCCTCCATCGCCGCCACGGCGCGTTCGGTTTCCTCTGACGACCCCAGGCGCAGCGTCTCGGCGAGCCATGCGTACAGATTGCCGCCGTTGGAGAGCGCGCCGCCGAGCAGGATCCGCCGCCGGTCCACCCGGTAGCACCAGAGGCCGGGGGGGACCGTGAACGTGTCCGTCGCCCAGCAGACCCGCATCGCGCCCGAGGTGCCGACCATCAGCGCGATGCGGTCGGGCGCGATGCAACCGGCCCCGACGTTCGAGCAGGCTCCGTCGCCCACGGCCGGCAGCCAGGGG
>DASYUM010000290.1:0-6992 GCA_036001225.1 Candidatus Methylomirabilota bacterium | reverse complement strand
CCGCCCTTGACCGGCACCATCCTGCCCGGCGTCACCCGGGACTCGGCCCTCACGCTGATGCGCGAGTGGGGGGGACTCAAGGTCGCCGAGCGCCCGATCGCCATCGACGAGGTGATCGCCGCCGCCCGCAGCGGGGCCCTTCGCGAGGCGTGGGGGACCGGCACGGCCGCCGTCATCTCCCCGGTCGGCGAGCTCGCCTACAAGGGCGAGCGGATCGTCATCAACGGGGGCAAGATCGGCGAGCTGACCCAGCGGCTCTACCAGGCCATCGTGGACATCCAGTACGCCCGGGTCCCCGACACCCGTGGCTGGACCGTCGAGGTCTGAGCTCGGTCTCGCCCGCCTGAAGTTCATCGTCCAGGCCGACCGGCTCATCGAGTGACCGCCCGGCCTGTTGCTCGACGACCTGAGCGCCCGCGCTCTTGACGGCGAGCCGGCACCGGCGATATCGTGGTATCGCCATGCCGCGGTACGTCACGACGAACCTCCGCTTCCCCGCCGAGGCGTATCGGGAGCTGCGCTACCGGGCGTCGCGCCGCGGCTGCACTTTGGCGGCGGTGGTCCGGGAGGCGGTCGACCGGTATCTCGGGCGGGGCGATCATGGCGCGTCCCTGCCCCTCGGCGAGGACCCCGCCGACGCCCTGATCGGGTGCGTGGCCACGTCGGGCGGCGACGAGTCGGTCAACCACGACCACTACCTCTACGGCTGGCCCAAGGAGGCCGACGGTGAAGCTGCTGGCCGACACCAGCGCTCTGCTGGCGCTCGCCCTCCGCGACGATCGGAACCACGCGGCGGCCGTCGCGTTCGTGCGTCAGGCTCCGCAGGCCCGCTTCGTCCTGACCGAGCTGATCCTTTCCGAGCTGGCGACGCGCCTGCGCGTGCACGCCGGCGCCGCCCAGGCCGTCGCCGTCGCCGGTAGCCTGCTCGAGAGCCGGCGCTACGAGGTGCTGTTCATCGGCGCCGACGTCGTCCGCGGTGCCCTGGCGCGAATGGCCCGCTTCGCCGACAAACGCCTCAGCTTGACCGATTGTGCCAGCTTCGAGCTGATGGAGCGCTTGGGGCTGAGCGCCGCCTTCTCGTTCGACCGCGACTTCCGCGACTGCGGCTACCGCACGCTCCCCTGACCGGGACGGCGCGACCGGCCGTAGCCGGTCAGCTCGACGTAGCCGCGGCCGGCCGGCGCGCCGTCGGCGGTGCGGATCGCCACCGCGCCTTCCCAGTAGACCAGGTCGCGGACCAGGCGGCTTCGGTTCTCCTGGTCGGCGAGCTCGGGCACGACCTCGAGGCGCACCCCCTCACCGGGTAGCTCGACCACCCAGCCCGCCGGATACTCGGCGCCGCTCGCCGCGCTCTTCCAGCGCGCTGTCGCGCGAACCGAGAACTCGGCCGGCGCGAGATGACGCGCCCGGCCGGCGGCCGACACGAGCGTTCCGCTCGCGAAGTCCACGGCCCCGGACCGGTCGCGCAGGAGGTAGAGCATCAGCTCGCGGCCGTCGCCGAGCTGGAGGCTGAACCAGTCCCAGCCGACCTGGGCCTCGCCGAGCTGGGTGGAGCCGAACTCCTTGTCCATCCAGCTCTCGCCCCCGACCGTCCATGTCCGGTCGTCGAGCGCGAGCGTCCCCGTCGTGCGGAGTCGGGTGAAGCTGTAGTACTGGCTGGCCGCGCCCGCCGCCTGAGCCTTGCGGCTGAACCCGCCCGGCCCCTGGAAGACGAGCGGCTTGGCCGGGTGGGTGGCGAGCCGGAAGGCGAGGCCGCGCACCCGGTCGGCCATCGCGACGTCGAAGGCCTCGCCGTTCCAGTCGAGCGTCCACGGCGTCTCCGTCCCTGCCGGCCCCCGGCTCCAGGCCAGGCGCGGCTCGGGGTAGCGGCCGAAGCCGCCGAGCAACGGCACCGCCCGGTAGAGCACCTCGCTGAAGACGTGGCGGCCGGCGGCGAGGTCGGTCACCGCGGCGTGCCCCATCACGAGGTCCCGCGCGCTCCACGCCGAGTCGAACGTGGGCGGTTCGCGGGCGACGCCGAGCCGGAAGAGCGTGAACTGGTAGCCGAAGCGCCGCCCCGGCTCCTCCACCGCCGCCAGGTGACCCGTGAGGTACCACCATTCGAGGCGATAGCCCGGCCGCGCCCAGTGGTCGCGCGGAAAGGCCCAGCGATACTCCGGCCGCGCCGTCTCCCAGTCCACCGCGCCCCACGCGGCGGCGGCCACCAGCACGCTCAGTCCGAGCGCCGCCAGCCTAGGAGCCTGTCGGGATAACCGCGCGCCGCGTGAAGCTAGACCGCACCGCGTCCGGTGGTCCGCTCCGAGCGCCGGGTTTGCCGGCGCAATCTTTGGGTTCGCGCACCTCGGACGGCGGGGCCCCAGCCCCGCGACGTCCTGCGGCGCGCCTTTCCTGGGGGAGGCCTCGGAGGGGGCCGTTGAGGCCCCCTCCGACAATCTAGATGTCATCGCGCGAGAGCTCGGTGGCCGGCGTCCGGCTGGCCCGCAGCGCCGGGTACAGGCTCGCCACCATCGCCGCGGCCAGGATGGCGCCGACCTCGCGCCCGAGCGCCGCCCACGGCCAGTGGACCTGGATCGTCCAGCCGAAGTAGGCCCGGTTGATCACGAAGATCAAGATGGCGGCGAGCGCGACGCCGCCGGCGAGGCCGAGGGCCAGGGCGAGCAGCCCCATGGCCAGCCCTTTGCCGACGAAGAGGCCGAAGAGCTGCCGGCGCCGGGCGCCCAGCGCCCGATAGAGCGCCAGCTCGGAGAGTCGCTCGCGGGCGAGGACCAGGAGCGTCAGCGTGATCCCGGAGACGGCGATCAGCAGGCTCATCCCCTGGAGGACGCGGGTGACGGCGAAGGTCTGATCGAAGACGGCGAAGATCTCCTCCCGCAGCCGCCGGTTCGAGCGGAAGACGAGCGGCGCGTCCGGGAGCCGCTGCTTCAGCTCGTCGATGACGCGGTCGGGGTCGCGACCCGGCTCGAGGTAGAGGGCGAGACTGTGGATGCCGCCGGGTCCGAAGCGGGCGTCCAGCGTCGCCAGGTCCATGACGACCGCCCCCGCCTCCGTGCTGTAGTCGTAGTAGACCCCGGCGATCGGGAAGGTCAGCGCGCCGTCCGGTCCGGCGATGGCCACCCGGTCGCCGCGGCCGAGCCCGGCCTTCCGGGCGAGCGGCTCGCTGACCAGGATGGCGCCCTTCTCGCGCACCCGGCGAACCGCCTCCGCCGGGTCTCCGCCCACGAACGCGAAGCGCTCCTCGCGGCGGGGCAGCGTCATGTCGATGCCGGCCACCGCGATGCGCCGGCCGCCGACGTAGGCGGAGAGCCGACGCAGCCGATCCACGAACGCCACCCCCGGATGTCCGCGCAGCGCGGCCACCACCGCGGGATCGAGGGTGGCCTCGGAGCCGGCCCGCGCCCACGACGGCGTCGTCACGTAGACGTCGGCCCGGATCGTGGTCTGCACCCAGACCTCGACGGTCCGGCGGAAGCTCCCGATCATGAGCGTGATCCCGACCAGCATGCTGACCGCGATGGCCAGCGAGGCGACCGCGAACGAGGTCGTCTGCAGCCGCGTGGCCAGGCTCTTCAGGCTGTAGCCGAGGCCGAAGCCGCGGAGCCGGACCCACGCACCCGCCCGCTCCACGAGGAGCGGCGTCACCAGCGGGATCGCCGCCAGCAGGGCGACCCCCAGCACGAAGCCGCCCGGCCGCCAGCCTCGCCCGACCCACGCGAACCACGCCGCCGCCACGGCCAGCCCGACCGCGCCGCCGGCGGCGAGCCGGCCGGCGATGGAGCGGATGGCCTGGTGGAGCGTGAACGGGGCGAGCAGCGCCGTCGTCCGCCGGCGCCCCATGTCCAGAGCGGGCCAGAGGCCGCCGGTCAGGGCGCCGGCCACGCCGATGAGCGCCGCCAGGCCGGCCAGCGCGACCGGGAACTGGAGCGACTCGATCCGCTCGAGCAGGTAGAGGTTCGTCAGCGTCGCGCTGACCACCTCCACGTTGGCGGCCGCCACCCAGTAGCCGAGCGGCAGCCCCAGCGCGACCCCGATCAGCCCGAGCAGGACCACCTCGGCCAGGATGAGCGCGAGCAGCTGCCCCCGCGTCGCGCCCAGCGAGCGGAGCAGGCCCAGCTCCGCCCGCCGGCGCACCAGCGCCGCCTGGACGCTCTCGTGGACTACGAACAGCCCGACGAAGAGGCTGATGAGGCTGAGCGCGGTCAGGTTGAGCCGGAACGCGGCGAGCAGGTCGGCCGCCTGCTCCCCCCGCGCGGCCGGCGTGAGCACCTGGACCCCCGGCCCCAGCCGGGCCGCCAGGCGGCTGGCGAGCGCGCTGAGGTCGGCGCCGGGCGCCGCCCGGACGTCGATCTGGCTGAGCCGCCCCGGGTGGCCGAGGAGGCCCTGGGCCTGGGCGATGTCCATGAGGGCGAGCCGCGCGCTCGCCCGGGGACTGCGCCGCCGCCAGTCCACGAGCGCTCCCACCACGAGCCGGGCCCGGCGCGAGCCGCTGGTGACCTCGAAGCGGTCGCCGGGCCGCCACCCCATCCGCGTCGCCAGATCGGGGCTGACCGCGATCCACCCGGGGCGCGTCAGCGCGTCGGCGGGGTCGGCCGACTCGCCCTGCCACGGCACCTGGAGCGGGGCGACGAGATCCGCCCCCACCACCTCGAGGAAGACCGCCTCGCGCCCCGCCAGCGCGACGTCGACCCGGTAGAGCGGCCACGCCGCCGCCACGCCCGACTCGGCGAGCACCTCCGGGTAGAGCCGCTCCGGGAACGTCGGGGTCCGGCCCAGGATGGAGAGATCGGCGTCGCCGCTCACCGCCTGGAGTCCCGCCTCGAAGGCGCCGACCGCGCTCCGATTGATGATCTGGATCGAGAGGACCGAGGCCACGCCGAGGGCCGCGCCGACCACGGTGAGGAGATAGAGGACGCCACCGCCCCGCGCCGAGGCGACGAGACTCGTCCACCAGTACCGGATCACGGCCGGAGACCCCCCGGCGGGGAGGCGTCCCCCAGGCCCCCGTCCTGGAGCCGCCAGGTCTCGTCGGCGAGCCCCGCCAGCTCCCGGCTGTGGGTCACGTAGAGGAGCGCGCTCTCCTCCTCCTTGGCCAGCGAGAGCATGAGGTCCAGGACCAGCCGGCTCGACGCCTCGTCGAGGTTCCCGGTCGGCTCGTCGGCCAGGAGCAGCCGCGGCCGCCTGAGCAGGGCCCGGCAGATCGCGACCCGCTGCATCTCGCCGCCGGAGAGCTCGTGCACCGGGTCGGCGGCGCGGTCGGCGAGGCCGACCCGCTCGAGCAGCTCCCCCACCCGCGGCCGGAACGTGGCCGGGCGACCGCCCGCGATCAGCTCGGGCAGGGCGACGTTGTCGTGGACGGAGAGGTGCGGCAGCAGGTGAAAGAACTGGAAGACGAGGCCGATCTCGGCGCGCCGGAGCAGCGTGCGAGCCCGATCCGACAGCGCGCCCAGGCTCCGCCCCCCGACCACGACGTCGCCCGCCGTCGGCACGTCGATGCCGGCGGCCACGTGGAGAAGGGTGGACTTCCCGCTGCCGCTCCGGCCGACGATCGCGACCCGGCGCCCGGCGGCGAGGTCGAACGAGACGTCGCGGAGGGCGAAGCGGGGCGCGCGCCCGGCGCCCTGGTAGACCTTGGACACGCGCCGGAAGGCGAGCGCCACCGGAGCGCCAGCGCTCAGGCGGACGTCTCCGGCAGCGCCAGATCCACGACCAGCGCGCTGTGGTCGCTCCCGGCGATCGGCGTCACCTGCGCGCTCCCCACGGCGAGCCCGGCCACCAGGACATGGTCGATGCGGAGGAGGCGCGGGCCGGCGGCCCACGGGCCCCACGTCCGCCCGGCCCGGCCCCCGTCCTGCCGCGCCGCCAGCCGGGCGGCGTCGGCGAAGCGGGCGGCGAGGCGGCGGTAGACCGGCCACAGCGGCGTCGCGTTCAGGTCGCCCACCAGCGCGCGGGGGCGGCGGGGCGCGGCGTCGAGGTAGGCCTCGAGCGCGCGGAGCTGGCCGTGCCGCTGGGCCAGGGTCCGCCACGGGGGTGGAAGATGGGGCGCCACGATGTGGATGTTCACGATCTCGACCGCCCCGGGCGCCTCCGGCCAGCCCGGGCCGACCAGCTCGGCCACGAAGGCGCCCCGGCGCGGCAGCGGCAGCCGGCTGACGCTGGCGGGGTAGCGGAGCGCGATCCCCATGCCCATGTGGTTGGCCGCAGGCTCGAGCTTCCCGAATGGCAGGGCGCGCCCGAGGGCATCGGCCTGGGCGCGAGTCACCTCCTGCACCGCGACCACGTCGGCCTCGAGGCGCTCGACCAGGCGCGCGAACGCGGCGGCGTCCGCGCGGCCGTTGAACAGATTGGCGGTGACGAGGCGGATGCGGCCGCGCACGCGCGCGTCAGGCGAGGGCGAGGCAGCGCACCGGGGCCAGCCCCTTCGCGAGGAGCTGCCAACTCGACCCCTCGTCCCGCGACGCGTAGACCTGGCCGTCCTCGGTCCCGAACACCGCCGTCGCGCCGGCCGCGGCCAGGCAGTGGGTGTCGATGTTGTCGCCGAACGAGTCGGGCAGGCCCTCCCGGCAGCGCTCGAAGCCGGGGGGACCGTCCAGGGCGCGCCGGTAGAGCCCGGCCCGCCGGCCGCGGTGACCGGTGGACGCGGTGACGAGCACCGCCGCCTGGCTCACGGCGACCGCGCGGCAATAGCGGGCGTGCAGGCCCTCGGTCTCCGTCCGCCAGCTCTCGCCGCCGTCGTCGCTCACGACGAGGCCGACCGCGGCGGCGGCGAAGACGCGGCCGGCGACCGTCGGGTCGGCGAGCACCTGGTGCACGTCGGTCTCGATGTCCAGGGTCGCGCGCCAGCTTCGCCCCCCGTCGGTCGAGCGCGCCACGCCGCCGACGTGGACGTTGACGTACAGGGCACCGTCGCGGCCCACCGTGATCGAGCGCGTGTCGGCGGGGTCGCCCCACGGCGTGTACCAGGCGGCCCGGCCCTCGATCCGCTCGAACGCCTCGAT